>CAISGR010000274.1 GCA_903884945.1 uncultured bacterium
GATCTCGCCGACGCCGAAAAGCGGGCCTATATGGAGCAGCGCGTCCCCCTTGGACGACTGGGCGCGCCGGAGGATCTGGCCGGCCCGATCGTCTTCCTGGCATCCGACATGGCGGCCTATGTCACTGGCGCGGCGTTGCTGGTCGACGGCGGGATGTATGTGAATCTGCAATAATGGCGCTGTGCATGCCCGAGCCCGACACGGAAGTGTTGGCCCGCCGCGTCGAGATTGTCGCGGCGATGCGTATGATCGTGCCGGGTGAGGGCGTCATCGATCATGTCGACGGGCTGCGGCCTTATGAAACCGACGGGTTGACCGCCTATCGCCAGACGCCCCTCGTGGTCGTGCTGCCGGAGACCGTCGACCAGGTCGCCGCGGTGTTGCGCTGGTGCCGCGACCACCGGGTCAAGGTCGTGCCGCGCGGGGCCGGCACGTCGCTCTCCGGCGGGGCGCTGCCGCTTGCCGATGCGGTCTTGCTCGGGATGGCGAAGTTCAACCGCATCGTCCACATCGAGTACGCGGACCGGATCGCCGTGGTGCAGCCCGGGGTGACCAATCTCGCGATCACGCGTGCAGTGGAGGAGGCCGGATTCTATTACGCGCCGGATCCGTCCAGCCAGATTGCCTGCACAATCGGCGGCAATGTCGCTGAAAATTCAGGTGGCGTGCATTGCCTGAAATACGGCGTCACGACCAACAATGTGCTGGGGGTCGAACTCGTGACGATCGATGGAGACGTGATCCGGCTCGGCGGGCAGGGGCTTGAATCCCCCGGCCTCGATTTGCTCGGGTTGGTGGTCGGATCGGAAGGGTTGCTTGGCGTGGTGACTGAAGTCACCGTGCGTATCCTGCCCCGACCGGAAACCGCTCGTGCCCTGCTGATCGGCTTTCCCGAAATCGCGGGGGCAGGGCGTTGCGTCGGTGATGTGATCGCCGCCGGTATCATCCCCGCCGGCATGGAGATGATGGATCGCGCTGCGATCCACGCCGCCGAAGCCTTTGTCGGCGTCGGCTATCCGCTGGATGTCGAGGCGCTGCTGATCGTCGAACTCGATGGTCCTGCGGCTGAATGCAGCCATCTGCTCAATGAGGTGGCGCGCATTGCCGAGGCCCATGGCGCATCATCGATCCGCGCGTCGACAGACGATGCGGAGCGTGCCGCCTTCTGGGCCGGGCGCAAGGCGGCCTTTCCCGCCGCGGGGCGGATCTCGCCCGATTATTTCTGCATGGACGGCACGATTCCGCGCCGCCGCCTGCCGGATGTGCTCGCCCGGATGAAGCTGTTGTCCGCGCATTATGGGCTGGGCGTCATCAACGTCTTTCACGCGGGGGACGGCAATCTGCATCCGATGGTGCTCTACGACGCGAACCAGCCGGGGCACCTCGAACTGGCCGAGGCGTTCGGCGCGGACATCTTGCGGCTGTGCGTCGAGGTAGGTGGTGTGCTGACGGGCGAGCACGGCGTCGGGGTCGAGAAGCGCGATTTGATGCCGGCGATGTTCTCGCAGATCGATCTGGCGCAGCAGGAGCGCGTGAAGCACGCCTTCGACCCGGATTTGCTGCTCAATCCGGGCAAGGTCTTCCCGCAACTTCACCGTTGCGCCGAACTGGGCCGGATGCACGTCCATGGCGGTGCGCTTCCCTTCCCCGATCTGCCGCGGCTCTGAGCATGGGCGCTAGGTTCAGTCCGGACACCGTCGACCAGCTATGCGACCTGATCGCCGGGGCTGCCGGCAAAGGGGAAACGCTGCGGTTGCGCGGCGGCGGCAGCAAGGACGATGTCGGTGCGCCCAGCCCCGGTGCGGCGGTGGTCGACATGCGCGGCTTCTCGGGCATCGTCGATTACGATCCGCCCGAACTCGTGCTCACCGTCCGCGCGGGAACGCCGCTCGCAACGGTCCAGGCGCTGGTCGCCGCAGAGGATCAGATGCTGGCGTTCGATCCGTTCGACCAGGGCGCTGTCCCCGGAGCGGCGACGATCGGTGGCGTGATCGCGGCGGGGGTGGCCGGGCCGCTGCGGCTTACGCGCGGTGCCGTGCGGGATCATCTGCTTGGCTTCGAGGCAGTGTCGGGCCGTGGCGAGCGCTTCATCGCAGGCGGCAAGGTCGTCAAGAACGTCACGGGGTTCGATTTGCCGAAAGTCATGGCCGGAAGCTGGGGGCGGCTGGCGGCGTTGACTGAGGTGACGTTGAAGGTGATGCCGCGCCCGCAGGTACAGCAGACGCTGGTATTGCGCGGCCTCGACCCCGCTTCGGCCATTGCTGCCATGGCGCGCGCCCTCGGCGCCCCCGTCGAGCTCTCCGCCGCGGCGCATCTTGCCTCGTGGCAGGGCGCTTCGCTCACGGCGATGCGCCTCGACGGCTTTCCGCGCTCGGTCGCGGCGCGGCGGGCGGTGCTTATCGAGGCATTCGCGAAGCTCGCGCCGATGGCGGACGACGAGAGCGCGGCGGTGTGGGACGCCGTCCGCTATGTTCGTCCGCTTGCGTCGGATCGCCCGCTTTGGCGTATCATCGTTCCGCCCAGCCGGGCCGCGGCCGTGATCGCGACAATCCCGCGTGCCGACTGGATGCTCGACTGGGCCGGAGGGCTACTCTGGCTGGCAAGCGAGGCCGATCCCGCGCTTGTCCGCAAGCTGGCCGAAGCGGGCGGAGGGCATGCGATGCTGGCGCGTGCCGACGTCGAGATGCGCGGCGCCGTCCCGACCTTCCACCCGCAGCCACCTGTTCTCGCCGCGCTGGAGACGCGCGTGCGACGGGCGTTCGATCCGGCCGGCGTGTTCGAGACGGGGCGCTTCTGATCATGCAGACGAATTTTACCGCCGACCAGCTTGCCGATCCGGCGATGGCCTCCTCCGAAGGGGCGATCCGCAAATGCGTGCATTGTGGCTACTGCACCGCGACCTGCCCGACCTATGTCCTGCTCGGCGACGAACTGGATAGCCCGCGCGGTCGAATCTATCTGATGAAGGACATGCTGGAAAACGCGCGCACGCCGAGCGCCGAGGTTGTGAAGCATGTCGATCGTTGCCTGTCCTGCCTCGCATGCATGACGACCTGCCCGTCGGGCGTGAACTACATGCATCTGGTCGACCATGCGCGCGCCTATATCCAGGAGAATTATGCCCGGCCGTGGCACCAGCGGCTCGTGCGCTGGATGCTGGTACTGGTGCTGCCCTATCCGGCGCGCTTCCGTGCGGCATTGCGGCTCGCACGGCTGGCCCGGCCGGCTGCCCCGCTGATCGATCGCTTTACCGTCCTGCGCCCGATCGCGGCGATGTTGCGTATGGCGCCCCGCGGCCTACCTGCCAGGGCGTCGGTGCGATCGTCCCCGGTCGCGGGAGAACGTGGCCGCGTCGTGTTGCTGCAGGGCTGTGCAGAACCCGTGCTTCGCCCGCATTATCGTGCCGCCGCGCTCCGCGTGCTCGAGCGCGCCGGCTATCAGGCGGTGTTCGCCGCCGGAGAGCAATGTTGCGGCGCGCTCGTGCACCATCTGGGCCGTGAGCAGGACAGCCTCGATGCGGCGCGGCGCAATGTCGACGCCTGGACGCGCGAGATCGAGCAAGAAGGTCTCGCCGCGATCGTCGTGACGGCCTCAGGCTGCGGCACCATGATCAAGGACTATGGCTTCATGCTCCGCGGCGACCCGGCCTATGCCGCAAAGGCCGCGCGCGTTTCGGCGCTTGCGCGCGACATCAGCGAGGTCCTGGTCGACGGCGATCTGCCGCCCGGCGATGGCCATGGCCTGACCGTCGCCTATCATGCGGCGTGCTCGCTCCAGCATGGCCAGAAGGTCACGGATGCCCCCAGGCGGCTGCTCGCCGCTGCCGGCTTCATCGTGCGTACCCCGAGCGAGGCACATCTCTGTTGCGGCTCGGCCGGCACCTACAACATCCTCCAGCCCGAGATTGCGGGGCGACTTGGCGATCGCAAGGTGGCGAATCTCACGCGGCTGAACGCCGATGTCATCGCGACGGGCAATATCGGCTGCGCGGTCCAGATTGCGCAACACGGCGGTGCGCCTGTCGTCCACACCGTCGAATTGCTCGATTGGGCGACGGGCGGCCCGATGCCCCGGGAACTTGCGTCAATCAACCTCGGTTCCGATTGACGAAGCCAATTAATCATATAATAGACAAGCCCAAGGAGAGAGTGCGTGGGCTTGCCCAAGATCAAATATGTCCGGGCCTTTACCGTCCGGGGCGGTGGCGCCGATTATCACGATCAGGGCG
The DNA here is from genome assembly GCA_903884945.1 of uncultured bacterium. Lineage (GTDB taxonomy): Bacteria > Pseudomonadota > Alphaproteobacteria > Sphingomonadales > Sphingomonadaceae > Sphingomonas. The sequence goes on from CAISGR010000274.1 coordinate 4,229, forward strand.
CCGGCCACTGGATCGATGACCACATCGCGACGCCGATGGCGCGCTATCCGGAATATCGCCAGTCGCGCCAAAGCTTCGGGATCAATGTCCTCGGGACGCTGGTCGTTGAGCTGGAGGCGGACGACGGAACAATCGGCTTTGCCGTCACCACCGGCGGCGAGCCGGCTTGCTATATCGTCGAGAAGCACCTCTCGCGCTTCCTGATCGGCAGAAGCCCCGCAGACTATGAGAAGATCTGGGACCAGATGTACTTCTCGACCCAATATTATGGGCGCAAGGGGCTAGTAATAAACGCGATTTCCGGTGTCGACCTCGCCCTGTGGGATTTGCTCGGCAAGCTGCGTGACGAGCCGGTCTATCACATGCTCGGCGGGGCGGTACGCGACGAGCTGCAATTCTACGCGACCGGCGCCCGACCCGATATTGCCAAGGAACTCGGTTTCATCGGCGGCAAGCTTCCGCTCCATCACGGGCCTGCCGAAGGGGTGGAGGGCCTGCACCGGAATATCGCCGACCTCGCGGAAATGCGGTCGCGGGTCGGAGATGATTTCTGGCTGATGCTCGATTGCTGGATGGCGCTGGATGTCGATTACGCTACCCGGCTGGCGCATCGCGCGTGGAACGAATGCGGTCTCAAATGGATCGAGGAAGCGCTGAGCCCGGATGATTACTGGGGTTATGCCGAACTCAAGCGCAACGCGCCCAGAGGATTGCTGGTCACGACCGGAGAGCACGAGGCGACCCGCTGGGGCTTCCGCATGCTCCTCGAAATGGGCTGTTGCGATATCATCCAGCCCGATGTCGGCTGGTGCGGTGGCATAACCGAATTGCTCAAGATCTCGGCGCTGGCCGATGCTTATGGCAAGCTCGTCGTGCCGCACGGCTCGTCAGTCTATTCGTACCATTTCGTCGTCACCCGGCACAATTCGCCCTTCGCCGAATTCCTGATGATGCATCCCGGGCCGACTGAAATAGTGCCGATGTTCGCGCCCCAACTGCTCGGGGAGCCGGTCCCGGTGAACGGCCGCATGGCGGTCTCGGCGCTCGACAGGCCCGGTTTCGGCGTCGAGCTCAATCCTGCTGTCGCGATGCACCGCCCATATCCCTGTTAAGGAAGAGACATGAAGCTTTGCCGTTTTGGCCCCCGTGGCGCCGAGAAGCCGGGCCTGATCGATGCCGAAGGCCGTATCAGGGACCTTTCGAACATCGTCACCGACATTACCCCGGGTGAGATCACGCCCGAAGGGATCGCGCGGATCGCGACAGTCGATCTCGCGGCCTTGCCCGTTGTCGAGGGCAGTCCCCGTTACGGCGTGCCGGTTGCGGGGATCGGGAAATTCATCGCGATCGGCCTCAACTATGCTGACCATGCACGCGAGGCCGGACTCGAGCCGCCGCTGGAGCCGATCTTTTTCACCAAGGCGATCTCGTGCCTCACCGGCCCGAATGATCCGGTGATGATTCCGCAGGGGTCGAAGAAAAGCGATTGGGAGGTCGAACTCGGTGTCGTGATCGGCAAGACCTGCCGCTACGTCGCCGAAGAGGATGCGCTTGGTCATATCGCTGGCTTCGTGCTGGCCAACGACGTGTCGGAGCGGGCCTTTCAGAAGGAACTCGGCAGTCAATGGGACAAGGGCAAGGGCTGCGATACATTCGGGCCGGTCGGTCCCTGGCTGGTCACGCCGGATGAGGTAGCCGACTGCCAGGCGCTCGATATGTTTCTCGATCTTAACGGCAGGCGCATGCAGACCGGCAACACTGCGACGATGATCTTCCCGGTCGCGCAATGCATTGCCTATGTCAGCCGCTTCATCACCCTGTACCCCGGCGATCTGCTGATCACCGGCACGCCGCCGGGAGTGGGCGAGGGGCAGAAGCCCGACATGATATTCCTGAAGCCGGGCGACGAAATGCATCTCGGCATCACCGGTCTCGGCGAGCAGCGCCAGAAAGTGGTTCCGTTCGATCTTGGGGCCCTTGCATGAGCATCTTTGAAGGCCGTTTCGCCGGGCGCACGGCGATCGTTACGGGCGGGGCTTCCGGCCTGGGCAGGGCAGTTGCGGCGCGCATCGTTCAAGAGGGCGGCACCGTCGCGATATGGGATGCCAATGCTGAGGCGCTTGCGGCCTCCCGCGCTGAAATTGGAGCCGCACATGTCGCGGCCATTGACGTAACCGACTTTGCGGCAGTCTAAATAGCGGCGCGTGCAAGCGCGGCAGTGCTCGGAAAGGTCGATATCCTTGTCTGCTCGGCGGGGATTACCGGCGCCACCGTTCCCGTGCACGAGTTTCCTGTCGAAAGCTGGCGGCGGGTCATCGACATCAACCTCAATGGCCTGTTCTATTGCTGTCGTGCCGTGGTGCCGCTTCTGCTGGCCAACGGCTATGGCCGCATCGTCAACGTGTCCTCGGTCGCGGGCAAGGAAGGCAATCCCAACGCTTCCGCCTATTCGGCTTCCAAGGCGGGTGTGATCGGGCTGACCAAGAGCCTCGGCAAGGAACTGGCCGAGAAGGGCGTGATCGTCAATGCGATCACCCCGGCGACGTTCGAAAGCCCGATCCTCGAGCAATTGCCGAAAAGCCAGGTCGATTACATGCGCTCGAAGATCCCGATGGGGCGGCTCGGCGACGTCTCCGAAACCGCCGCGATGGTCTGTTTCATGGCCAGCGAGGAGTGCAGCTTCACCACGGCATCGACGTTCGATACCTCGGGCGGCCGGACGACGTTCTGACATGCCGGTGCGTCCGCCTTTCATCGACGCGCACGTGCATCTGTGGGATCTCGACCATATCCGTTATCCATGGCTGACGCCGCCGTTCGCCGATGATGGACCGAACGGCAGCGTCGCGGCGATCGCGCGGGATTATCTGCTCGACGACTATCTGGCCGATGCCTCCGGCTGGGACGTGCGCGGCGTCGTCCATGTCGATGCGGGCGCTGAGCCGGCCGATGCGCTCAAGGAGACTGACTGGCTGCAGGCGACCGCCGATGCGCGCGGCATGCCCAACGGCATCATCGCCTTCGCCGCACTCGACCATCCGGATATCGAGCACCATCTCGCGGCACAGGCGGCACGGCCGAATGTTCGCGGCATTCGCCAGATCGTCAATTGGCACCCTGATCCGCGGCGGACCTATACGCCTCGCGACCTGACCATCGACGATCGGTGGGCGGCGGGCTTCGCCCGCTTGCGCACTCATGGGCTCAGCTTCGACCTGCAGGCCTATCCGGGCCAGTTTCCGCCGCTCGCGGCGATGATGGCACATCAGCCGGCCATTCCGGTCATCATCAACCATATCGGCATGATGGTGGGCGCGGCAGGGCGTGACGAATGGCGGCTCGGCATGGCAGCGCTTGCCGCCTTGCCCCACGTCTCGGTCAAGATTTCCGGGATCGGCTTTGCGTTCCGTCCCTGGACCATGGAGCAGGCGCGCACCTATGTCCTCGAGACGATCGACCTGTTCGGTGCCGAACGGGTGATGTTCGCCAGCGACTTTCCGACCGACAAGCTCTTCGGCGGGTTCGACCAGCACCTCGATGCCTATGACATGATCGTCGCCGATTTCAGCGATGACGAGCGCCGCGCGATGTTCGCCGGCAATGCCAACCGCATCTATCGCCTGGGAGTCGCCCTTTGATGCCGCGTGACGGAGAATTGCGCGTCATCGATCCGCGTACCGAATTCACGACTGAACTGCTTGGCACCGAGGTTTCTCGGCCGCGGCTGTCGTGGCGACTCCAGTCGCCCGATCGCGACGTCGTTCAAACCAGCTATCGCCTTCGCTTCGCGGCGAGTGCGGAAGCGCTCGATAGCGATGGCGACCTGCTGTTCGACAGCGGTCCGGTTGCGAGTGCGGCACAATTCGACCTTCCTTATGCCGGCCCGCCTCTGGTCGCGATGCAGCGCGTCTGGTGGGCCGTCGAGGTGACCGACCAGCGCGGGAGAGTCGGGCGATCCACGCCGACCTGGTTCGAAGCTGGGCTGCCGTCGCCCGATGACTGGCGGGGTGACTGGATCGAGGCCGAAGATTCGGTGGCTGCGGCGGATCGCGCAGCCGGCCTCGCCTGGATATGGAGCGACACGCCGCTTGACGCGCGGGCGCACGGCTTCCGGCTCGATTTCGACGCCCCGGACGACGTCATCCGCGCGGATATCCTGCTCGCGGGCAAGGACCATTTGCGCGGCGTATGGGTCAACGGAACCGCTGCCGCGCTGCCGCGACCCTTCGGCTGGGATTCGATGCTCCCCTTTTGGGGGACGCTGGATGCCTATAATGGCGACGTCCGTCCGGGCTGCAACAGCATCTGCGCGCTGGTCGAGGCGGATACCGTTGGCTTTTTCCCCGTCGATGGCGGCGCCTTCGCCGCTTTGATCCGCCTGCATTGCGCCGATGGCCGGATCGACCGCCTCGTCAGCGGGCCGGCCTGGCGGCTGTCGGCGAGCCCGCCTGAAGGCTGGACCGAGCCGGCATTCGATGCGCGAGCGTGGCAGGCCGCGGTCGCCAGCGGCGCGAATGTCCATAACGATCCGCGGCCGGCCGAGCCGGCCATGCTGCTGCGGACCGTCTTCACGCCCCGCCTGCCACTGGTCGCTGCCCGTCTCTATGCCACCGCGCTCGGCGCCTATGACGCACGGATCAACGGCCACAGGGTATCCGATGCCATCCTCGCGCCCGAGATGACCGTTGCCCACGACCATATCCTGTATCAGGTCAGTGACGTTACGAAGTTGATCGTGCCAGGCGAGAACGTGCTTGGCGCGATCGTCGCGGACGGCTGGTATGCCAGCGCGTTCGGATGGCGCATCGAGCGCTATGGTTTCGGTCCGGCACCGCGTCGATTGCGCGCCCAATTGCGGCTCGACTATGCCGATGGCAGCAGCGACTGGGTGACGACGGGAGACGATTGGCGGATTGCCACCTCGCAGATCGTGACGTCCGAAATCTATGACGGCGAGATGGTCGATGCGCGTCTGGAAACTCCGGGCTGGGATTTACCCGGCTTCGACGCGTCCGGTTGGGCGCGGGCAAGAGCCGGTAGCGCGCCGGCGGGGCGGGTTACCGCACAGACCTCGCCGGCGCTCGAACGCACGCAGACACGCCGTGCGGCAACTGTCAGTGAGCCTGTGCCTGGCAGATATGTATTTGATTTCGGGCAGAATTTTTCGGGTTGGGTGCGGATTGCCGCGCGGGGCGCCGCCGGGACGACGATCACTGCGAGGTTCGCGGAATTGCTGCACGCGGACGGCACCACCGACCTCAGCAATCTCCGTCTGGCCAAGGCGACCGACACGTTCATTCTGGCCGGGCGGGGGGTGGAGACCTTCGAGCCGCACTTCACCTATCACGGCTTCCGCTTTGTCGAGATCGAGGGCTATCCGGGCGTTCCGACCTTGGACGATATCCAGGGCATCGTGGTGCACAGCGCCTGCCGCGAGACCGGTGCGATGGACTTTCCTGACGCGCCCCTGCTCCAGGCGATCTGGCAGAATGCCCTGTGGAGCCAGCGGTCGAATTTCTTCAGCGTGCCAACGGATTGCCCGCAGCGCGACGAGCGCATGGGCTGGATGGGCGACATTCAGGTGTTCCTCGATGCCGCCGCCTTCAACATGGATGTCGATCCGTTCCTGCGGCGCTTCCTGGTCGAGGCGCGCGCGGCACAACGCCCCGACGGGGCGTATCCTATCGTCGTCCCGCAGCCCTTGTCCTTTCCCGACGTCGTCACCGCGGGATGGAGCGAGGCGGGGATCATCCTGCCGTGGCAGCTCTGGCAGCGATATGGCGACACCGCCGTGATCGATGAGAATTGGGCGGCGATGGAAGGCTGGATGGCCTATGTCGCGCGCAACAATCCCGACCATATCTGGCGCAACGATCGCGGGCTCGATCTGGGCGACTGGTTGTCAGTCGATGCGATCAAGCCGGATGACGAGACGACGCCACGCGCCCTGTGCGCCACGGCCTATTGGGCCTGGTCGGCCGAACTCATGGCGGCCATGGCGCACGCGACCGGGCGTCCTGCCGATGCCGTTCGCTACCGATCGCTCCACGCAGCGATCCGTCAGGCTTTCATCGACGAATTCGTCGCTTCCGACGGCACGGCGGGCAATGGCAGCCAGACAAGCCAGGTGCTGGCGCTCTATATGGACCTCGTCCCGCCCGAACGTCGCGCCGCGGCCGCGCAAGTGCTGGCCGCGGAAATTCGCGGGCGCGGCATGAGGCTGTCGACCGGCTTCCTCGGGACGCCCTATCTGCTTGACGTGCTGGCCGATGCCGGCCTGTGGGACGAAGTGTCCGGGCTGCTGTTGCAGACCGCCTATCCTAGTTGGGGCTATATGCCGAGGATGGGCGCGACCACGATGTGGGAGCGGTGGAATGGCGATGTCGGCGACATCGCGATGAACAGCTACAACCATTATGCGTTCGGTGCGGTGGTCGGATTCTTCTATCGCCGCCTCGCCGGGATTGCGCCAGCTGCCCCCGGGTTTAGCCGGATCGCGGTCCGGCCGGTCTGGCTGCCGGCGGTGGGACGGGTATCGGCGCAGTACGACTCGATAGTTGGCTTGATCGCGACCTCGACCGAAGGTGATGCCGACGGCCTCACCAGCCTCTGTCTCACCACACCCTGTAATACTGTCGCCGAAATCGAACTCCCTGCGCGGGGCCCGTGGCGCGAGGGCGGAACTGCGCTCGAAGATCATCCCGATATCCGCAATCTCCGCCGCGAAGGCGACCTCGTCAGGTTCGAGGTCGGCTCAGGCGCTTATCGCTTCACGCTTTGACGCAAAGGTAACGCCATGCAGACGCTCGCCCTTCTTCACACCTCCCCGACGCTGAGCCCGATGTTCAACGAGCTCACCGCGCGGATCATACCCGGCGTGCGCGTGCTCCATTTCGTCGATGAGAGCCTGATCAAGAACACCATCGCCTCGGGCAAGCTCGAAAAGTCCACGATGCGGCGGCTGATCGATCTCGTCGGCTCGACCTTCGACGCGGGTGCTGACGTGACGCTGGTCACCTGTTCCTCGATCGGCCCCGCCGTCGACGTTGCGATTCAGCTCCATGATCAACCGGTGTTGCGCGTCGATCGCCCGATGGCCGAAGCGGCCGTCGCGACGGGACAGCGGATCGGTGTTCTAGCCACCTTGTCGACGACGTTGAAGCCGACGGCCGATCTCGTGCGCCGCGTTGCGGAGGAGCAGGGCAAGCAGATCGAGATCGTCGAACATATCTGCGAGGGCGCCTTCGACGCGGTGATGGCTGGCGACGGTGCTACCCATGACCGGATTGTCGGCCTCGGCCTGACTGAGGCGATGAAGGGCATGGATGCGATCGTCCTGGCACAGGCTTCGATGGCGCGGGTGTTGGCGACCTTGCCCGAAGGCGCCTTATCTGCCCCGGTCTTCTCGAGTCCCGAACTTGGCGTCGAGCGCGCGCGCGACGTCCTGGTAGCGTTGGCCAAGTGAAGAAGCGGCACCTCGTCCTCGGCCTGCTGGGGGCGTTGTCGATCATCACCTTTATCGACAGGTTGGCGATCGCCGTCACGGGGCCGTCGATCCAGAAGGATCTCGGCATTCGGCCCGATCAATGGGGCTGGGTGCTTGGCGCCTATGTGATCGCCTATGCGGTATTCGAAATTCCTTCTGGCGCGATGGGCGACGCGCGCGGCTATCGCCGGGAGCTGACGCGCATCACCATCTGGTGGTCGGTCTTCACCGCGGCGACTGCGCTCTGCCGCAACGTCTGGCAGCTCACCGCCGCGCGCTTCCTGTTCGGGCTGGGCGCGGCAGGTGCCTATCCCAACATGTCGGGGGTGCTCTATCGCTGGCTGCCAGCGCGCGAGCGCGCCCGCGGGCAAGGGGTGATCTGGGCCGCGAGCCGCTTTGGGGGCGCGCTTGCTCCTCTGCTGCTCGTGCCGCTTCAGTCCTATTTCGGGTGGCGTGCGGTCTTTGTGGCGCTCGGTGCGCTCGGCTTCGTCTGGGCGTTCGCCTGGCGCGGCTGGTTCCGCGACCGGCCCGCCGATCAGCCGGAAATCACGGCAGCGGAAGTCGCCGAGATTGGCGGCGATGACGAGACTGGTGGGCACCTCGGCACGCCGTGGCGCAAGCTGCTCGGCCTGCCGCAGCTTTGGCTGATCGCCCTGGCCTACAGCTTCTATGCCTTTGGCAGCTGGTTCTTCTTCAACTGGTTCCCGACCTGGATGGTGAAGGGGGCGGGCTTCAGCGTCGGCGAGATGGGCCTGTACGGTTCGATCCCGTTCCTGCTCGGCGTTGTCGGGAACCTCGCGGGCGGCGTGCTGTGCGACCGGCTGGCACAGCGGATCGGGATCCGCCGCGCGTACAGCCTGATCGCCTGTGTCTGCCTGGTCCTCACAGCGGCGCTTCTGGCGGCGATGAGCCTCGTCACCGGCAAGGTTGCGATCATCGTGCTCGCCGGCTCGGCCTTTGCGGTCATGGACCTGATGCTGCCCGCCGCCTGGGCGATGTGCATGGCGATCGGCGGGCGGTACGGCGGCACGGCGAGCGGTGTCATGAACACCGCAGGCAATATCGGCGGGTTCATCTGCTCGGTCGCGTTCGGCTACGTCGTCGCCTCTACCGGCAATTACAGCCTGCCGTTGCAAGGGGTCGCAGTGATGGTGCTGATCGCTGCCGGCATCTTCGCGCTGGTCGATTGCACCAAGGGCTTCGATCACAAGGTGACGCCGGATCTCTTGCCGGCGGCCTGAGGGTCGCTGATCGGGAACTGGCGCTAACCGCCGCGTCGGACCGTTTCGAAAAAGTCCTCGCCACCCATCTGTCCGCCCTTGAGCACCAGTTCGAGGCCGTCCACCGCCGGATCAGCGGCATGTGCGCGAACGAGGGGCGCGCCGGGCTCGACCGGCGCGGCCCAGGTCAGCGCATCGATTCCGAGCTGGGCGACGCCGTGGCTGGAGGTGTCGCCGCCCGCGAACAATACCCGCCGCAACAGGGTCTCGCGTACGACCGCCCTGGTCACCCGGCCCAGCGCGGCGCCGAGCCGTTCTCCCGCGGCGGCCGCGCTTGCGTCGAGCGGCCCTGCCGCCGAATACAGTGTGCCGCGTCCCTGCGCGGTAAGCGCCCCCACTGCGGCGCGCACCAGCCGCTCTTCCTCCGCAGTTTCTCCGCGCAGCAGGGCGGCGACATCCGCCAGGATCGCGGTATATCCGCCCGTGACGCCGCGCGCTATCTGGCGCCCGGTCACCGGCGAGCAACTTCCGCTGACGACGAGCAGGCGATCCACTGCGGCGGCGCGTGCATGGCTCGGCGTGCCGGCGATCAGCCCTGCCGCTTGCCACGCAGACACGAGCGCACGCGTTACGCCTGAACTGCCAACTGCGAAGCGCACGCCGTGCGCCAACAACACGGCGCCGGTGACGGCGAGGTCGTCAGGCGTCATGCCATCGAAAAGCACCGCATCTGAGGCCTTCTCGGCAGCCGAAAAGGCAGCGTCCGCCAGGCCGGCGTGAAGCCGGTCGAGCGCGATCAAGGTGATCCTGGCGTCGGTCTGCGCAGCCAGATGGCGGATCAGGTCTGCCTCGTGCATCGGGGTCACTGGGTGACGGGACATCGTGGGATGCCGGTCGATCCGGAACACCTCCGTTCCGGCCGCCGCGAAGAGATTGCCGAAGGCGACATAGCGGCGCAGGTGCGGTGCGCCGACAACGATCGCCGCCGGCCCGCCAAGGGCGCGAATGCCGATGTCCATCGCGCGCCCGATCGAACCGATGTGCGGGGCGCTGTCGAAGGTCGAGCACGTCTTGTAGTGCACGACTGCACCGTCGCTCAGTGCGTCGAAGACGCCGGGCAGGTTCGCGTCCATCCAATCCGGCGACCGGCTGCGGCTGTCTCCAGCCAGACCGATCGCGCGCGCTTCCGCGAAGCGTGCACGGAGTGCCGCATCAGGCTTGCGCAGGAATAGGACGGCCGGGACACCGCCCTCGGCCAACTGCTCGAGGACGTCGGTCGATCCGGTGAAATCGTCGCCGTAGAACGCGTATAACGGCTTCACGCCCCAAACGCGCCCAGCGCTGCCGCCAGTTCGGGCATGTCGCGCGCGGCGTCGGCCACGGGCACGCCGGCGACCGCCGCGTCCCATGCTTGGCGCAACGCCCGGACACCAGCGGCCGGCCCGCCCGGATGCGCCATGATGCCGCCGCCCGCGGCGAACATGCAGTCGACCGATCCGAGCGCGGCGAATGTGGGCGCCGCTTGTCGCGCCGATTGTCCCGAGGAAAAGACTGGCATCACCTCACACCCCGGATGCGGTGCGTCGAACATCGGCGTCAGGCATTCGCGCGCCGAGGCGATCACGCTTTCATTGGTCTCGCAGAATTTGTTGTCGATGCCGTTGACATGGGTGTGGTCGATACCCGCCAGCCGCCACAATTTCTGATAGGCGATGAAGCTCATTCCGAGCGCGGGCGAGCGGCCCAGCATTCCCCAACCGTTGCGGTGACCGTGGATCGGCAGTTGCGAATGGGCGCGCAGCACCTTCATCGCCGGCAGGCCGATCGAGTTCATGCTCGCCATGATGCATGTGCCGCCTTCGGCCAGCACATGGTCATGTCGCGCGAGCATTTCGTCCATCTCGCCGGTCAGGTTCGCGGCAAACATCACCTTCTTGCCGGTGCGCTCGGCATGGTCGTTGATGATCCGCATCACCGCAGAGACGCGTGCGTCGAACGGACAATGCGGCCCGTCCGACTGGAGTTCGTCGTCCTTGATGAAATCCACCCCGGCCTCGACGAGCGCGCGTACCTGGTCGGCCGTCGCCTCGGGGGAAAGGCCCACGCTGGGCTTGATGATCGTGCCGATGATCGGCCGGTCATGGACACCGGCCAGCGCGCGCGTGCCGGCCACGCCGAATTGCGGCCCCTGATAGCGCTCCAGGAACACCGGCGGGAGCTTAAGGTCGACCAGCTTCAGCCCGGAAAAGGCTTTCAGTTCGGAGAGGTTGCCTGCGACGGTCGCCAGCAGATTGGGCAGCGAAGGGCCGAAATTCGACATTGGCCATGACAAGGTCACGAGCGCGACACGGCGGGGCGTCTCGCCCGATTTAGGCAGGCCCGAACCGGGGAGCGAGGGGGCGGCAACCTCGCCGAGTTCGACGATCTCCTCGACGCGCGCGGCATGCGCCTCGCGCAGTTCGGCGGTCTCGCCCGGCACACGGACGAAAGTGCCGGTCGATTGCTCGCCCGCCATCGTTTCCGCTGCTTGCTGCAGCGGGAAGGCGGTTTCGATCCAATAGGTCGCGTAGAGGCGGAGCTCAGTCATCAGGCGATCTTGAAATAGGTGTTGTAGCGCTCGGTATCGACCGAGAAATACGGCACGAACACGAGGTCGCGGCCATCGACCTTGGCACGATACGCCTGGTCCGCGCCTGGCACCGGAGCGACCGCGCCGGGCAGGGCGATGGTCTGATGCTCGATCCCGTCCCACGGGTTGAGGCCGACATACATGATCCCGCCGCGCATCATCGCCGCGATATTCGGATTGCGGTCGTCGATCGAGGCCATGCGTAGCGCCTGGGGCAGGACAAGTTCGACGGTATCGCCTGCCTTCCATGTTCGGTTGAGCGTCGCCAGCTCGCCGGCGCTTGCCGCCAGCCTGCGGCCATTGACAGCGACGGTGGCGCCGTTGGCCCAGGCAGGGATGCGCAGTTTCATCGCGAAGCGACCATTGCCGGCCTTGCGCACCGTCAGGCGCACCACATCCTTTGCCGGATAGTCGGTTTCCTGCACCACTTCGACTGCGCCGCCCGGGCGATCCCAGGTGACTTCCGAGGGCGCATACATGTTGACCATCAGCGCATCGTCGTCGTGGAAATAGAGGTTCAGCACATAATCTGCGACAGCCTGCACCAGTGTACCCGAGCAGCACGGCCATTTCTTCTGGTAATAAAGCTTGTCGGCGTTCGCCCCGTAATTGGAATAATAGGGATAATCGCCATCGCTGTCGGGCAGGCGCGTGGCGAGAATCGTGTTGTAGAGCGTTCGCTCAAGACCATCGCCATAGATCGGTTGGCCGGTGAATCGGATCAGGTAACGGGCCAGTTTCATATCGGCGAAGCTGCCGCACGGTGTTTCGAAATGCGCCTTCGAACTCTTCAGGCTATCGGCGAGATGCCCCTGGTGCAACTCGACGAACTGCTCCTCAGGCCCCCAGCCACCGCTGGCGAAGCGCTGTGGTTCCATGAACTTCCATGCGTTTTCCAAGGCGGTCCGATATTTCGGATCGCCGAGATGCAGATAGGCCTGCCCGCCCGAACTCAACGCGATGGTGTGGCTATAGGCGTGTTTCGTCGGCAGTACGTCCTGTCCCGCAGCGAGCGGATCGAACCACTCCTTATTGAGCAGATAGTGCACCGCCATCGCGCGATATTTGTCGTCGCCAGTGATGTCGGCGACGTGGAACAGATTCTCCGGCAGCACGAAGGTCTCGTCATAGGGCGGATCGACCTTGCCGATGCGGTCGCGCGATACGGGCGAGATATAGGGCATGCACTTGTCGATGATCATCGGCAGCAGCGTCTTGGCCTGGTCGACCCCACTCAATCGATAGGCGTCGACCAGACCAACCACATATTTGTCCATGACATAGGCGGCCCATTGCTCCTGTGCCTTAGGTCCCGCATATGGATTTTTCGCGGCGAGCATCGCCTTGCCGAACCCGTCGACCAGTGCTGCCACCTTGGCCTGCACCGCGGTGTCCCCGGTAGTGGCGCCGATCCTCGCCAGTCCGGAGACATATTGGCCGAAAGCCAGGCCGGGCACGAAACCATCGGCATCGTACCAGCCGCCCATATCGGGGCCGGGTGCCGGAAGGCCGGCATTCTGGCGGAAGACCTTGAGCAGCCGATCATTGTCGAGCGCCAGGTAATGCGCGTGGATGTGATCGTAATGCTCCTTGATCACGCCGCTGGTCAGCCGGACCGCCCCATAGGGAAATTCCCGTACGGTTTCCTTGGTGTGCATCGCCATGGTGGCGGCATGGGCCAGAGGCCCCATGCCAAGCGACGTCACCGCGCCCGCGCAGGCCGCGCAGTGAAAGAAGTCGCGGCGCGACAACGCAGCGTTCGGCAGGCCTGTCATGGGTAAATCCTCTCGCTCGACCCGCGCGTCGATTCGCGGCGAGCCCTATAACGCTCAACACTATATAATAATACGAATGGCGCAGGCAACCGGAAGTCACCGCGTTTCAGGGCAGCTTAGATCAAACGCCTTCCGGCACGCGTGACGCAACGCCGCGCTCGATTCGCGCGACACCGTGGCCAATGATGGCGCGCATCGCTTCGGCGGCCGCCTCGCCATCGCGGGCTTCGATCGCGTCGACGATCCGTCGATGACCTGCCACGCTGGCGGCATGCTCATCGGCTTCGCGGACCGGCGAACTCATCCGGAAGGAGGCCAGTAGCGCCGTTTCTACGACGGCGGCCAGCGAGCGTATGAGCACGTTGCCCGAGGCGCGGCCGATCGCGTTGTGGAACTCGAGATCTGCCATGGCGAACGCGCTGGCGTCCGCGGTCGCTGCGTTCATCCGATCGAGGCAGCGCCGCATTTCGGCGATATCATCGGTCGTTCGTCGGGCAGCGGCCGATTGTGCCCCCGCGGCCTCGATTGCGCGTCGGATGTCCGCCAGATCGCGCACGAAGGCGAGGTCGAAACCCTTGCTTACTTTCCATTCGAGGATGTCAGCATCGAAGAAATTCCAGTGTGCGCTGTCGAGCACCGTCGTCCCGACCCGCGTCTTGGATACGATCAGGCCCTTGGCGGTCAGCGTCTTGAAGGCTTCGCGGAGCACGGTTCGCGAAATGCCGAAGCGGGCGAGAATCTCGGCCTCGGGGGGAAGCTTGGCGCCAGGCGGATAGGTTCCGGCCAGAATTTCGATCCCGAGGGCACGGGCGACCTGATCGTGGCTGGACAGCGTGCCTTCGCTGAACCTGCCGAAATTAAGTCGCTGCTCCATGGTCATCGCTCTCCGTACCGGGTTGTTACGGCATCACAGCATATAATAGGAATAATGGAGGAGAGGCAAACGACGTCGCTGTGGCGTTATCCCGGCGGACTGCGGGGCCGAGGGTGAGTTGCTGTGCGCTATGGCATGTGCCGCCTGATCGAGACGAAATGTTCGTGTCCTTGGTGGCACCGGGTCCGGCCCTTGCCCGCTGCCCAGGCAATTGCCTGTTCGAGAAAGCGGGCGTTGTTGGAATCGGCATAGGTTTCGGGGCGGTGGCCGATCGCGGTATAGAATGCCCGTCCGTCGCCGAGGCAGCGGGTCCAGGCGATGGGATGATCGCCCATGGAGATATCGGTGCCGGCCCCCTTGGGCGAATAGGTCGTTTCGTCCAGCGTGAGGAGGATGTTCGATCCCGTCGCGCGCGGATTGCTGAAGAATGAATACCATTCGTCGTTCATCACCCAGCTTCCGTCGATCCCGCGCGTGATGGTGTTTCCCGGACGGTCGACCTTGATCCGCGCATCCTGGAAAGAAGGCGCGGTGGGATGCGCCTTGAATCGGGTGCCGATCAGGTCATCGGCATACCAATCCCAGAAATAGGCCAGGTCGCCACCAGCGCCATGGATACCGACAAAACCGCCGCCGCGCTCGATGTAGTGGCGGAAGGCAGCGCGCTGGCGGACGGTCAGCACGTCGCCGCTGACATTGTTCCAGACGACGGCGTCGAAATGGTCGAGTGTCTTCGCCGTCATGGCGCCGCCACGGTCGGTGACGACCATTCTCCATCCCCTGCGAGCTGCGATCGCCCGCAGCGCTCGCTCGCCTGCGTCGACGGAAGGGGCGTCGCGAAAGCCGTTGATCTTCTGGAAGACAAGAATTGCTGGTCGCCCGGGCTCAGGGAGATGGGCGATCGGATCGTCGTCATAGCGCGCGCATCGCGAGGCCTTGTCCGCCGCCGTGACCTTCTCGGCGCGAAGCGCACGGTCGAGCTTATCGAGGAGCTCCACATCCAGATTCTGCGACGTGACCGCCATCCGCAGCGTGAGGATCGCGGCAAATGCCGGCGTATCCAGCTTGCGAAGGCGTTCCGGCAGCGCGGCCAGGAGCGTCGGGACTTCCCGATCGACGACGCGTCTTGCCTCCGCGCTCAGCAAGACGTCCAGCAATGGCGAATCCACGGAGAACGGCCGGTCGCGCAATGGACAATCCGTCGCGGCAGCCGCCGCTCCGTTGCTGTGCAGAAGAACCAGCAACGCGGCGGCGATCGCGAAACGATAGCTGCGCCTGCGCGGCACGATCGCGCGAGGCGCTACCGACGGCATGCGGACTCGCTGCGCAATTCCACTACCGCAACGGCATGCGGTTGCATCGCCCCGCGTTCGATCGACCCCGCAATGACCTGGGCATTGGCCGGTAGCGTAACGGCGTGCGGGACATTCCCATGGTTGATGAGAATCAGCAGGCAACGCTGGTTACCCTGCCGCGCGCTCACCTCGACGTCCGGGTCGACGTTATCCAGGATCGGCCGGATGCGAGCGTTCTCGAGCAGGTGCGATGCAAGGTCGCGCATCGCGGCGGGATCGAGCCACGCGCCGACATAGGTGATGCTGCCCTGGCCGACGTGGCGGGTGACGATCGCCGCTTTGCCGTCGAGCCAGCCGCCCGGGTCGCTGTAGCGTGCGGCGACCTGCGCATCAGCTGAGTCTGCGGTGATCGCTTCCGCCCAGGTCGATGCCGTGCCGCTCACCTCGCCGGTCAGCCCGACCGGCTTGTCCAGCGCATAGAATTGATCGACATGCGCACCGAGCAATGGTCCGAGTGGTCCCGGCTGGCGGTTGGGCCACAACGCGTCGGCATCATCCTTCATCCCCGAGCGGGGGCCGAGCACGAGTTGTCCCCCGGCCTGGACGTAAGCCGTGAGTCGCCGCGCGGTCTCGGAACTCAGCACGTTGAGCGCGGGCGCGACGACGAGCGGATAGCGCGAGAGATCGGCGTCCGGCGAGAGGACCGCAATTCCCTGCGCGCCGATGCGCAGGGGGCGGTAGAAATCGGTGAATTCACGGATCGGGTCGAAGGCCTTGGTCAGCGGCTGCAGGTCGATTGCCCAGCGGCTGTCATAGGAAAACAGCATCGCCACTCGTGCGACGGGTTCGGTATCGGCAAGCTTGGCAGCCGCGGTGGTGATCTCGTGCGCGGTCTGCGCGACCTCGGCGAGGATCGGATTCGGCTTGCCATCCTGACCGAGCAGCGCGCCGTGATAGGTTTCCTGGCCGTTGCGTGCCGGGCGCCACTGCCAGTACAGCACTGCGTCCGCACCATGGCCGATCGCTTGCCATGCCATTTCGCGCACCTGGCCCGGATCGAGCGCGCGATTGACCGGCACCCAGTCGACCCGTCCGGGCTGCGTCTCCATCAGCCAGAAGTTGCGTTGCTTGTAGCCCCGCACCAGATCGTGGTTCGCGCCGTTCGCGACCCAGTCGGGGTGGCCGTTCGGGATGTAATTGTCCCAAGCCGCCAGATCGAGATCGCGGTGCAGGACGAAGTGATCGAAACCCGCATTCCAGAACATCGTGTTGGTCGTCACGAACTGGCGCGGATCGGCCTGGGCACGGATCGCCGCCGCCTGGTTCGCGATATACTCGCTCCAGGTCGTTGTGGTGAAATGCTTGAAATCGAGCAGGAGCGCTGGATTCTGCTGACCAGTCGCGTGCAGCGGGACTTGGTCGAAGCTATTATAGTGCTGGCTCCAATATTCGGTGGCCCAGCGCGTGTTGAGTGTGTCGATCGTGCCGTATCGCGCCTTCAGGAAGGCGTGCCAGCGCGCTACCGCCTCTGCATCGAAGGACGGCGGGCCGATCTCGTTGTCGATCTGCCAGCCCACGACACGCCTGTCATGGCCATAGCGTTTCGCCATCTCGCTCGCGATCGCTCGCGCGAAATCGCGATATCGTGCGCTGGCGAAGGAGAAGTGACGGCGCGCGCCGTGGCGCGCGCGCTGGCCATCCTCGTCGACCCGCAATGTGTCGGGATAGGCTTGGGTGAGCCAGGCCGGCGGCGCGGCGGTGGGTGTGCCCAGCACAACCATCATGCCGTGCCGCGCTGCCGCGGCAATCGCGCGATCGAGCCATGCAAAGTCGAACTTGCCCTCTTCCGGCTCCATCTTGCTCCACGAGAATTCGCCGATCCGCAGGGTGTTGAAGCCGGCGCTGCGCATCATCGCAAGGTCGGTTGCCCAGTGCTCTTCGGGCCATTGCTCGGGATACCAGGACGTCCCGACCGCGAGGGGCGGGCGATCCGCGAAGTGTGTGGCGCGTGCCGGATGATCTGTCGTGATGGGCCGTGACGGACCGGACGTCACGGGCGATCGTGCCTGCGCGCTGAGTGCCGTGACGATCAGCGCGATCGCCAGGCCGGCGCGACTGATCATGTCAGGTCACTCCCGGCTCTCACGACTCGAATCCGATGCGCAGGACATAGGGCATGCCCGCGCTCGCGGTGGCCGGAAGTGACGCCTCGAGGCCCTTGTCGGTCTGGCGCCACGTCACGGGGCCGCTCCCCAGCAGTGTGATCCGGGCGATCTTGTGATCGAGATAGGGCGTTCCTGCGTAGAGCGTTCTGATCCGCACCACGCCGTCGGCCGGGCGCTCCATCGCAATTGCGTAGAGCATGGCACCCTTGGTGGTGAAACGGATATCGTCCGACTTCCACCCCCGATTGGCTGCCTCGGTCTTTTCGCCGGCAACGATCGCCGTCGGCCCTTCGCCGAAATATTTCCACGGTCGCGTGCCGTAGATCGCCTCGCCATTGACCTTCATCCACGCGCCGATTCCGCGCAGCACGGCCTGCGCGCCGTCAGGGATGGTACCGTCCGGGCCGGGGCCGACGTTCAGCATCAGGTTGCCGTTTTTCGACACGATATCGACCAGGTCCTGCACCAGCGATTTCGGGGTCTTGTAGTCGTCGTCCTGGATATAGCCCCAGCTCTTGGTCGAGATCGACGTGTCGGTCTGCCATGGCTCGAGCCGCAACTCGTCGAGCTTGCCGCGCTCGACGTCGAACAGGGCGGTACCGGGAGCGAATTGCGCCCCCTTGTAGGCGATCGACGGGCTGTACCCCTTCTTGCGCGCGGCATTGTAATAATAGGCCGCCATGCGCTGGAGATAGGGTTCGAATGCCGGTGCGCTGGTCCACCAGTCGAGATAGAGAATTTCGGGATTATACTTGTCGATGATCTCGGTCGTGCGGGCGAGCCAATCGTCGAGGAACTGCTTGCTGGGCGGATTCCAGTTCTCGAGATGCGCGCCGTTCGGCATACCCGTTCCCGGGTCACCCGGCAGACGCATCGGGGCGGCCGGACCGTAGAGGCCGGCATAGCGCGGGTTGCTGACGTCGCTGTCATAGCCGCGTCCGACGCCGTACCACCACCAATGCTCGGCTCGATGCGAAGACAGGCCGAAATGCATCCCCTTGGCACGGGATGCCTTCATCAGCGCCGCTGCAGTATCCTGCTTCGGGCCCATCTTCACTTCGTTCCAGTCGGTCATGTCGCTGTCGTACATCGCGAAGCCGTCGCAATGTTCGGCCACGGGCATCACGTATCGGGCACCGGCATCCTGAAACAAGGCGATCCACTGCGCGGCGTCGAACTTTTCGGCGGTGAATTTCGGGATGAAGTCCTTGTAGCCGAAGGTGGACTGCGGCCCGAACACATTGCGGTGATAGGTATAGGCGACGTTGCCCGGCTCATACATGTTCCGCGAATACCATTCCGTCAGAAAACCCGGGACGGAATAGGGACCCCAGTGCAGGAAGATTCCGAACTTGGCGTCGCGAAACCATTCGGGCACTCGGATCGCCTTGAGCGATTCCCAATCGGGGCGGAATGGCCCGTCGGCGATGCCGCGATCGACCTTTTGTAACTGGCGTCCGACAGGGCCCGCCTTGAAATCCATCGGATAGAGCGTGTCGGTGGCCGGTGCGGCAATTGCCGGCGTTCCGCCGATCGCCGCCGCGCAGAGCAACAGGTTCTTCAGTGCTCGATTCATCATTTTGCTCCATCCGCAAGGCGCTGCAGCACGGCCACGCCCTCGGGCGCCAGATCTACTGCCTGGGTCGTGCCGCCATTCAGGATGTCGGTCATCGCCTGGGGCAGCGGCACATGCCGCGGCGCGCGCGCGTGGTTGATCAGGATGACGATCCGGCGCCCCTGGCCCTCGCGCGTCATCAGTTCGACATCGGCCGGCGTAGCGAAATCGCGTTCCACCCGGGAGTCTGCCAGCGCGCGCTCGATCAGTCCGCGGGTCACGTCTTGATCGAACAAGGCACCGTAATAGCTGATGCGCCCCCTGCCGACGCCGCGCGTGACGGCTGCCGGATGGCCATCCAGCCAGCCATTCGCCTTGCCGTAGCGCAACAGAACCGTGGCGTTCGGCGCTTCGGGCGATAGGTCTTCGGCCCAGATGCTGGCAGTGCCGCCGTCGACCGCAACGGGTTCGTCGAGCGCGTAGAATTGTTCCACCTGCGCGCCGAGCAAGGGCGCCAGCGGCCCAGGCTGACGCTTGGTGTCGAGCCGGTTGAATTCGTCCTTCAGGCCAGAGCGCGGGCCGAGGATCAAATGGCCGCCTTTGCGCACATACTCGGCCAGGTGCCGGGCCAGCGCTTCCGGAATGATGTTGAGGCTGGGTGCCACGACCAGCTTGTAGCGATCGAGCGGGGCGGCGGCGGACACCACATCCACCGCACCGAGCGCATCCTTCAATGGGCGATAATAATCGAGCAGCGTGCCGAGCTGGTCGTAGTCGCGGGTCAACGGCTGAAAATCGATCGCCCAGCGACTGTCATAGTCCTGCAGGATCGCGACCTCGGCATCGGGCGAGGTTCCGGCGAGGGCGGGGGAGGCCTTCGCGAAGTCGCGACCGATCTCGCCTGCCTCGGCATAGATTGGCAGCGGCTTGCCGTCCGGTCCGATCAGCGAGCCATGCATCGTCTCCTGACCGTTCAGCGCGTTGCGCCACTGCCAGAACAACACCGCATCGGCACCGTGTCCCACGGTTTGCCACGCCAGCGCGCGCGTTTCGCCGGGATAGAGCATGTTGCTGACCGGCGCCCAATTCACGAAGCCGGGTTGTGTCTCCATAACCCAGAAATTCTGGCGCTTCCACCCACGCACGAGATCGTTGACCGCGCCGTTGCGATACGCATCGAGATGGCCGGTGCCGACATAATCATCCCATGACGCGACATCGAGGCCGCGGTTTATCGCATAGCGATCGAACCGATTGGCCCAGCCAAGCCCGCCGAGATTGGTGGTGATGAAGGCGCGCGCCGGTAGCTTCGCCCGCAGAACATCGGCCTGGTTGCTCTGGAACGCCACCCATTGGTCGGTGATGAAGCGCTTGAGATCGAGCATCCAGCCGGGATTTCCCGAACCGGCATTGAACGGCACCTGGTCCCATGCGGTATAGGTTTGGGACCAATAGGCCGTCGTCCACAGTTCGTTGAGCCGATCGAGCGTGCCGTATTTCGCCTTCAGCCAAGCGTGCCAGGCAGCGCGGGCGGCGGGATCATAGCTTTCGTCGGTATGCTCGTTGCCGATCTGCCAGCCGATCACATTCGGCTCATTGCCTACGGCATCGGCCATCCGCGCAACGATATCGCGCGCCATCGCGCGGTAGCGCGGCGAGGAAATCGAGAATTGCCGCCGGCCGCCATGGCCTGCGGGCACGCCATTGGTGTCGACGCGTAACGTGTCCGGATATTTCTCCGTCAACCACGCGGGTGGTGTGTCGGTCGGTGTACCGATCACGACCTTGATGTCGTATCTGGCGGCCAGCCGGACCGCGCGCTGGAACCAGGCGAGGTCATAGGCGCCTTCCTCGGGCTCCAGCCGGCTCCAGGCATATTCCCCGATGCGCACTACGTTTGCGCCATGCGCGCGCATCAGGCGCAAATCCTCCGCCCAACGCTCCTCCGGCCATTGCTCGGGATACCAGGCCGAGCCGAGCCACAGGCGCTCGGATGCTGCCTTTGGCGCTGGCGCCTGGGCGAGCGAAGGCGTGGCGGCGCAGGCCAGAAGCAGGGCGAGGATATGCTTCATATCGTCCAGCCGCCATCGATGATCTGGACCTGGCCGGTCGTATAGGTCGCGCCAGCGAGATAAACGACGAGGTCGGCGATTTCTGCGGGCGCGCCGATCCGCCCGATCGGCTGCCGTGCGATGAAGGCGGCGCGCGTCGCATCGTAATCGCCCGTCGCGCCCAGGCGGGCCTGCAGGGAGGGCGTCTCGACAGTTCCCGGGCAGATGGCCGTCACGCGGATGTTCTGGCCGACGAAATCGGCGGCGATCGACTTGGTCAACCCGATCACCGCCGCCTTGGTCACGGTATAGGCGAAACGGTCCGGAACGCCCTTCACGCTCGATGCGACCGATGCCATGTTGATGATCGCGCCGCCGCCGCGCGCGATCATGCCGGGAAGGACAGCGCGACACGTCCTCGCCATCGCCTTCACGTTCAGCGCCCAGGCGAAGTCCATCTCATCCTCGCTTGTCGTCAGCACGGTCCCGCCATGCACCACGCCGGCGCAGTTGAAGAGAATATCGATCGGCTGGTCAGCGAGGGCGGCCACCGCCTGGGCATCGAGCACGTCGAGCACCCGGGTCTCGATCCCGGCCTCGGCTAGGCCGGCCAGGGCCGCATCATTGATGTCGGTCGCGATCACGCGTGCGCCAGCGGCGGCGAGCGCGAGCGCGGATGCGCGGCCGATCCCTTGGGCGGCGGCGGTTATGAGGGCGGTCTTTCCAGCGAGATCGGTCAATTGTCGGTCCTCTTGGACGGCAGCGGTGTGCCGGGTTGATCGTTCGATTGGTAACAAGCCTCGACCAACGCCATCGTCTGCCACGCGTCATCGACAGCGGTGAGCAGGGTCGGGTCCTCGCCGGCCGCAAAGCGCTGGAGATTCGCCATCGGGCCGACAAAGGCGTCCGGGAACCATGCGCCGGCGAGCGGAACAGGCATCCATTCCCCGCCGCGCGGCGCAAGCCACAGTTCGTCCGGCTCGCCGGTGGGGTAATCGAGCAGGACGCCGAGCTTGGCGATCGCGGCACCTGCGACGCCTTCCACCCGAAACTGCGCATCCTGGAAGCGGTGTCCGAAATCATGGTGGTGATTGATCGACAGCAGGACGCGCAGCGTGTCGCCATAATCGAGGATCATCGAGGTGCGCGTGTCAGCCAGATTGCTGGTAGGATGGCCGAAACTGCGGGCGAACACGCTCCGGGGATTGCCCGCGAGCGCACGGATGGCGTCGAGATAGTGGATCGAATGGCTGACGATCTCGACCCGCGGATTGGGCTTGAGATGCGGGAACAAGTCCCACGGGGTGACGAGGTTGATGCGCACCTCGATCTCGGTCAGTGTCCCCAGACGACCCTGGCGTACTGCGTCTGCGATCGCGAGCATCATCGCCGAATAGCGTAGCTGGAAGTTGACCGACGCAGTCAGCCCGCGCGCTTGGCAGATGTCGCGGATTTCAGTGGCGGCGGCGAGGTCAAGGCCCATCGGCTTCTGGAGCAGCACCGTCGCTCCTCCGGGCAATGCGGCGAGGATATCGCGATGCGCCATCGGCGGCGCAGCGACGTCGAACACCGCACCCGCATCAGCCGCCTCGGCCAGGGACGCAAAGACGCGCGGGATCGCCCATTCCTGCGCCAGTGCCTCAGCGCGTGCACGATCCCGATCATACAGCCCTGCGACGAGGAAGCCCGCCTTGCGATAGGCGGGCAGGTGCGCGTCCTTCACGATCCCGCCGGCGCCGATAATCACGATCGGGCGTGGTGCGGACGGCATCGGCCAGGCCTGTTGCAGCGCAATCATCGTGTGATCCGGGCCTGGGCTTGCGCCAGCAGGTCGGCGGTGCTGCGGTCCGTCGCGACGGCGGCGGTCACCATGTCATCGACGATGTGGCTGATCCGGGCCAGGTCAGGGGTCACCGGCATCGCACGCGCATGGTCATGCAGCCAGTCAAGCCGGTGATAATAGGGAATGGTCGCATTGATCTCGGGATCGCTCCAGGTCGATCGGCGTACCCCGATCGCCCCCTCGGCCGTGGTCAACCGATCCATCGGGGCAGTCGCGCAATGGCGCAGGAAATCCCATGCCAGCGGCTTGTGTCGCGATCCTGCGCCGATCGCGAGCACCCAGAACACGTTGAGCGATACGCTCTGTCCGCCCGGCCCGGCGGGGAGCGGCGCGACATCGACCAGTCCCTTCACCTTGCTGTCGGGAGCCGTGTCGCAATAGGCGGCAAAGCCGAACCAGTTCGCCATCAGCGCAACCTTGCCCTGGGCGAACAGCATCCCCGAAGCAACGCTGTCCAGCGTCTCGCAGCCTGGTGCTATCGCTCCCCGGTCCCGCGCGAGACCGCGCAGGAAGTCTAGTGCCGCATGCGCTTCGGACGAGGTGAAATCAGCCCGGCCGTCGCCGTCGAACGCCTCGCCGCCGCGGGACCAGATCTGGATACAGAAATCGTACAGGCCATTGTGTCCGTCGGGAAACAGCGCAAGCACGGTGCCATAGCGCTCCTGTGCCGGATCGTGCTGGGCGCGGGCACAGGCGTGGAACGCATCCCATGTCGTCGGCGGCGTGGCGATAAGGTCCTTGCGATAGACGAGGCATTCTGGCCCGTCATGATAGGGCATCCCCCAGAAGCCCCTGCCGAAGCGCTGCAGGCCGGTAAGCGATGGGCTCCAGGCGGCGGGGAAATCAGCGATCGGTGCGCGTGCGAGGTGCGGAGTCAGGTCTTCGAGCAGATCCGCCTGCACTGCCTCGGCGAGCCAGTCGGTATTGAGGAACGCAATGTCCCAATCGCCAGCGGCCAGGCCGCGCTCCTCGATCAGCGTCCGATGCAGCGGGTTGAGATCCATTTCGACCGCGTCAAGCATCGCCGCGGTGCCGGTCGATTGCACGAAATCCGCAAACTGCGCGGCGATCGCGCGCGCGAACGGATTGAAGCGCCGGACGGCCACGCGGAGCGTCCTCATGCTCCGGCTCCCATGCCTGCCTCGGCAATCGGCGGGGCGTCCGGCGCGGTGTCGACGATCGGGCGTCGTGCCCGCCGCCGCTCGCCGCCCACGGTATAGATCGCTGCTGCCGCGATCACCACGACTCCCTCGATCAGCCCTTGATAGCTGGCCCCGAGATTCAGCACGTTGAAACCATTGGTCAGGGTGAACAGCAACAATGCGCCGGCGACCGTCTTCACCACGCTGCCCGCGCCGCCGAAGAGGGACGTACCACCCAGGATCGCCGCAGCGATCACTGTCAGTTCGCTGCCTTGCAGCGCCGTCGGGTTGATCGCGCCAAGTCTGCAACCGAACAGGATACCCGCGAATCCCGCTGCGACGCTCGACAGGACGAATGCGCCCAGCTTGTAGGCATGCACATTGATCCCGGAAAGGCGTGCCGCTTCGGCATTGCCGCCGACGGCATAGATGCGGCGGCCGACCACGGTGAAGCGGAGCACGGCCCAGACGATCGCGGTGAAGATCGCGAGATAAACGACCGGGGCAGCGACGGCGAAGCCTGGCCCGGCCAGCAGCCCGAGCGCGAAGAGCATACATGCACTCAGGAGTTGGAGTGCCGACCTTCGAAGCACGCCCAGCGCGAAGAGGGCAACGGTGATCGCTACAACCGGCCAGAACAGCGGCACGCGCACGCTTTCGAACGCCAGCATCTGTGCAAGCGTGTCGGCGCGTTCGACCATCAGCGAACGGCCGTCGGTCAGCACCAGCACCAGCCCGCGCACTGCGGTCAGCGTCCCAAGCGTGACGATGAAGGCGTTGATGCCGATGAACTGCACGATCGCTCCATTGAGCAGTCCGATCGCCGCGGCCGTGATGAGTGCGGCAAAGGCGGCGAGCGGGAATCCGATCTGGGGTGCGAGGCCGACCAGCACCGCAGCCGCCAGCGCTGCGACGGACGCGACTGAGAGATCGAACGCGCCGGTGATCAACATCACCGTCATCGCGACGCCCATGATTCCGACCAACGAGGACTGGTAGGCGATGTTGCCCAAATTCTGGGCGGTCAGGTAGTTGGGCAAGCCGCGGGCGTGGGCGATCGCGGCGAGGACGCCGAGCAGGATCAGCAAGGCATAATAGACACCGGCTTCGCGCAGGCCGAAATGCTCCCGCCAGTCAATCTTCATGTTCACGCCGCGACTCCCGTTCGGGCGGATGCGCCGCTCGCCAGCTGGATCAATGCTGCCTCATCAAGATCGGCGGGATCGGCGATCTCGGCGATCACGGCCCCGTCGCGCAGGACGAGGATGCGATCTGCAATGGCGAGCAACTCCTCGAATTCGGAACTGACTAGCAGTACCGCCAGACCTTCATCGGCAAGGCGGCGTACGGTGCGCAATATGTCGATCCGCGCACCGATATCGATTCCGGCGGTCGGCTCGTCGAGCAGCAGCACGCGCGTGGCGGGCGTCAGCCATTTTGCGAGAACGACTTTTTGCGCATTACCACCGGAAAGCTCGCTGACCATCGCGTCGGGTCCGTCGGCTCTGATCGCGAGGCGCGCGATCGCCGCGCGAGCAGCCTCGGCCTCGCACGTGCGATCGAGCAGGAATCGACGCTGGGACAACGCGATGTTTTCGGCGATCGTCATCGTCGGGACGAACCCTTGGGCGACCCGATCTTCGGGCACGAGCGCGATCCCGGCGGCAACTGCTTCGTCGGTGAATAGCGCGACGCGGCGGCTCGCGAGTCTGACGTCACCGCTGGCCGCCGGGTCCGCACCGAAAATAGCGTGCAGCAATTCGCTGCGGCCCGATCCGAGCGTTCCCGCCACGCCGACGATCTCGCCCGCGCCGATGCTGAGGCTAGTCGTCGCCAGTCGCCCGGGCGAACAAAGATCGCGTACCTCAAGCAGCGGCGGGCTGGGCGTGCGAGCCGCAGACGACCGGGTGAGCGCGGTCACCGAACGACCCGCGATGGCCGCAGCAATCGCGGCTTCGTCGAGCGTCGCGGTCTCGGCGTGCAACACAGCGCGCCCGTCGCGCAATATGGTCACCTCGTCCGTCAGGGCGAGGATCTCGTCGAGGAAGTGGGACACGAACAGCACGGCGCGGCCCGCGGCGGCGAGTTGCCTGATGGTCTGATAGACCGTCTCGCGCTCATGGCCTGCGAGCGCGGCGGTCGGTTCGTCCATGATGACCAGCGCCGGATCGCCGATTAGCGCCTGCGCGATCGCCACCATCTGGCGGGTGCCGATCGGCAACTCGCCCACGATTTCGTCGAGCCCGAAGGTGTCCCCGAGCAACGCCACGACTGCCGCGGCACGACGGCGTGCAGCCGCGTCACGACGGAGGCCGCCGCGCTGCTCGAGCAGGATATTGTCGGCTGCGTTCAAGGTCGGCACGAGCGGGATGTGCTGATATAGGGTAGCGATGCCAGCGGCACGGGCGGCGCGGGGCGTTGTCCAAAGTGCTGCCTGACCGCACCAGTTGATGGTTCCGCCGCTCGCCGGCAAGGCGCCGGCCAGGATCTTGATCAGCGTCGATTTGCCGGCACCGTTCGCACCGAGCAGGCCGTGGACCCGCCCGGGCCGCACGACCATGTCGACTCCACGGAGCGCAACAGTGCCGTTCGGCCAGGTCTTCTCGACCCCGGCCAGCGTGAGGAGCGGCGCTTCTACCATTGCCCGACGCACGCGTTTACGGTCGCTCGCGTGACTGCCGGAATCGGATAGGTCCGAAAGCGCGGACCCCGCGCGCCGCTGAGCGCCTGGAAGACCAGCGCGCCAAGCGCTTCCGGCTTGAAGCATACCGTTCCGTCGACCGCGCCCGCTTTGATCGAGGCGATTGCCAGTTTTGATCCGCCGACTCCGATGAGGCGCGCATGCGAACCGGCGGCGCGGACGGCACGGGCGCAGCCGATCACCATGTCGTCGGCTTCGTTATAGAAGAGATCGACCCTCGGTTGCGCCGCCAGGATGTTCTGGCATGCGGCTTCGCCGCCCTCGCTCGTCCAATTGCCCGGTTGCGCGGCGACGATCGTATAGCGGGCGCCGGCGTCGTCGAGCGCTTCGCGAAAGCCTCGCGCGCGCTGCTCCACCTCCGGAAATCCCGCGGCCCCTTCGATCACCGCAACCCGCGCCTGGCGCCCGGCGGGCAGGAGTTGCGCCGCAAGGCCCCCGGCGGCGCGCCCAGCGGCCACCTCGTCCTGCGATGCGAGTGCGACGAGGCCGGGAAACACGTCCTCCACGCGCCGTGTGGCGGGGTCGCCGACCAGAGCGGCCACGGCCGCGATCGGGATTCCCCCTTTTTGCGCGCGCTTCACCCATGCTTGCGCGACGATGGAATCCAGCGGCATCACCGCAATTCCGGCCACCCGCTGTGCGATCAGGTCGTCGATGTCGTTGGCCTGC
>CAISGR010000275.1 GCA_903884945.1 uncultured bacterium
CGATCTGTTCCTCAGCGTAACCCGCCCGAAGCTCTAGAGCATTTGTCCCATACTTCCACTTCGCCGGAGCAGCCAGGAGCCGGATGGATGTCCACGTCAAAGGACGAACCGTCCTCGGCGACCATGTGATAGGTGCCCTGCATCGAGCCGGTCGGCGTGGCGAGCGGACAGCCCGAGACATAATCGAAGCTGCCGCCTGGCGCGATCAGCGGCTGTTCGCCAACGACGCCCTCGCCCTCGACCGAATGGCGGGCGCCGCGACCGTCCGTGATGATCCAGTGACGGGTGAGCAGCTGCACCGCCATCGGCCCCTCATTCTCGAGCCTGACATGATAGGCCCAGAACCAGCGGCCCCGGCGCGGCTCGGACTGTTCGGGCAGATAGCTGACCGACACGCGCACGATCACGCCGCGCGTTTCGGCGACATTGGGGAAGAGCGCCTTCACAACCCTACCGCCCGGAGCGCGCCATCGAGATCCTCGATCACGTCCTCCGGGTCCTCGAGCCCGACATTGAGCCGCAGCATGCCTTCGGTCACGCCCATCTCAAGCCGCTTTTCCTCGGCGACCCCTGAATGGGTGGTCGAGGCGGGATGAGTCATCAGCGAGCGCGAATCACCGATATTGTTGGAGATGTCGACGAGGTTCAGCGCATCGAGCAGGCCGTGCGCCTGCTTCCGCCCCTCCACCTCGAACGCGAAGATCGGCCCGCACGCATCCATCTGCGACATGGCGAGATTGTGCTGCGGATGGCTGGCAAGCCCGGGATGCAGGATGCGCGGCACCCGGCCTTCGAGAAAGGTGCCGACCTTGAGGCTGTTCTCGCTTTGGCGGCGGATGCGCAGATCGAGCGTCTCCAGCCCCTTGAGCACGACCCAGGCGTTGAACGCGCTGAGCGTCGGCCCGGTGTTGCGCGTGAAGGGCAGCAGCGTGTTGTTGATGAAATCCTCGGTACCGCACACGGCCCCGGCAAGCACCCTGCCCTGCCCGTCCATCATCTTGGTCGCGGAATAGGCAGTGACGTCAGCCCCGAACTCCATCGGCCGCTGCAGCGCGGGCGTGGCGAAGGCATTGTCGACGACGCTGAGAATGCCGTTCCCGCGCGCAATATCGCAGACCGCCTTCAGATCGACCACGTCCATCGTCGGATTGGCGGGCGTCTCGAAGAAGAACAGCTTGGTTTCGGGCCGGATCGCGTCGGCGAATTGCTGCGGATCGCGCGCATCGACGATCGTCACCCCGATGCCGAACTTGGGCAGCAGCGTGTCGGTGAGCCACCGGCACGAGCCGAAGGCGGCGCGCCCGGCGACGATATGATCGCCGGTCTGGAGCTGGCAGAGCAGCACCGCCGTCATCGCCGCCATGCCGGTCGCCATGGTGCGGCATGCTTCGGCGCCCTCGAGCAGCGCGATGCGGTTCTCGAGCATCTCGACGGTCGGGTTCTGGAGGCGCGAATAGGTCATGCCGACCTGATCGCCGGAGAAGCGCGCGGCGGCGTCCCCGGCGCAATCATAGGCATAGCCCGAGGTGAGGAAGATCGCTTCCGACGTCTCGCCCCATTCGGAGCGCGCGGTTCCGCCGCGCACGGCCTGCGTGGCTGGCCGCCACTTGCGAGTGATCGATTGGTCCTGACCGGTACGACGTTTCATGCGGATCGCTTTGCCGGGAGGGGTTGCCCTGCGTCAATGCCTGACTCTGCGCGCTTCCCTTGAAAGCGCGCGGCTGAAGTGGGAATGGGCAGGCAATGACCGCCGAGTCGCAGCCCCGCCCCTACCGCGCCGCCGCGATCATCGGCCTTGTCGCGCAGGCATTGTTCACGATCCGCCTCGCCGTCCCCCACAAGCTGGTGTTCGACGAAGTGCATTACGTGCCCGCCGCGCGCGTGCTGATCGAACTGAGCGGGCCCCGCAACATCGAGCACCCGTTGCTGGGCAAGGAACTGATCGCGTTCGGCATGATGTTCTTCGGCGACAACAGCTTCGGCTGGCGGATCATGTCGACCTTCGCCGCGACCGCCGTGGTGCTGGGCATCTTCGCGATCGCGTGGATGCTGTTCCGGCGCCTGCGTACCGCGACCATGGCGGCACTGTTCGTGCTGCTCAACATCACCGTGTTCATCCAGGCACGGATCGCCATGCTCGACGGCTTCATGGCTGCGTTCGTCGTGACCGGCATCGCCGCGCTGCTCTGGGCGATGCGGGCACCGCCGGAGAAGGTGTGGCGGCGCTGGGTACTCGGAAGCGTGCTGCTCGGCCTCGCGGTCGCGGCAAAATGGTCGGCGGCACCGTTCATCGCCTATGCCGCGATCGCGCTGATCCTGATCCGGCTGCGCGACGGCCGGATGCGCCGGCGATCGGTCTATGCAGCGCTCAACCCGCACGATCAGCGCTTCTGGCCCGGCCTGCCGGTAGTGCCGGCGATCATCGCGCTCGGCGTGATCAGCATCGCGACCTATTGCCTGACCTTCTGGCCGGCCTTTCACTATGCGCAGCTTCCGCTGACGCGGGAGGGCTTCATCCGCTTCCAGATGCAGATGTACGCGGCGCAGACGCAGGTGCTGCCGCCGCACACCTATCAATCCAACTGGAAGACCTGGCCGTTGATGATCCGGCCGATCTGGTATCTCTACGAACCGGCCGACGGGGCGATGCGGGGGATTTTCATGGTCGGCAACCCCGCGATCCTGTGGGGCGGGCTGGTCGCGGTGGCGGCATGCCTCTGGGCCTGGGTGCGCGACGGATCGGCCCGGATGCTGGCAGTCGCCGGATTGTGGTTCGGCGCCTATGCGATGTGGATCGTGATCCCGAAATCGATCGGCTTCTTCTATTATTATTACCTGCCGAGCATCTTCCTCGCCCTGCCGCTCGCCGCAGCGTTCGATCGGTTCGCAACGGGGCGCTGGAAACATTGGGACGAGGCGTTCCTGGTGCTCGCCCTGGGCCTGTTCGTCTATTTCTACCCGATCATCGCGGCCATGGCGCTGCACGATCCGCAAGATTTCCGGCGCTGGATGTGGTTCCCGACCTGGCCATGAGGCGGGCCGGAAAGTAACCCTGAAGTATCCTTCCTGACCAAATTCAAGTAATCGTTGATTTTTGTCAAACCACGTCGACCCTGAAAAACCCCGAAACGTACCTCTAGAATTCGGTGAAAATCGACGAAATGACTTGACGTTTCGCAGCTGTTCGCCCGCGATAGCCTCCGCAGGCAGGCCAGTACGACCAAGTATAGTCAATGATACTTTGGCGATTATGAGAATTGAAGACGGCGCCTGTGATTTTACTTGAAGGGCCGCGCGCGCCCGTTTCACGAGTTCCTTCTCCGTCCCGGTATCCATGGCGCGGAACCTAGGACGCGGCATCGGACGGGTGAATCGAGCCGGTCAGCGCCGGTTCACCCTCCCGCACGCAGCATGCCCCCTTGAAGGAGGCAGGCTTTCGCCGCGAAAAGGGGAAATGCAGATGCGGATGGTGCTGGCTGTCGGGGCGATGGCCTCCTTGTGCGGTTGCACGATGTTCCCACCGCCGGACCCGACCGAGCCGCCGCGCCCCAGGGCCGAGGCGTCTGTCCCGAGAAGGATCGAGATCCCCACGGTCGAGCGCTGGACGCAGGAACAGCGCGACTGCGAAACCGGCGACCGAAAGGACCAGCGGCGCTGCGTGATGCCGTATCCCGAGCAATAGAACGCCGCGGCATCGATCAGCCATTATCGCGCCGGAACCATTCGACGTAGCGGGCAATGGCATAGGCGTTCATCGCCGCTTGGGTTTCCGCTTCCCAGCCGGACTTGTGATCGTCCGGACCCCGCGCGTCGAGCAATGCCCTGAGCCGCGGAAAGTCGATCATCGCCGCGAGCGGCGCAGATGCCTCCATCCGGGCAAGATCTTCCATGAGGCTCGGCTTCACGCGGTGGATCGCCGCCTGGAAATCGGGGAACAGGTCATCCCTGCTCCGGCTCCGCTGCTGGAATTCGGCGGGATAGATGTCGCGCAGAGCAGCGCAGGCCAGATAGCGGTTGCGACCGTCCTTCACATAGAGGTCCTGCGGGATGGCCAGCGCCAGTTCAACCACGCGCTTGTCGTGGAAGGGCCGGGTCAGGACCAGCCCATGACGCGCATAGGCGGCCGCGCTGCCGCTGCCGTGCCGCACCAAATCCAGCGTCGCCACCATCCGCCCGCGCATGTCGATCGGACCCGCAGATTCATGCCGGGGAGACTGGGCCACCTGCTCGACGAAGCCAGCCCGCACCGGCAGCCCTTGCCGCCGCCGGCTCCGCCGCACGCGCCAACGCTGCATCCACCATGGCAGAAGACCGGGCAGCACATCATGTCGCATCGCGGTCGCGACCGACCGCCCCGTCATCCGCCGGTGCGCGCGCCACTCGCGCCAGAAACGACGAAGTTCACCGCTGCGCAGCCAGCGCGCAAGCGCGCCGGCGCCAAGGGGTGTGAGCGTATAGTCGCCGCCATGCCCGTCCATCACGAGCCGGACCCCGGCATCCGCCAGTTCCGCGCGCAGCGCGTCGTTCACCGCGTCATAGGGAGACGGCGGCAGCTGACGCTCCCCCATGCGGCGCGCGATTCCCGCGACGGGATCGAGCCCTTCCCGCGTCACACGCCGCACCGCGATCCACGGCATGTCGCGCTCGCACAGATCGACCCAGCGACCGCCATGGCGAATCGTGCCCGCATAGTCGCGCGGCATCACCGACGCAGCCGCGATCAGTCGATGGCCAGCCCCCTCCAGCGGCGCGCGCGCCAGGCCGGCGATGGCCGAACTGTCATAGCCGCCGCTCAGCAGCAGCCCCGGCCAGTGCGACAGCCCGGTCAGCCGGGTGGCGACCGCGTCGCCCAACACGCTTGCGAAAGCATCCACATAATAGGCCTCGTCGCGGCCAAGGTGCGCGGGATCGGCCTCCGGCTCCCAATAACAACGTATCACCGGCGAGCGCCCGGATTCGGCGATCAGCATATGCCCTCCGGCCAGGCTGCTGATGCCGTCGAACAGGGTGGCTCCCGGCGCCGATGTGAAATCGTGCGTCAACACGCGGCACAGCATCGCGTCCCCGAGCGCGCGCGGTACCTCCGCCAATGCCCAAAGCCCGGCAATGTCGGGCGAAAAGGCGAGGATCCCCTCGCCCAGGTGATAGAAGAGGTCGCGCTGGCCCATATGGTCGCGCACCAGCACCAGGCGCCGGCGGCGCTGGTCCCATAGCGCGACCACGAAATCGCCGAGCAGATGGGCAGCGAAATCGTCGCCCCACCGCAGATAGGCGCGCAGGATGAGCGCGCTGTCCGGCAGCCGTACGACTTCGGCCGCGTCGATCCCCAATGCCGACCCGAGCTCGGCCCGCGCATCGAGCCGGGCCGATGCCACAAGCGTGACAGGCGACGCCTCCGCATCGACCGGCTGGCAATCCGGCC
>CAISGR010000276.1 GCA_903884945.1 uncultured bacterium
CCCGGCGACATCCACGCCATTGGCCTCACCGAGGTCGAGCGCGTCAGAGGCGAGATGCTCATTGTCGCCCGCGAGGCCCGTTTTCCCGACGATATCGAAGGCTTTCGCCGCCGCCTGCGGACCGACAACAACCAGTTCGCGCCGAGCGCCGAGGCCTTGCGCGAGCAGATCGAAATCCTGTCGAAGCGCATCGACGCGCGCGTTCCCGAATTTTTCGGTCGCACGCCGCGCACCACCTATGGCGTCAGCAGCATCCCGGAGGCCGTCGCGGACAAGATGCCGCCGGCCTATGCGCAGCCCAACCCCGCCGATGGCAGCGCCGCAGGCGTCCACTGGATCACCTCGCTGCCGGGCAAGTGCCCGCGCTATATACACCTGCCCCTGGCGCTGCATGAGGCATGGCCGGGCCACCTCATGCACCTCGCGCTGATCCAGGAGATGGACCAGCTTCCGGATTTCCGTCGTTTCGGCGCGCTGAAGTACACCGCCTGCCTTGAAGGGTGGGCGCTGTATTGCGAAGCGCTGGGCGAGGACATGGGGTTCTACGACACGCCGGAAAAGCGCTACGGTCGGCTGGAGATGGAGATGTGGCGCGCGGTGCGACTGGTCCTCGACACCGGCATCCACGCCCGGGGCTGGAGCCGGGATCGGGCGATTGCCTTCTTCCGTGAGAACATGGCCATGCCGCTCGAAACACTGACGGCGGAAGTCGACCGCTATATCGGCCTGCCGGGCCAGGCGCTCGCCTATCAGCTCGGTAATCTCAAGTTCCGCGCGCTTCGCGCCCGCGCGGAGGCGGCCCTGGGGGAGGCGTTCCGCATCCGCGATTTCCACGACGCGCTGATGGGAGCGGGTGCGGTCACGTTGCCGGTGCTCGAAATGCTGATCGACGACTGGATTGCGGGCGCGAAGCGCGCGGTGGCCGCATGACGGCCGTGGTTTCCTATCCGATCGGCACGGCCGGGCGTCCCTGGGGCGAGCAGGAACGTGCCCAGTGGCGGGCCCGGCAAACGCGCCGGCGCAGCTATGGCGAGAATGTCGTGGCGCGCATCGAGGCGCTTGCGCATCGCTTCGAGAAGATCTCCTATGGGGAACTCGACTATGCCGACGGCGCATATACTCTCTTCGCGCTGCGCAGCCGCCCGATCGACCCAGCATTGCCAGCCGCTTTGATCACGGGCGGGGTCCATGGCTACGAAACCAGCGGCGTTCTGGGCGCGCTCGACTTTCTCGAGAATCACGCAGGCGATTATGCCGGCAGCGTCAATCTGCTGGTCGTCCCCTGCGTGAGCCCCTGGGGCTATGAACGCATCAACCGCTGGAACTTCGACGCCGTCGATCCGAACCGGAATTTCCGGCCTGGGGGGCCATCGCCGGAAGCCACGGCGTTACGTGAATTCGTGAACGCGGCGTCGGACCGCTACGTTCTGCACATCGACCTCCACGAAACGACCGACAGCGACGAAAGCGAGTTCCGGCCCGCGCTGAGCGCGCGCGACGGCCGGATTTTCGAAGCGGAGGCCGTACCTGATGGATTCTATCTGGTTGCCGATAGCGCGGACAGGGAGCTCGCCTTCCAACAGGCAATCATCTCCGCGGTCGAGAGGGTTACTCACATTGCGGCGCCGGATGCCGCGGGCAAGATCATCGGGTCGCCGGTCATAGCGCCTGGCGTCATCGAGTATCCCATGGCTGAGCTCGCTTTGTGCACGTCGATCACCGGCGCGCGCTTCAAGACCACGACCGAGGTTTATCCCGACAGCGTTCATGCCACCCCCGATATTTGCGTCCGCGCACAGGTGACGGCTGTATGTGCAGCGTTGGATTTCGCGTTGGCGCATGCGTGAGGGTTGTTGCACGGCCAAGTTTAGGCTCGTCGCTGCCGCCGCGCATCGTCCGTCGAGGGTCTGCTCCCATCCTGAGCACCGCGATCGCCTGCGGTGTGAGCGGCACGAGATGATCGCCGCTGGCCTCTTCCTTGCGATCGAGATCGCCCTTCATGCGCGCCGCGGGAATCCGCCACATGCATGCGAACCATTGAGATCTTCGAACTCGTCCCACCGCGCACCGCGCAACTCGTTCGGCCGAACCGCGGTCAGGGCGAGGAAACGAAGGGCGAGTCGCGTGACGGGCCGCGCATCATCCTCTTCCGCGATACGGATCATCACCCTGAGAGGCTCAAGATCGGTAATGACCGGCTGCCGCCCGCGCCGCAAAGGCTTGAGCGCTTCGCCGAGCCGCTCGGACGGGTCGATCTTCACCTTCCCTTCGGCGATCGCGAACCCGAAGACGCACGATATCCGCTGAAGAATGCGTTTGGCCGTCTCGATCGAACCGCTCGCCTCGATCGCGCGCAGCACTGCGAGAATGAGCGGCGGCGTGAGTTCTGCGATCGGCAGATCGCCGATCGCGGGAAATACATCCCGTGCCAATCTCGCGCCACGCGTTCGAAAGTCTGGCGCGATGCCTCGAGATTGGCTTAGATTCTGAGTTTCTTCGCGACGGTCGGATCTCGTCCTTCACAAGGGATGGTATAGGCGTCGTCGCGCTTGGCGCGCGCTTCGGCCAGCGAGACGAGCGGCCCCGCGCGGAACACCATCGTCTTGTGCTTCCCATTGAAGGTATAGTTCCAGCGCCAGAGCTTGCCGCCGCCAGGTGCGACGAGCAGGAACAGGCGATTGGTGTCGAAGAGCTTATAGGGTTTCGGCCGCGGCTTGGCGTTGCGGACCTTCGCATCGGTGAGCATCGCTCGGTCTCCTGAGATACCTCGTTTTTCGACCGCCGATACCTCGCTTTCTGCCCTCCGATTCGTTGGATGGGCGTGGAGGGGCACGCACGGCCGAGGCCAAGCTGGCCGGCTAAGTATTCGTATTCAGGCTGAAAAAGTCGATCCCAATGGACCAGCAGGGACCCCTGTGGAGGGCCCCGTGGCGGAGAGGGTGGGATTCGAACCCACGGTACCCGTGAGGGCACAACGGTTTTCGAGACCGTCCCAATCGACCACTCTGGCACCTCTCCGCAGAGGCATTGCAAGCGACCCGGGCTCGCAAGAAGCGCGGGTGCCGGTCGAAGAGCGGGCGCCTCTAACGCAATCGCTCGGGTCGCACAAGCGCCGGTTCGGAGCCTAATCGCTTGTGCGGGGCAAAAGAGTGCTTAAATTGGCTTCATGCCTCGCGCCCATATTCCAGCTCACCCCTTCGACGCGGCGATTCCCCTGCCCGCCGTCTCCCACGCGCGCTTCGCTATTGGTGACGTGGTTCGCCACCGCATGTTCGATTTTCGCGGCGTGGTGTTCGATGTCGATCCGATCTTCGCCAACAGCGCCGAATGGTATGACGCGATCCCGGAGAATATCCGCCCGCGCAAGGACCAGCCCTTCTACCATCTCCTCGCGGAGAATATGGAGTCGAGCTACGTCGCCTATGTCAGCCAGCAGAACCTGATCGCCGACGATACCGACGAGCCGATCGATCACCCGGCCATCTCGGATTTGTTCACCGAGTTCGCGGACGGGCGCTACACGCTGCGGCGCGAGCACAAGCACTGAGCGTCCCGCGCCGGCGATTGACAGCGCCGGTGCGGAAACCATAATCTCGCGCTGCTCTCCCGGGGTGCATCGGCATCGTGCCGAAAGGGCAAGGCCCGCCCGCTGACACTCTCAGCCGGAGCCTGCCCCATGCCCGATTCACGCCCCGCTTCCCCTGCCAAACCCGGCAATGTCACCCTCGAAGCCTATCGCAAGCACGCCAAGCTGCTGGTGCGCTGGCACCGCGAGGGCAATCATTCCGTCGGCGGGAAGCTCCGCCTGCTCGAGCGCTACCGCCATCTCACTGATCGCGCGGCGCTCGACCTGCCCATGCCGCTTGCCCTCGCGCAGGAAATCGTGGCGGTCGAATCGGGCTTCCCGAACTGGGCTGCGCTCAAGGCCGGGATCGGCGCGCTGTCCCCGCCGCCCGGCGCGGCGCCGGCGCCGCCGGTGCTCAAGGTCGTCGCCCCCGTCCTGTTCGTGCGCGACGTCGCGGCGGCCGCGGCATGGTATAGCGGGAAGCTCGGCTTCGCGGTGGACTTCCTCCATGGCAAGCCCCCCTTTTACGGCGCCGTGTCGCGCGACAGGGTGAGCCTGCACCTGCGCTTCGTCCACCAACCCCATTTCGGCGATCTGGCCGCGCGCGAGGAGTCGGTCATCCTGGCGATGATCGAGGTGAGCAACGCCGGGGCGCTGTTCGCCGAGTTCAGCGGCCGTGGCGTGGATTTCGCGCAGAGGCTCGCGAAGCAGGCCTGGGGCGGCACCGACTTCCATGTCCGCGACCCGGACGGGAACGTGATCGCCTTTGTCCAGTATCGCCCGGCGACCGCCCCATGACGACCCGCGATGCGTGGACGACTCGCGCCTGAGCGCCTATATCGGTCCGGCGCGGCCGCCGCCCTCCGGTCGGGCGGCAATTCGGCGTTGACAGAATCGCCTGTCTCCCTTAGCTGCGCCCCTTCTCCCGCCGGGCATGCCTGCGCGGGCACATGCATTTGGAAAGTGACAGAGGCCATGTTCGCAGTGGTGCGCACGGGCGGCAAGCAGTATCGCGTTGCCGCTGGAGACAAGATCGTCGTCGAGAAGCTCGATGGCGAAGCGGGAGCGTCGATCACGCTCGGTGACGTCCTGCTGGCGGGCGAAGGCTCGGAGCTGCAGTCGGTCGAGGGCCTGACGGTTTCGGCCGAGATCATCGCGCAGGCGAAGGCCGACAAGGTCATCATCTTCAAGAAGAAGCGCCGCCACAATTATCGCCGCAAGAACGGCCATCGCCAGCAGCACACGATCCTGAAGATCACCGCGATCGGTGCGCAGGAGAAGAAGGCCAAGGCGAAGAAGGCCGATGCAGCGCAGGATTCCGGCGCGGGCGAAGCCCCGGCGGCCCAGGCGTAAGGAGTAGTATAGATGGCACATAAGAAAGCAGGCGGCTCCTCGCGCAACGGTCGCGATTCGGCCGGCCGTCGTCTCGGCGTGAAGAAGTTCGGTGGCGAAGTCGTCGTCCCGGGCAACATCCTCGTGCGCCAGCGCGGCACCAAGTTCTACCCGGGCACCAATGTCGGCATGGGCAAGGACCATACCCTCTTCGCCCTTACCGACGGCCGCGTGTCGTTCAAGGAAGGCAAGCTGGGCCGCAAGTTCTGCTCGGTAGAGATTATGGCGGCTGCCGCCGAATAAACGGGTAACCGGTCGGGTTGCCCACTTGGGCGACCCGGGTTTCCATCAGGAAACCGCAAAAGGGAGACGGGTCGCCCCGGTCTCCCTTTTTTCATGCTCCCTCCCCACCCATTGTCGCGATCACGTCATCCCGGCGTGCGAGCGGCGATGCGACCGACGAGGAGAGTATCATGTTCGCTCGGACTGCCAGACTGACCCTGCGCCCCGCCTGGCCGGAGGACGCAGCCGCTTTGTCGCACGCCATCGGCCACGAGCAGGTCGTGAAGATGCTGTCGCATGTGCCCTGGCCCTATTCGCTGGACGATGCCCGCGAATTCCTGGCGCGCCCGCGCAGCGGGACGGACGCCTTCTTCCTGATCCTGAGCCATGAGGCCGATTATCCGCGTCTCGTCGGCGGCATGGGCTTCGCGCCGGCCGCGACGGGCGGCCACGAATTCGGCTATTGGTTCACCCCGGATGCGTGGGGCCGCGGCTATGCGACCGAAGCCGGCCGCGCGGTGGTCGCGATCGCGCGCCACGCCCTGGGGCTGAAGCAGTTGCGGGCCGGCCATTTCGTCGACAACCCCGCCTCGGGGCGGGTGCTCACCAAGCTCGGCTTCCGCCCGACCGGCACGGTCGAGCCGCGCCACTCGCGCGCGCGCGGCACCGAGGCGCCCTGCGCCGTGTTCGAACTCGACCTGGACGAAGACCCGATGTGCGAGGTGCGGCTCGCAGCCTGACCGGCGGCGCCCTCTCCCAGGCGGGGGAGAGGGCGCGACTCACGCCGCCACTGCCTCGCGCGGCAGCACCGCTGCCTCATATTCGCTCTCGTACATGCCGATCAGCGCGCGATCGTCATGGTTCCAGGGATGGAAGCTCGGCTTGAAGAAGGCGAGCCAGTGCCCCGCGATCTTGCGGGCCATGCCTGGACGGCCAAAGGCATACCAGAACATGCGCGCCCACACCGCGGGGCCGGTCAACCCGTCCTGCCGCAGCAGTTCGAGCATCCCGCGCGCGCGGCCGCGGGTGAAGTTGGCGGTTACGCGCAGCATCACCAGCGCCTTGACCTTGAAGCGCCGCCATTCGGACCAGCTCCGCGTCGCGTGGATCCAGGTGTCATAGGCGACACCCTTGTGCTCGATCTCCTCGGCCGAATGCCAGCGCCACAGATTGGCGAGGTCTTCGTCGGCACCAGCCAGGTGCCGGGGATTCGACAGCAGTTCATGGGCGATGATCGCGGTGAAATGCTCGAGCACCATCGTCGCGGTCAGGTTGGCGATCGGCGGGCGGCCCTTGGTCAGGTCGAGTCCCTGCTGGACGCCGCGATCGAGCGCGGTGATGTCATAGCCCTGGTCGACGACCTGGCGATTGAAGGCGACATGCTCGCGCGTATGCATGATCTCCTGCTTGATGAACGCCTGGATCTCGTCGGCGAGCTTGGGCGGCACGCCGTCGCGAAACGCGCGGACGCTCTCGATGAAGAAGGCCTCGCCGCGGGGGAACGTCACGGAGAGCGCGTTGTAGAAGGCGGTCGCATAGGGATCGTTGTTGAGCCACCAACGGCGCATTGGCTTGTCGCGGCCGAAACGGCGATCGCGCGGCGTGATGGTCAGGTCGCCGGGAGTGGTTGCTTTCGCCACGAAAACCTCCGAACAGGGAGTGGAATGGGTCACTTACAAGACTGTAAATAGGCTTTACTTACACTAGTGTCAATAATTCGCAAACGTCTCAGCCCGGAAGAATCACGCGATGCCGCGATCGAGGCGGCACGCGCGCTGCTCGTCGAGGAAGGTCCGCAGGCAGTCACGCTCAAGGCGGTCGCAGCGCGAATCGGCCGAACCCATGCCAATCTCCTCCATCATTTCGGCTCGGCCGCCGATCTGCAGCGCGCGCTGATCAAGCATCTCGCCGACACGATCACCGCCCAGATCGGCGAGGCGGCGAAGCGCGCGCGGGCCGGCGACCAGAATCCGCGCGAAGTGGTCGACATGACCTTCGACGCCTTTGCGCGCGGCGCCGGGGCGATGGCGAGCTGGATGATCCTCACCGGCAACCAGGATGCGCTCGATCCGATCCTCGAGGCGATCCACCGTCTCGTCGACGATCTCGCCGAGGGCCATGATGCCGGCGGCAAGTCGATCCACGAGGAGACGCTGCAACTCGTGCTCACCGCGCTCGGCGATGCCCTGCTCGGCGGGCCGATGGCCAAGGCGCTCGGCCTGCCGCGCGGCACCGCGCGGGAGCTTGCGCTGAGCCAGCTGGTTTCGTCGCACAATGTCGAGCGCGCCTGATTTTCGGTCGCGCTGGATAAAATTTCGATTTCCGCTAGAGAGCGGGCATGCATTTTCTTGACCAAGCAAAGATCTTCGTCCGCTCGGGCGCGGGCGGCCCCGGCGCCGTCAGCTTCCGGCGCGAGAAGTTCATCGAATATGGCGGCCCGAACGGCGGCAATGGCGGCAAGGGTGGCGACATCATCTTCGAAGCCGTCGCCGGCCTCAACACGCTGATCGACTTTCGCTACACCCAGCACTTCCGGGCGCCGCGCGGCCATGGCGGCGCTGGCTCGAACATGACGGGCGCCGGCGGCGAGGACCTGGTGATCAAGGTGCCGGTCGGCACCCAGATCCTGTCCGAGGACAAGGAGGAGGTGCTGGCCGACTTCACCTTTGCCGGCCAGCGCGAGGTGTTCCTGCGCGGCGGCGATGGCGGGCGCGGCAATGCCAGCTACAAGACCTCCACCAACCGCACGCCGCGCCAGCACGGCACCGGCTGGCCCTATGAGGAAGCCTGGGTCTGGCTGCGGCTGAAGCTGCTCGCCGATGCCGGCCTGGTCGGCCTGCCCAATGCCGGCAAATCGACCTTCATCAACGCCGTCACCAATGCCAAGGCCAAGGTCGGCGACTATCCCTTCACCACCGTGCGCCCGCAATTGGGCGTGGTGAGTCGCCACAATCGCGAATTCGTGATCGCCGACATCCCCGGCCTGATCGAGGGCGCCGCGGATGGCGCGGGGATCGGCGACCGCTTTCTCGGCCATATCGAGCGCTGCAAGGTACTGCTCCACCTCGTCGACGCGACCGAGGAGGACCCCGTCGGCAACTACCGCATCGTCCGTGCCGAGCTCGATGCCTATGGCGCCGGCCTGGTCGACAAGCCGCAGGTGATCGGGCTCAACAAGATCGATGCGCTCGAGCCGGATGCCGTGAAGAAGCTCGTCACCAAGCTGAAGCGCGCCAGCAAGGCCGAAGTGATCCCGATGTCGGGCGCCGGTGGCGCAACCGGCGCGGGCATCGAGACGGTGCTCGACCGCCTGATCGAAGCGATCGGCCCGGCCCAGGCATCGCCGGTGCGCGACGATGGCGCAGAGGACCAGATCGAATGGTCACCGCTGTGACGCAATTCCGCGCGATGGCGAAATCAGCGAATCGTCGGGAGACAGCGCCCGGCCGGTAAGGGGAAGGCGGGCATGGGCATTGTCGATCTGATCCGGAAACTCTTCGGCCGAACGGCGGCACCGCCCGCGCCGGCCAGTCCCGAACCGGCCCCGCCGCCGCTCCCCGTCGCGCCCGAACCGGTTGCCCCGCCCGATCCGGCGCAACGCTCGGCGGACCGCCGCGATCAATTCTGGGCGTCGGTCGGCCTGGTCGAACCCGATCTCCTCTCCCATCTCGTCAGCCCGGGCCTGATCGGTGGGCCGGCCTGGCCGACGACCCGGCAGGCCTATCGCGTCGTTCGCCGCGCGGACGGATCGACCCTGATCGCGACCGATGGCCTCTCCGACCCGTTCGACGATGGCGCCGAAGAGGAGGAAGCAAGCGCGGTCAACGGCTTCGAACTGGAATTGTTCGCGGAGAGCGCAGACCTTCCGGCCGGAACGGCCGGCGCGCCGGGGGACATCGCGCCGCTTGCCGGAAGCTGGCTGCTCGAACTGGTCCGGAACGTCGCCGGCACGGTCGCGCAGGCGGGCGGCATCGCCGGGCACCTCGATCGCCATGGCGTCCTGTCGATGGAGATCCCCGGCGTCTCCTCCTCCACCGCGATCAGCGCCCAGCTTCCCGCCCGCTATGTCACCGCGGACGATGCCCTCGGCATCCTGATCGGCGCCCCCGCGCCCGATTTCGCGGCATCGATCGAGGATATGCCGCTGTCTCCCGTGCGGCTGGTGCCGATCGTGCTCCTCACCGCAGCCGAACTGGGCGAGATTCGGGCCGGCGACGAGGAAACCCGCGACGCGATCGCCGCCCGGCTGGCGGCCATGCCGAGCGGCCATCGCAGCGATCTGGGCCGCCCCTCGATCGTCTAGACTCGACTTCAGCCGGATCGAACCACCGTACTCCGTTGAGCGATCCAATCGGGGCTGAAGCGCGTCTGGCTGATCGGTTCGCGCCTGCCGGTGTGGTATGTGCATGGCCGCTTCTCTCGGCCATTGCGGCCGGCGAATACGGACCCTAAGCCGCTGCGCGATGAACCGCTCCGCCAAC
The DNA here is from genome assembly GCA_903884945.1 of uncultured bacterium. GTDB lineage: Bacteria > Pseudomonadota > Alphaproteobacteria > Sphingomonadales > Sphingomonadaceae > Sphingomonas. The sequence goes on from CAISGR010000276.1 coordinate 9,661, forward strand.
GCCTTCTCGCCGACCACCTGCCCTCGCCTCGTCGTCAAGGTCGGCTCGGCGCTGCTCGTCGCCCCGGACGGGACAGTGCGGCGCGACTGGCTGACGAGCCTCGTCGCCGATATCGCGGCGCGCGCCAGGGCGGGACAGGAGATCGCGGTCGTCTCGTCCGGGGCGATCGCGCTCGGCGCGCGGCGCCTGAAACTGGCCCGGGGTGGCCGCGCCAGCCTTGAGGACGCGCAGGCGGCGGCGGCGACCGGCCAGATCGCCCTCAGCCAGGTCTGGGCCGAACTGCTCGGCGCACAGGGGCTCACCGCCGCACAGATTCTCGTCACGCTCGACGATCTCGAGGACCGCCGACGCTATCTCAACGCGGCCGCGACGCTCAGCCGGCTGCTTGCGCTGCACGTCGTGCCCGTGATCAACGAGAATGACAGCGTCGCGACGGCGGAGATCCGTTTCGGCGACAATGACCGGCTCGCGGCGCGCGTCGCGCAGGCGGCGGGCGCGCAGGGCGTCATCCTCCTGTCCGACGTCGATGGCCTGTACGATGCCAACCCCAACACCAATCCGGGCGCCACGCTGATCCCGCGCGTCGACCGGATCGACGCGGCGATCGAGGCGATGGCGGACGGCGGCTCCGGCTCGGGCATGGGCTCTGGCGGCATGGTCTCGAAGATCGCCGCGGCACGGATCGCCACGGCGGCGGGCGCGCATCTCGCGATCGTCTCCGGCCATCGCGACCATCCCCTCAGCGCCTTTGCCGATAGCGGCCATGGCACCGTCTTCGTCGCCGAAAAGACAGCGCCGGCCCGCAAGGCATGGCTCGCCGGCGGGCTCACCGCCAAGGGCGAGATCCATATCGACGCAGGCGCGGCGCGCGCGCTCCGCGGCGGCAACAGCCTGCTCGCGGCCGGCGCCGTCCGTGTCGCCGGCGATTTCCGGCGTGGCGATCTGGTGGTGGTGTGCGGGCCGGACGGCAAGCCGCTGGCGCGCGGCCTCAGCGAATATGATGCGGCCGACGCAGCGCTGATCACCGGCAAGCGCAGCAACGCGCTCGGCTCCATCCTCGGCTATGCGCCGCGCGCCGCGCTCGTGCACCGCAACCACATGGCCTTGCTGTGAGCCTGCTCGCCATCACCGGCGGCACCGGCTTCGTCGGCGGCCGCCTGATCGACTTGGCGACGGCGGCCGGCCATGAGGTCCGCGCCCTCGCCCGCCGCCCGCAGCCCGCTCGCCCCGGCGTGACCTGGATCGAGGGCGCGCTCGATACGCCGGACGCCCTTGCCCGGCTGGTCCGTGGCGCGGACGCGGTGATCCATGTCGCCGGCGTCGTGAACGCGCCGGATCGGGCCGGTTTCGCCGCGGGCAACATCGCCGGAACCCAGGCGATGGTCGACGCCGCGACGGCGGCCGGCGCACAACGCTTCATCCATGTCTCCTCGCTCGCCGCGCGCGAGCCCGGCCTGTCCAATTACGGCTGGTCCAAGGCCGGCGCGGAACAAGTCGTAGCGGCGTCGCCGCTCGACTGGACGATGGTGCGCCCGACCGCGATCTATGGTCCGGGCGATATGGAAATACGCGACATGTTCCGGATCGCCAAGCTCGGCCTGGCGCTGCTGCCGCCGCGCGGGCGCATGTCGGTGGTCGAGGTCGGCGATCTCGCCCGGCTGCTGCTCAGGCTCGTCGCCGTCGATCCCGGACGGGTCGTCCTCGATGCCGATGACGGGGTCGAGGGCGGGTGGTCGCATGAGGACTTCGCGCGCGCGATCGGGGTGGCGGTCGGCCGGCGCATCATGCCGCTGGCCCTGCCGCGCGGACTGCTATCGCTGGCAGCGACGGGTGACCGGCTGTTCCGCGGCGCCGGCGCCAAGCTCACCGCGGACCGCGTCGCCTATCTGTGCCACCCCGACTGGACGATCGATCCGGACCATCGGCCCGATCCCGCCTTGTGGCAGCCGGAGGTACCCACACCCGAGGGCCTGGCCGCCACCGCCGCCTGGTATCGCGCGAACGGCCTGCTCTGAGCGGACTGACCCCGGAGCGGGACAACTGCCCTGCGCACGCCCCGCGCCCTTGATTCAATCCGGGGCCCGTTCGTGGCATTTCGGCGCGATGACGGATCCTTTTGTCTCGCCAGCGCCCGGGCGGCTGCACCATGGCTACGGCCCTGTTCCGAGGGATGATTTCGCTGTTCCGGCCGGCGATTTTCCCTGTTCCACGCTCGAAATTCCCTGTTCCGCCATAACAGGGAATTCAACATATAACACACTGATAAAAAATGGTATTTTTTCCAAAAATCAGCCGCAAACTGGCCAGAAAAAGAAAATTTCCCTGTTAAGGGCCGGAGAACAGGGAAAAGCGGCGCAATGTGACCATGCGGTGGCATCGTGCGCCGACACTGCTATAGGTCCGCCAGAAAGCCGCCGCATTTTCTTGGCAGGGCACAGCATCAATTTTCGAAGGACATGTTTTGAACGACCGCGCGCACGTTTTCGACACCGTCACCGGCCTGATCGAACCCTTCAACAAGAAGGGTGTCCCGCTATCCGACGCGACGACCTTCCAGGGCGATCTGGAATGGGACAGCCTGACGGTCATGGATTTCGTGGCTGCGATCGAGGACGAGTTCGACATCATCATCACGATGAACATGCAGGCCGAAATCGAGACGGTCGGCCAGCTCGTCGATGCGGTGATGAAGCTGAAGGCCTGACATCATGACCGAAGCCGCCCAGACCGCCGATGCCCTCCCCGTCGATCCGCCCGCGATCGCACCGGAGCGCGATCTCTTCTCCAAGTTCGATGCCCTGATCGCCGAGCGCGAGGCGCTGATGGCGACCGGCGTGCGCGATCCGTTCGCGATCGTGATGGAGGAAGTGAAATCCCCCACCCTCGCCGTGATCAAGGGCAAGGAGACGATCCTGCTCGGCACCTATAATTATATGGGCATGACGTTCGATCCCGACGTCATCCAGGCCGGCAAGGACGCGCTCGACCATTTCGGCTCGGGCACCACTGGCAGCCGCGTCCTCAACGGCACCTATGAGCCGCACAAGGACTGCGAGGAGGCTCTCAAGGAGTTCTACGGCACGAAGCACGCCATGGTCTTCTCGACCGGCTACCAGGCCAATCTCGGGATGATCTCGACGCTCGCCGGCAAGGGCGAATATATCATCCTCGATGCCGACAGCCATGCGTCGATCTATGACGGCTGCGCGCTGGGCAATGCCGAGATCGTCCGCTTCCGCCATAATTCGGTCGAGGATCTCGACAAGCGCCTCGGCCGGCTGCCCAAGGAGCCGGGCAAGCTCGTCGTGCTCGAGGGCGTCTATTCGATGCTCGGCGACATCGCCCCGCTCAAGGAAATGGTTGCCGTCGCCAAGAAGCATGGCTGCATGATCCTGTGCGACGAAGCCCATGGCATGGGCTTTTTCGGCGAACATGGCCGCGGCGTGTTCGAGGAAGCCGGCGTCTCCGACGACATCGATTTCGTCGTCGGCACCTTCTCCAAGTCGGTCGGCACGGTCGGAGGCTTCTGCGTCTCGAACCATCCCAAGTTCGAGGTGATGCGCCTCGTCTGCCGCCCCTATGTCTTCACCGCCTCGCTGCCGCCGTCGGTGGTCGCCACCGCGGCGACATCGATCCGCAAGCTGATGCATGCCGGCAACAAGCGCGCGCATCTGTGGGAGAACAGCCGGCGCCTGCATGGCGGGCTGCGCGAAATGGGCTTCAGGCTCGGCACCGAGACGCCCCAGTCCGCGATCATCGCCGTGATCCTCGAAGACCAGGCCCAGGCGGTCGCGATGTGGCAGGCCCTGCTCGAGGGCGGCCTCTATGTGAACATGGCGCGCCCTCCCGCGACCCCGGCCGGCACCTATCTGCTGCGCTGTTCGCTTTGCGCCGAGCATTCGGCCGAACAGGTCGAGACGATCATCGAGATGTTCAGGGCGGCGGGTCGGGCAACCGGCGCGATCGGCTGAGCCGCGACGCTACGCCTTCCCACGAGTCGCGCTTGCGACTAGAAATGCCGCTTATGAGCGGGAACCAAGGCGAGGTCGCGCGCGACGGCGAGCAGGGCGGTGCCTGGCATACGACCATGCTGGTCGTGATGGCGGTGCTCGGCGTGCTGGTGCTGGTCGCGCTGGTGCTGACGCTCGACGGCGCGAACCGCCAGCGCGACAATGCCGTCCGGCTCCAGTCGCACAGCTATGAGGTGATGATCCTCGCCCGGACGCTTTCCGGGACGATCTCCGGTTCCGAGGCCTCGCTCGGCCGTTACGTTATCAGTGGCGACAAGTTGCTCGGCCGGCGCTTCTACGACGAATGGCGCAATGCCGGCCAGCAGATCAACAAGCTCGACGAGGTGACCGGCGACAATCCGGACCAGCAGAAGCTGACCGCGGCGTTGCGCGCCGCTTATCAGACGCGCGGCAAGGAGCTGGCGCTGATCGCGCTCAGCACCAATTACCACAAGAACGATCAGGCGCTGGCGCGCTACTATCAGGCGCGCGATTCGGCCTCGCTGGGCGAGATCAACGCCCTGCTCGACCGGATCATCGCAGGCGAGCGCGTGGTGCTCGACAGCCGCACGGGCGAGGCAATGCACTCGGTCGCGCAGTCGAACAGCGTCGCCCGCGTGCTTGGCGCCTTCGGCGTGCTGATCGTGATCGGCGCGATCATTCTCGGCTGGATGACGGTGCGTGCCCTTGGCGAGCGTGCCGTGGCGAATGCCGAGGCAGAGGCCGAGCGGCAGCGCGCCGAGGATCTGGAAGTCGCGGTGGCGCGTGCAACCGCCGAACTGCTCGACAAGGAGGCGCGCCTCCGCCAGGTCCAGAAGATGGAAGCGATCGGCCAGCTGACGGGCGGCATCGCCCATGATTTCAACAATATGCTCGCCGTCGTTCTCGGTGGACTGGAACTGGCGCGGCGCAATGTCACCGACGCGGTCCAGGCGACGCGTCATATCGACAACGCGACCGAGGGCGCCAATCGCGCGGCCGCGCTCACCCGGCGCCTGCTCGCCTTCTCGCGCGAGGAGGCGCTGAAGCTCGAGCCGGTCGAACCCGGCCCGCTGGTCGCCGGCATGTCCGACCTGCTCGATCGGACGCTCGGCGACGCGATCATCGTCGTATCCGAGGATGTCGGGCCCGGCTGGCGCATCCGCGCCGATCGCTACCAGCTGGAGAATGTCATCCTCAATCTCGCGGTCAACGCGCGCGATGCGATGGATGGGCGGGGCCAGTTGACGATCCGCACGGCCGGCACATCGCTCGCGGCGGGCGCGATCGGCACCTGTCCGGAGGGCGACTATGTCACGATCGCCGTCACCGACACCGGCTGCGGCATGACCCCGGAGGTTCTCGAGCATGTCTTCGAGCCCTTCTTCACCACCAAGCCGGTCGGCAAGGGCACCGGGCTCGGCCTCAGCCAGATCTTCGCCTTTGTCCGCCAGGCCGATGGCGAGATCAGCATCGATTCCGCACCCGGAAAGGGCACGACGGTAACGCTCTATCTCCCGCGGCATATCGGTGCGGCGCAAGATGCGGCCCCGCAGGAAGCGCGCAACGCACCGGTCCAGTCTGCAGCGCTCGACATCCTCGTGGTGGAGGACGATCCCCGCGTGCTGGCGGCGACGATGGGCGCGCTGAAGGAACTCGGGCACCGCCCGATCGCCTGCGATGATCCGCTCGCCGCCCCCGGGCTGCTCGACGGCGCGGACGGCGTGGACCTGATCGTTTCGGACGTGCTGATGCCGCAGCAGACCGGCCCGGAGATGATCGCCGCGCTTGCGCCCGGACACGGTCACATCGCCGTTCTGTTCGTCACCGGCTATGCCGGCGAGGCCGGCGGCGAGGCTGAATTCGGCGGCCATTTCGTGCTGCGCAAGCCCTTCACCATCTCAGCGCTCGAACGCGCCATCGCCGAAGCGATGGCCGCGCCGCGGCGTGCCCCGCCCGACAGCATCGCTGCCGAGTGATTTCGTAGCTGACGTTGCCCCTGACCCTCGATATAGCCGCCCGACCGGGCACTCGCACCCTGCCCTCCCGCAAAGGCCGTCGCCGCTAGCCCCATGAAATCAATCGACCGCTACATGGCCCGGCTGATCGCAGTGCCGCTGTTTTCGACCCTCATCATCTCGGCGATGCTGCTGGTGCTCGATCGCATGCTGAAACTGTTCGATTTCGTCGCGACGGAGGGCGGCCCGGTCAATGTCGTGTGGAAGATGCTCGCCAATCTTCTTCCCGAATATCTCGGCCTCGGCATCCCGATCGGCCTGATGCTCGGCGTGCTGCTCGCCTTCCGCAAGCTCGCGACCACCTCGGAGCTGGACGTGATGCGCGCCGTCGGCATGAGCTACACGCGGCTGTTGCGGGTGCCCTATATGTTCGCCATCGGCCTGGCCGCAGTGAACCTGGCGATTGTCGGCTTCGTCCAGCCCGATGCGCGCTATGCCTATGAGAAGCTGCGCTTCGAGCTGCGCACCGGCGCGCTCGGCGCATCGATCAAGGTGGGCGAGTTCACGCATTTCGGCGACAAGATGACGATCCGGATCGAGCAGAGCCGCGAACAGGGCCGCAAGCTTTCCGGCATCTTCGTCCACATGGTCGACAAGAAGGGCGGCGACTATGCGGTGACCGCCGACAAAGGGCAGTTCTTCGCGACGGACAATCCCGACGAAATCATCTTCCGCCTGACCAAGGGCACGCTGGTGCGCAACGAACCCGGCGTCGCGACCCCGCGCGTGCTGACCTTCAGCCTGCACGACCTGCCGATCAGCCTGCCCAAATACGAGAATTTCCGCCAGCGCGGCGGCCGCAACCTCGAACTCACCCTGCCCGAGCTCGCCAGGATCGGCGGCAACAGCAACGCACCCGAGGAACTGCGCGACACCAGCCGCGCTGCCTTTCATTTCCGTCTTGCCGAGGTTGCGTCGATGTTCCTGTTGCCGATGCTCGCGCTGGCGCTGGGCGTCCCCCCCAAGCGATCGACCTCGGCGCTCGGCGTGTTCGTTTCGATCGTGATGATCGTCGCCTATCACAAGGTGAACGAATATGGCGAAGCGGTCGGCGGCCTCGGCCGGATCGATCCCTTCTTCGCCCTGTGGGTGCCGTTCCTCGCCTTTGCGGGCCTGGTGATCTGGATGTACTACACCATCGCCTTCGTGCCCGGCGGCCAGCCCATCGGCGCGCTCGAACGGGTGTTCTCCAAGGCGGCCAAGGCGATCGGGCGCTGGCTGCCCGGCCGGCGTGAGAAGGAAGAGGAGGCCGCGGCATGATCTCGCTGCAGCTTTTCCCGTCGCGGACGGTCTCGCTCTACATGGGGCGGATGTTCCTCGTGCGGACCTTCGCGATGCTCGCCGCGCTGGTGATCGTCCTGCAGGCGCTCGATCTCCTCAGCGAATCGGGCAACATCCTCGCCCATCCGGGCAACGGCCAGGCGGAGATCCTCCACTATATCAGCCTGCGTACCCCCGAACTCATCGCCCGCTTCCTGCCCTTTTCAGTGCTGCTGGGCACCATCCTCACCCTGACGACGATGAACCAGAACAGCGAGATCGTCGCGCTGAAGGCCTCGGGCCTCTCGGCGCACCAGGTGCTCGCGCCGCTGATCCTGGCGAGCATGGGCGTCGCCGTCCTGTCTTTCGCGTTCAACGACCGGGTCGTCGCCCGCGCGACGTCGACGCTCAGCCACTGGAAAGACGTCGACTATGCCTCGATCCCGATCGATCGCGGCGACCGTACCAACGTCTGGGTCCGCGACGGCGACGACCTGATCGAGGTCGGCCAGATCAAGGGCCGCGGCAACGCGGCGAAGCTTGCCGACATCACGCTCTACGATCGCACGGGCGGCAACCTGGTCGGGATCGTGCACGCGGCGCGCGGGCAGCGCGAAGGCGACGCCTGGCGGATCGGCCCGGCGACGCGCTTCGACGTCAAGTCGGGCAAGATCAGCCCGCTGGGCGCGACGCTGGTCGGCAAGGGCGTGCGGCCCGACCAGTTCACGCTGGCAACCGTGGATCCGGACGGCCTGTCCTTCGGCGCGCTGCGTTCGGCGATCGCCGACCTTGCCGATGCGGGCCGCCCGACCAAGGCGCTGGAGGGATCGATGTGGCACAAGCTGTCCGCGCCGCTCTCTTCCGTGCTGATGCCGCTGCTCGGGGCGGTTGCCGCCTTTGGCCTGGCGCGATCGGGCAAGCTCTTCATCCGCGCCGTGCTCGGCATGGCGCTGGGCTTCACCTATTTCGTCGCTGACAATTTCGCGCTGGCGATGGGCAATCTCGGTGCCTATCCGCCGTTCCTCGCCGCCTGGGCGCCGTTCCTGCTGTTCTTCATGATCGGCGAGGCGGTGCTGGTGCGCACGGAGGAATAACCCCATACGCGGCCCAGCAAGCCAAACGCGCCGCGGCTGAGGAAGGACGCGCCGGGATCAGGCCCGGCCGGCGCCCATCGTGCTGCGCACCAGCCGCGCGACAAGGCCGCGCAGATCGGGATAATTCGCCCGGTGATAGGGGGACTGGGCGCCCAGCGCGGCCGACAGGCGGCGATGCGCCTCGCCCAGCGCGTGATAGGGCACGCTTGGCAGCAGGTGATGCAGCGCGTGGTAGCGCAGTCCGACGGGCGCCCACAGCGCGGGCAGCAGCCCGGGGGGCGGCACGTTGACGCTGTCGAGATACTGCGCGGTCACCGAGATCGCATCGCCCTCATTCTCCCACAGATGCGCGACCAGCGTGCGGACCTGGTTGAGAACGGCAACGCCCGCGGCCACGACGAGGAAGATCACGAAGGCACGCAGCGGGACCACGCCGGTGGCGACCATGGTCAGCAGCGCGATCGCCCAGGCGCTCGTGGCCCCTTCCTGCCAGTACCACTGGGTCCGGAACGCGCCCTCGGGCGGGCGGCGGCGGAACGCCGGGTTGATCTGCAGGCCGGAATAGCGCTCGACGACGATCCGGCGCAATTTCGGCGACAGCAGCGACAGCGGCGTGAGCACGGCGAAGCGCACCAGCAGGGCGATCGGCGCCAGTAGCGATGCGACCACGAACAGCGGCAGCGTCCAGGGCTTCATCAGCGCGAGCGGCAGATATTCGGGATCCTCGGCCGTGCCATAGCGGGTACGCGCGTGGTGCAGGCTGTGCACGCCCTCATACATGAAGGACGGCACCATCAGCGGCACGCCGATGACGGCGTTCCAGCCGAGCCGGAAGAACGGCACGGCCGAATGCTTGATATGGGTGAGTTCGTGGATGAACCCGCCCGCGCGATAGAGCGCGAGGATGGACACGATCGACGCCGCCAGCGTCCAGCCGATCGAACCGGCCGTGATCGCGACAGCAAGCGCCGCATAGCCGATCGCGGCCGAGGCGAGCATGTCGGCCCAGTAGATCGCCGGGCGCGGCGTGTTGAGATCGCGCGACAAATCGGCGGCAGCGCGGAGCATGGCCTTGTCGTCCGGGATGCGGCTGGGCGCCGCGCCGGGCGTCGTGGCGGGCCGCGCAGCAGGGTCGCGCCGGTCGAGCATGATCGATGTATCCATGGGGTGCGGCATTGCACAAAGATAGTGGCTAGATGGTGGCAGCAACAGGGGCCGGCGCCACCCGATTGCGGCCGGCCCGGATCGCACAGCCGCTTGACACGACGCCGTACAGGCGGGACTTGCAGCCATTCGTCCAGAGAGGCTCGTCGTCTTGGCCAACATGTCCCCGCTTTCCATCCGCCCGATCAGCAGCAAGGCCGATCGCAAGAAATTCATCGACCTGCCCTTCCGGCTCTACAAGGACGATCCCAACTGGGTCCCGCCGCTGAAGGGCGAGGCGCTGGGGCTGATCACGCCGGAGAAGAACGGCTGGTTCAGCCATGCCGAAGCCCAGCTCTTTCTCGCCGAGCGCGGCGGCAAGGTCGTGGGGCGCATCTCGGCACATATCGATACGCTCGCGCTGACCATGCCCGCGGCACAGGGCTTCGGCCCGGGCTGCGGCCAGTTCGGCCTGTTCGATGCGGAGGACGCGACCACGGCCAAGGCGCTGATCAATGCGGCCGAGGGGTGGCTTCGCAACAAGGGCATGACGCGCGTGCTCGGGCCGATCAGCATGTCGATCTGGGAGGAGCCCGGCCTGCTCATCCAGGGCTATGACCATCCGCCGACGATCATGATGGGGCATGCCAAGCCCGAATATCGCTCCTGGATCGAGGCAGCGGGCTACAACCACGCCAAGACGCTCTACACCTATGATCTCGACATCACGCAGGAATTCCCGCCCATCGTGAAGCGGATCATCCAGTCAGGCGAGAAGAATCCGCGCATCCGTATCCGCGAGGTCGACAAGTCGAAGTTCGACGAGGAAGCCGCCATCATCCTCGCGATCCTCAACGACGCATGGTCGGACAATTGGGGCTTCGTCCCCCTCACCCCGCCCGAAATCGCCGATGTCGGGGTGAAGCTCAAGCCGATCGTGTTCAACGATCTGATCCGCATCGCCGAACTCGATGGCCGTCCGGTCGCGTTCATGATCACCCTTCCCGACCTCAACGAGGTGCTCATGCCGCTCAAGGGCAACCTCCTGCCCTTCGGCTGGGCCAAGATCCTGCTCTGGCTCAGACGCCCCAAGGCCCGCACCATGCGCGTACCGCTGATGGGCGTGGTCAAGGAACTGCAGGCCTCGCGCATGGCGAGCCAGCTCGCCTTCATGATGATCGAATATATCCGCCGTGCCGCCGTCAGCCGCTACGGTTCGACCCGCGGCGAGATCGGCTGGGTGCTCGATGACAATCAGGGCATGAATGCCATCGCCGAGACGATTCAAAGCCGGGTCAACAAGACCTACGAAATCTACCAGAAGGCCCTGTGACCCGCGTCCGCGGCGCCCGTAGGCGCCGCGGGAGGATGATCATTCCTCGGTCGGATCGACGCCGCGCTTCAGCCACTCATCGCGCGTGCGGCAGACCTTCTTCCTGATATGGGATCCCAGCGGCGTATCGATCACGCAATAGCGGATCCTGGCAGCCGGCTTGGCCGGATCGGCCTTGGCGACCGCAGCGCCTGCCTCGCCGCGATTGGGCTCGGACGCAATGACAGGCGAGGCGACGCATGCCAGCAGCGCTGCGGCACCGGCAATCATAACGGGTTTGGACATAGCAACTCTCCACTTCTAACGGATCAACACCGGTTGCTCCGCAGCTGTGTTAGTGCATTATGCATGCCAAACAGTAGAATGGTTTGATTTCAGTAGCCTGCTGGAATCTGCCAAAGACACCGGCGCGATTTACTGACCGATTTCGGGCAATTTTCGCCAATGTCCGGTGTTTTACGCCTGCCTGCGGCTCGGCTTTGACACGAAGCGACCGTCAGAACCGCCGCGACACGCCGAAATAGAATTCCGCGTCCGGCGCGGCATGGTCGAGTCCGGCAACGGCGCCCGCATCGAGCTGCAAATCATCGGATACCATCCATCCGAGCGACAGCGAGGCCAGCACCTGGGTGGTCTTGCCTGACGGATCCTCGTCTCGCAGCGCCTGGAACTCGACTGTTCCGCTGATCGCCTTGCTGATCGCCACGCCCAGTCCGACGGTGCCGCTCGCCGCGAAATGCCGCCCTTTACCGTCCTGATCGACCGCCGCATCGGCCTCCGGCGTGAACTGCAGGCTCAACATCTGATTGAGCGAAAAGCTGAACGGCACCAGCACGCCCGCGCCCCATTCACCCGCCCCGACCGGGCTCCGCCCCACCGGAAGCGACACGAAAGGCTGGATCGCGACGGAAGAACCGCTTCCGTCCGGATGCAGGAGATTCGCCTTGAAACCCAGCGTCACGTCGCCGACCGCACTTGCCTGATCGATCGTGCCGGCGGCCTTGTCGCGAGTGCGCACATGGCCAAAGGGGGTCCAGCCGATCTGCGCCTCGATCGCCTCGCCGACCCCGATCCGTACCAGCGTGTCGCCAATCAGGATCGTATCGTTGCGCGAACTCGAATCCTCGACGCGCGTCCAGTCGACGAGGCCCGTTTCGACTGACACCCGCCCGGGCGAGATGGTGCAGGCCGGCGTCCCGAGTCCGGGCCGCGCCGGACAATAGTCGCGCTCTTCAGCCAGCGCCGGCGTCGCCGCCAACAATAGCGGGACGGCAGCCAACACGAAGCGCATCACTATTCCCCCGTTTGCGGCTTTCTAGCGCAGGCGCACCCAGGTCGGGGCGTGGTCGCTTGCCTTTTCCCGCCCGCGATACTCTTTGTCCACCCCGGCATCGGCGAGGCGATCGGCCGCTACCGGGCTGAGCAGCAAGTGATCGATCCGGAATCCGGCATCGCGCTGCCACGCCCCGGCCTGATAGTCCCAGAAGGTCCACACGCCGCCCTTGGGGTGTCGCGTACGCAGCGCGTCGGTCCAGCCCTGCGCGACCAGGGCGCGATAGCCAGCCCTGCTCTCGGGCTGCATCAGCGCGTCATCAGCCATCGCGCGGACGGAGAAGGTGTCATCATCATTGGGGATGACATTGTAGTCGCCCGCCAGCACCACCGGCCGCTCTTCGGCGAGCAGTGCCCTGGCCCGATCGGACAGCCGCTCGATCCACTTGAGCTTATAATCGAACTTGGGGCCGGGCTGCGGATTGCCGTTCGGAAGGTAGATCGACGCGATCACCACGCCATCGACCTCTGCTTCAAGATAGCGGCTATGCTCGTCGTCAGGGTCGCCGGCCAGGCCGCGGTGCCGCTCGACGGGATCAATGCCCCTGGCGAGCACAGCCACGCCGTTGAAGCCCTTCTGCCCATGCCATACCGCGCCATAGCCAGCCGCGCGGATATCGGCCTCGGGGAAGGTATCGTCGCTCGACTTCAATTCCTGCAGGCACACGACGTCAGGGGCCTGCTCGGCGAGATACTCCAGCAGGCGCGGCAGGCGCGCCTTGATGCCGTTGACGTTGTAGCTGACGATTTTCACGAAGTGGCTTCGATCAGACCGAGAAGCTGGCGCCGCAACCGCAACCCGAGGCAGCGTTGGGATTGGTCACCTTGAATGCCGCGCCGCCGAGATCCTCGACATAATCCACGGCAGAGCCGCGCACGAGATCGAGGCTGATCGAATCGACGACCAACTTCACGCCGCGATTCTCGGCAACGGCATCATCGGCGTTCACCGCATCGGCAAACCCGAATTTGTACTGGAATCCGGAACAGCCCCCACCATCGACGGAAAGGCGAAGAATCGCGGGTTTGCCCTGCTTGGTCGCAATAGCCGCGACACGGGCGGCGGCTGAATCGGTCAGGGCGATTTCGGGGGCAGTGATGGTGGCCATCACCAAGAGATAGGCGGTAGCGCGATCATCGGCAACCGATGCCGCACAATCCGACCGATCAGTCGGCCGGACCGCCCACCGCCAGCGGAACGGTCTTCAGCGCGCGATCCTGCACCGCGAGCAGATAGTCAGCGGTCTGGAGAAACGGCACCGGGTTGACGGCATGGCCGTCGATCCGAACTTCATAGTGAAGGTGCGGGCCGGTCGAGCGCCCCGTCGAGCCCATCAGCGCGATCAACTGGCCACGATGAACCCGCGTGAACGGCGCAACGAGGATCTTCGACAGATGGCCATAACGGGTCTGAATACCCTTGCCATGGTTGATCTCGACCATGTTGCCATAGCCACCCGCGCGCTCGGCGCGATCGATGATGCCATCGGCAGTGGCATAGACCGGCGTACCCGTCGGCCCGGGGATGTCGACGCCAGCGTGCATCGCTGCAGTACCGCGGAACGGATCGGAGCGGATGCCGAAATTGCTGGTGAAGGCGAGATGCTCGACCGGCTGAGCCGACGGGATCGCAATCACGCCTTGCTCGAGCGAATCGAGCTTCTTCCACGTCATGAACAGCGAGCGAAATTGCATGTCGGCGCGCATATCGGCTTCCGCCTCGGCGCTGTCGGCAGCTTCGAACGGACCGCCCATCGCCGGCATCCGCGCCGCGAAGCGCTCCGGCGCAATGCCCAGCGTGCGCACATGCGCGACGGTGAGAGCATAGCGCTGCTCGGCCGCCTGGCGCGCCTTGACCGCCATGGCGACCTGACGCTGTTCGATCTTCTTCAGCGGCGCGAGCACGTCGGCAGCGAGCTTGTCGGCATGGCTGTCGATCGTCGGCGCGGTCAGCGACAGCGCGCGGGGATCGCCCTTGCCGGAAATCACGGCGGAAATCAGCGCCTGGCGCTGCTCGACCCGCTGCGCATGCGCCTGCGCCGCCTGCTTGATCGTCTCGACATCGGCCTGCATGGCAGCGACCTTCGCCTGCATCTGCGCGACCTTGGCTTCGGGAGAAAGCGGCGCGTCAACGATGCCACTGAGCGCGACCGCACCGACTGCCGCCTGCGCGACACCATAAGCGGAGAAGCAGAGGGTGACCCCGGCAACGCCGGCCATCAGGGCCTGGGTCCGCCCGCCGACGCTGAAGCGGCGAAGGTCACGACCGTCGTGGAAAATGAAATCACGGGTGATGAAGTAGGTTTTGAGCCGCGACATCAACTGCGCGCTCGATGCGATGGAAATTTTGCTCATCTATCCCCGGCGACCATTAATGCGATTGCCGGAAACCCAGCGCCCGCCCCTAATCGTCCTGGTCGCAGCCCCTCCACGTCCCGGACATGTCGCAATTGACCGATATTTTCAGAGGGGGGCAAGCTCTTGGTAATATTCTCGCGTCAGACCGGCTGAGTCGCGCGCCGAGTCGTTAAACGGCGGCTTAATCAATCCGCGAAAATACGTGGATACCAGTTCGCGCCAATGTGATTCGGGGTTGAATCCCTTCGCAGCGCAGGCGAATTCGAACCATCTCGTCCCGGCGCGCACGTGGCGGATCTCGTCCGAGAGAATCCGCGCCAGGATACGAGCGCTCCCCTCGTCGCCTGCCGATGTGAAACGCACGATCGTCTCGGGCGTCACATCGAGCCCGCGTGCCTCGAGCACCATCGGCACGACGGCGAGGCGCGCGAGCGAATCATGCGCGGTTACCGTCGCCGATTCCCACAACCCGTCATGCGCCGGCATCGCGCCATAATGGCTGCCCAGCGACCGCAACCGACGGTCCAGCAATGCGAAATGCATCGCCTCGTCGGCACCGACCCCGATCCAGTCGTCGACGAATCCGCGCGGATATTCGGCGCCGAAGCGCCCCACCATATCGAACGCAAGGTCGATCGCGACGAACTCGATATGCGCAAGGGCATGCAGTAGCGCGAGCCGGCCACGCTCGGAGCCGCCCTTGCCCCGCCGCGGCATCTGGGCGGGCGGAAGCAACTCCGGCAGCGCGGGGCGCGCCGGCCGATCGGGCATCGCAATACCGAGCCGGTGCGTCAGCTCGCCGCGCCGCCAGGCCCGGGCGACAGCTCTCGCGGTCTTGATCTTGGTGCCAGGATCGGCGGCGGCCAGGACGTCGCGAACGGCCTCGCCGACGGTGCGCACGACGATCAGCGGAGTTCCTTCAGCGCCTCGAGCACATCGATCGCGTGCCCCGGCACGCGCACCTTCCGCCAGACGCGGACAAGCACGCCGCGCGCATCGAACAGGAAGGTCGACCGGTCGATCCCCATATAGGTCTTGCCGTACAGGCTCTTCTGCACCCAGACGCCAAATGCATCCATCGCCTCGTTCTTGTCATCGGTGGCGAGCGGAACGGTCAGGTCGTATTTATCGATGAACTTCTGGTGCTTGATCGGCGTGTCGCGCGATACGCCAAGGACTTCCGCCCCTTGCTCCTGAAACTCGCCATAGAGGCGGCTGAAATCCTGCGCCTCCCGGGTGCAGCCGGAAGTGTCGTCCTTGGGATAGAAATAGAGCACCAGCGGCTTGCCGAGATAGTCGCGCAAATTGATCTTACCGCCGCTGGGCGTCGTCAGGTCGACATCCGGAAGTTTGCCGCCTTCGTCGATCGCCACCGCCATATTAGTCTCCCTGCAAGGTTGTTTTCCCGGCACCGGCAACCGCTGCCCAGAAGTCCGACACGTCCTGCCGGGTCGCCGCGAACGACGCAACCACGGCTTCCCAGTCGGCCAAGTCGAGCGCCCGCGCAATCAGGCCGCGCGTCGCCGCGGCGGGCGGCTGCGCATCAGGCGCGACAAGCCGCAAGGTCACCAACAGCCGAGTGAGGAAATCGTGCGCATCGATCAGCCGCGCCGGCGCGAGCCCGGCGGCAATCAGTTCCTCGATCGCGGTGCCGAGATGGGGTGACAGGCCCGCATGCCGCGTCAGCTGGACGACATGCACCGCGAATTCCAGGTCGACGAGGCCGCCGGGCGACAGTTTCGCGTCCAGCGGTCCGACCGGCGGCTTGTGCGCCGCCATTTCGGCACGCATGGCGAGCGCATCGGCGACGATGTCGCGTGCCGGCCGATCGCCCCGCAGCACCTCGCCAATCACCTGCTCCGCGGCCCCGCACGCTTCGGCCGAACCGAATACCGGTCGCGCCCGGGTGAGCGCCATGTGCTCCCATGTCCAGGCGTCCTCCCGCTGGTAGCGGGCGAACCCGTCGAGAGACACGACGAGCGGCCCCTGCGTTCCGGAGGGGCGAAGTCGCGTATCGATATCGTAGAGCGGCCCGGAAGCGGTCGGCGCGGAAAGCGCACCGCTCACACGCTGCGCCAGCCGATTGTAGTAAAGCACGGCACCCAAAGGCTTTTCGCCATCGGACTCCGCCATGTAATCGCCGGTGAAGAGGTAGATTAGGTCGAGGTCCGACGCGTGTGTCAGCGCCCCTCCCCCCATCCGCCCCAGGGCCAGAATGACCAATTCGCTGCCGGGCACATGGCCATGCTTCACGACGAACTCGGCGACGGTCGCTTCGGCCAGAACGCGGATGGCGGCCTCGGCGACCCGGGCATAGCCCGCCGACACGTCGAGCGGATCGCTTACGCCCGCGACGATCTGCGTACCGAGCGCAAAGCGCTTCTCGCCGACGATCCGGCGGACATGGTCGAGTTGCGCCTGATAATCGTCGCCTTCGGCACTCATCTCCGTCGCGAGCAGTTCGACGCTACCGACCGGATCGAGCGCCGTTGAATCGATCAGGCCGTCGAACAGTTCGGGCCGACGGCCAAGCGCCTCGGCCAGCGTCGGCGTGTGGCTGAGGATCGCACCAAGCAGGCGCGCAAGAACCGGCCGTGCCTCGAGCAGGCGAAAGAAGTTGATCGCGCTGGGAAGCCTGGACAGCATGAGATCGAGGCGGATCATTGCCGCCTGGGGATCCGGCGCCCGCCCCAGCGCCTCGACCAGACCCGGCAACACGGCTTCCAGCGCCGATTGCGCCGCGCTGCTGCGCAGCGCGGGATAGCTGCCGCTGCGCCATTGATCGATCCGCTGCCCCGCGGCATGCGAGTCTGCAAAACCTGCCTCAGCCAATTGCGCTTCCAGATGTCCGCCATCCTGCGACAGGGCACCACCATCGTCCGGATCGAGTGCATCATAGGTTCGGGCAGTCGACGCGACGTGCGGCCGGAGCTGATCCAGCAGCGCCGCGCCGTTCTCCAGCCCGTGCAGCCGCGCGACGCCATCGAGCGCGGCGCCGGTGGGCAGGTGATGCGTCTGCCGGTCATCGATCATCTGAACGCGATGCTCGATCGTCCGGAGCAGCGTATAGGCGTTCGTCATCGCATCGGCCTCGGCGTGACCGATCCAGCCCGCCTGCGCCAAGCGCGCCAGCGCGTCGCGCGTCGCCGGCGCCCGCACCGAGGCATCGCGGCCGCCATGGATCAGTTGATGGATCTGCGCGAAGAATTCGATTTCGCGAATGCCGCCGCGCCCTCGCTTCAGGTCGAAGCCGGGGCCGAATGCCTGCCCTTGCGAGTGATGGTCACGGATGCG
This sequence comes from uncultured bacterium, assembly GCA_903884945.1. Lineage (GTDB taxonomy): Bacteria > Pseudomonadota > Alphaproteobacteria > Sphingomonadales > Sphingomonadaceae > Sphingomonas. Next base: position 27,482 of record CAISGR010000276.1, read on the forward strand.
TCGCGAAATGCCGCGGATCTCCCCGATCGCGCCGAAATCGAGCGCGCGCCGCCAGATGAACGGTCGGATCGCTTCGAGGAAGCGCTGGCCGAGCCCTACGTCGCCAGCCGCAGCCCGCGCGCGGATGAAGGCGGCACGTTCCCAGGGGAGCGCAAGGGATTCGTAATAGGAAATCGCCGCGTCCACCGGCAAGACGATCGGCGTCACCTCGGGCGAGGGCCGAAGCCTGAGATCGACACGCAGCACATAGCCGTCACCGTCGCGCGCCTGGAGGATTTCCACCACCCGCCGCCCGATCCGCACCGCCGCCTCGTCCGCGTCCTCGCGCGGACGGCAGGGGAGTGTCTCGGGGTCGAAGATCAGGATCGGGTCGATATCGGAAGAATAGTTCAGCTCGCGGCTGCCTTGCTTGCCCAGCGCGATCGCAGCGAAGCCGAGCGGCGGCGCGCCGGGGGTACGTTCAGCGATCGCGGCGTTGATCGCGCTGTCCAGCGCCCGATCGGCAAAGGCCGAAAGCGCGCCGGTCACGGCAGTCAGGTCGAATGCGCCGGCCAGGTCGCCGATCGCAACGAGCAAGGCGAGCCGCCGGCGCTCGAGCCGGAGGCGCCGCATGACCGGCATGTCGATATCGTGGATCGGCACTTCATCGAGTGCCGGCAGTTCGCCGCGCTCCATCCTCCGCGCAAAATCGGGTTCGCGATCCAGCAGCAGGGAAAGAAACGGCGCTTCCGCGCGCGCACGACGGACCGCGGCCGTAATCATCTCATCCGAATACGTGGCCCGTGGGCAACAATAAAGGGGGGATTGGCACAATAGCCGCGTCAGGCAGGCAACAAAATGGCCGTGCCGGGAGTTATCATTCCCATGTCGAGCAACCGGACCTATTCTGCGGAGGACGCCATGACGAGAGGTTTCATCGTCGCAGCACCGCGTTCGAGCGATGCGGTCAGCGGTGCCTTGCGCGCGGCCTTTGGCAGGCCGGCCGACGGCGAGGATGATTTTTCCGCGATCCTGCGCCAGATCGACATTGCCGATCGGGACCGACTTCCGCGCTGATCAGTCGCGTCGTTCCCGGCTCAGTTCCTCGACTTCACCCATGATCGTATCCAGCGCCGTCATGCCCGGCTCGTTGCGGTGGGTGCGACGCGACGGGAGCGTATTGTCGTTCATGAGCGCTTCGAGCGCGACACGCCCGCGCGCGACCCTGCTCTTGATCGTACCGACCGCAACGCCGCAGATTTCCGCCGCTTCCTCATAAGCGAAGCCACCGGCGCCGACCAGAATCAGCGCCTCGCGCTGCGGTTGCGGCAGGTGCAGCAAGGCGCGCTGCATGTCACCGAGTTCGACATGCCGGTCCTGGCTTGCCGGCGCCGCCAGGAGGCGATCGGCGACGAGGTCGTCCCACTCGCCCTTGAAGCGTGCTCGGCGCATCTGCGAAAGATAGAGGTTGCGCAGGATGATGAAGGTCCAGGCGCGCATGTTGGTGCCCGCCTGGAAGCGCTGCCGCGCAGCCCATGCCTTCATCAGCGTTTCCTGCACCAGATCGTCGGCGAGATCCCGGCTGCCCGAAAGCGAGCGGCCGAAGGCGCGCAGATGCGGAATCACCTGGGCGAGCTGGGTTTTGAATTCGGGATCGGACAGCGCAACATGCTCTACCGCCTCGGGCGGGGTCGTGTCATCGTCAGTCTCGAAGGCGTCAGTCATGAACATCCGTTTCGTGTCCGGTACGCGAACATGGAGGTGAGGGTGATGAAAGTCCACTGCATCCGGCGATCGGAATCGCCCGAGCCTAGCGGAGCAGCAAGATGCCGAAGATCACGATCACGAGCACTAAAGAGATGCCCAGGATGTAACGCGTCATATGCGGCGTAGCGCCGGCCCTGGCGCGCTCGCCGGTCAAATGCGTTGGTTCGTCTGGATTTGCCATAAGCCTTAAACCCCCGGCCTTTGTTTTGTATCCGTATCAGTTGGAACCAAAATGCCGGGGGTAAGGCAAAAGTTCCCGATCAGATTGCGGGAACCGTGGCGGAATCGAAGAACAACGCCTGGCTGATTGCCGCTTTCACGGTAGACCGCTGGAACGGCTTGGTAATGAGGAAGGTCGGTTCCGGCCGCTCGCCCGTGAGCAGGCGTTCCGGGAAAGCAGTGATGAAAATCACCGGCACCTGGAACTCGGCAAGGATATCCTTGACGGCATCGATGCCCGAACTGTCGTCGGCGAGTTGAATGTCCGCAAGGACGAGGCCCGGCCGATCCTCCATCGCCAGGGCGACGGCTTCGTCGCGGGTCACCGCAACGCCGGTCACCTCATGACCGAGATCCCGAACGATCGTCTCGATATCCATCGCGATGATCGGCTCATCCTCGATGATCAGAACGCGCGCGCGGGTCTGCTTCTCGATTTCGGCCAGCGCTTCGTTGACCAGTGCCTCGACTTCACTCGGCTCGACCTCGATCAGATAGGCGGTGTCCTCGGGCGTGAAACCCTCCATCGCCGTCAGCAGCAGCGCCTGGCGCGACAGGGGCGTCATCCGGGCAAGCCGGGCACGCGCGATCGCTTCCTGGTCGCTCCCGGCGTCCGCGCCCGCATTCTCGGGCGTTTCGTCATAATTGGTCGATGCCCAGATCGCCTGGAACATCCGGTAGAGACCAAGCCGCGGATCGACATCGCGCGGGAACTCGGCCGGCGCAGCGACGATCGCTTCGAGTGTAGCACGCACATACCGGTCGCCATGAGACTGGCTGCCGGTCAGCGCGCGGCCGTAGCGGCGGAGAAAGGGAAGGTGTGGGGCAAGCTGCTGTCCAAGCGACATGGCTGTCGGGGTCTCCTCCAAGAAAGCGAGGGCCCTTGTGGAAGCGGCCCCCCGCCTTTGCAACGCGTTTTCCGAGCCCGTGCGCAGGTGCCGGGCTTTTTCGCATCGAACGTGGAACAATCGACTGCGTCTTTAGTTTCATGCATTCGTCGCGGATTGTAAGCGCGATGAACTTGGCGGTATCCCACGGCCATGTTTCTGGATATGCCCGGCCAACACCGGATGCTCAGGGGGGACGATTTTGCGTTCGGGCGACGAGTCTTCGAAAAAACCACGGGCCGCCAAGCCGGCCAAGGTCCAGAGCAAGGACCGTGATATGGGTGCCGCCCTGCGGACCGTATACCAGAAAACCGTGGACGAGGCGATTCCGCGCGAGATGCTCGACCTCCTGGGCAAGCTCGACTGACGACGGTCATGGCGGACATTGCCGACGGCCCCGCGGCGACCGCCCGCAGCTCGACCTTCATCGCGCAGATTCCCACCGGCGCCAAGATCTTCCTGATCTTGAGCGCGGCTCTTCTGCCGCTTGCGATCATCGCCTTTTTCGCCTCGCTCAAGACCACCCAGACCGCCGACGAAAGCGCGCGCGCGCAGCTGCGCGTCGCCTCGGCGGAAAGCGCGCGCAAGCTCGCGATCGAACTGGTCGGCGATATGACTGCGTTGCGCGTCGCGCTGAACGCGCTCGACGCCGACCGGGGGGACGCTCCCAGTTGCGCGCGTGCCCAAGGTGTCTTCGCCCAACAGGCCGTCAGCGGCACGCGATTCGTGGTCATGGACCGTCACGCACGCGTCCTGTGCGGCACTGCTTTTCCCGCTGAACTAGCCCCCGCCACGCTGACCAGCGACGAACCGATCACCGCCCGGATCGTCGAGCGGCGCGGCGTCGTGCTGGCGATTACCGGTGCGAGCGGCGCGACCAGCGCCGCCGCCTTCTTTCCCGCGCCGTTTCTCGCTGAAATTGGCAAGCCGAGCGACTTCGCGCCCCCCTATGAAGCCCGGCTGGTGCGAAACAACGATGCCCTGATACTGACCGAACTGCCCACCCGGGGCGCGCTCGAACGACGGGAGACGCTACGGATGGCGCTCGGGATCGGTGGGCTGTCGCTGCAGACCACGATCCGCAGCGCGCCGATCACCTCGCCGCTGATCATTGCAATGCTGTTGCCGATCCTGATGTGGGCCGCTGCCGCGGGGATCGGCTGGTTCGTCGTCGATCGCCTGTTGATCCGCCCGCTTCGCCAATTGCGCGCCAGCGTCGCGGCCTATGTGCCGGGCGAGGAGATCGACCCCGCCCAGGTCCGCGCCCTGCCCGCACAGGAAATTCGCGAGCTCGGCGATACCTTTCGCCTGATCAGCCGCACCGTCGCCGCCCATGAGGCGGGGCTCGCCGAGGGCCTGGTCCGCCAGACCAAGCTGACGCGCGAGGTACATCACCGGGTCAAGAACAACCTCCAGGTGATTTCCAGCCTGATCAATTTCCATGCGCGCGGCGCTCGCAGCGCCGAGGCTACCGCTGCCTATGCCTCGATCCAGCGTCGCGTGGATGCGCTCGCGGTGGTCCATCGCCACCATTTCGCTGAACTCGAGGAAAATCGCGGCCTCTCGCTTCGCTCCGTGATCGGCGAACTCGCCTCGAACATCCGCGCCACCGCACCGGAGGGCTCTTCGCAACTGAGCATCGTGGTGGATATCGATCCGTTCCTGGTCACCCAGGATGTGGCGATCGCAGTCGCCTTCCTGATTACCGAGATCGTCGAGCTGGCGATGACCTTCAATCCGCTCGCGCAGATCCGCATCTCCGTGAAACCCGGCGAGACGGAAGACCGCGCGATTCTCCGCGTCAATTCGCCCGCCCTGGTCGATGGCGATTCGCTTCGCCGCGTCGTGGAAGAGCGCTATGGCCGAGTCATGGAGGGCCTGTCGCGCCAGTTGCGCTCGCGCCTCCATCACGACCCCCTCGTCGGCGCCTACGAAATCTCGATCGCGGTCACCGGACGGGACTGAGCGCAAGCGATTCGAAAGAATCAAAAAAATTTCAGGAGACCGGGAACCGCGCCGTAGGAGCGACGTTTCTAGCTTCGGATAGCGACTATATGCCCCCCCGCTCTCGCTATCCAAGACATGGGCCCGGACGCGCCAACCCTCCCCCCCCGGTGGCGCATCCGGGCCCAAATTCTTTTGCCGGACGGCGCCACCATTTCCCTGACGGAACGAACGCATGCGCCGATCATTGTCCCGGTGGCACGCACACAATTTCAGGAGATACCCATGCGCAAGCTCGTTGGACTAGCATTCGTCGCCGGAGCGCTTTTGGTTAGTGCCTGCAATACGGTCGAAGGCGTCGGCAAGGACGTATCGTCCGCCGGCAGCACCGTCGCCAAGACGGCGAAAGACGCGAAATAGGCCCCGCGCCCGCTCG
>CAISGR010000277.1 GCA_903884945.1 uncultured bacterium
CCGCTCGCCAACTGGGGTAGTGGCGCCCGCGGCGAGATGCACGCACAGCCACTCGCGACGTCCGTCCGTCACCTTGCGGTAGTGATCAGCGAACCGGACGCCGGCCGTCGCGTCAGCGCTGCCTGAACGCTGGGCGGCGTCGCGGGGTTCGCCGTGCACCATCGGTCAGGCCGGCCGAAATACGCGAGGATAATAAAATACCAGCGTCTGCGATGCGTCGCGGACTTCGACACGGTCGGCCAGGCCGAGATCGACGGCATCACGGGCATGATCCTTAACCGCCTCGAACGGACTGCCCTTCCAGATTTCGACGCCATCGGTCGCGCCGTTCTTCGTCCTGCTGATGTGGTACTCCATCAATCCCTCCATTGCGGCCTTGGCATATAGGAACTGGAACACACAATAACTCCTTCCGTTGGCGACGAGCGTGACGTGCGCGTAAAGGCTCTATAAAGGGCCACTGGCCGAATGGCCGCGGGGGGTGTGATCGCGCGAGAACGTGTAGGGCTAAGACCCTGGCTCAAGTCATGCGACAGGCCCCCCGTTGTTTCGCGATCTAAACGCACTTTTAACCAACCCTAGCGATGAGGCCCGTCCCCTCAAGGGGCGCGAGGCACGGACGCCGTCCATTTCACGAAGGCGTTTTTCGACCTTGATTCAGGTCTTGGCGCCGGGTCTCGCGAAACATTGTAACGAGGCATTCTGTGGTAGAGCGACGGGTTTGGGTGGGGTTTGACGTAGGCGCTGACGAATTAGCTGCTTGTGCGAAATGCGACGAAGGATTGCCCATTGCCGAAGCATTGCTGCCAGCGACAATCGAAGGCGTTATCAGCTTTCTCGACGGCTGTGGTCAACCTGAGCATGTGACGATAGGCCTTGAGGCTGGATCAACCGGAATCCACCTAACCCGAAAGCTACGTGAGCGGGGCTACAGGGTCCACGTCTTCGATACTCGGCAAGCCAGTAAATTTCTCGCCATTCGAGCAAACAAGACAGATCCGAATGATGCAAGCGGCCTCTCGGACTTAGTCCGTCTGGGAATGGGCGTCGTCTCGGAAGTGACGGTAAAAGGAATAGAATGCCAACTCCTTCGTTCGAAGCTAATGCTTCGGCAGAAGCTGATACAGCATCGTATGGCAGGTGAAGGCGCCATTAGGTCCGCTTTCCGCCTCAATGGTGGAAAGCTTGATAAGTGCTACTCCGCTACGAGCTTGCGCCGTAACGTCTTGGCCGAAATCAGTAATATTCGGGACAGGGAGGGGTTTGACCTTTCCGATGATATCGTTCCGGTGCTGGACATCTGTGAGGCAACCAGGCGGCACTTGGAGAAGATAGATCGGGCCTTGATGCACATGGCGAAGGATCACCCCATATGCTCGCGCTTCCTTACGATTCCCGGCGTGGGGCCGATCACCGCCCTATCCTTCTACAGCAGCGTGGAAGACCCGGCACGATTTAAACGCAACGGCGATGTCGGAGCGTATCTTGGTTTGGTGCCGCGTCTCAAGCAGTCCGGTACTAGCTCCGTTAGATGGGGAATCAGTAAGATGGGGAACTCCATGACTCGGACTCATCTTGTAAGTGCGGCTGCGGCTATGATGCGGCAGAAGGGCGAAGTGGGGCCGCTTCGGGCTTGGGCTGACAATCTTCGGGAGCGCAGCAACTATAGGCGCGTGACCACGGCACTAGCGAGAAAGTTGGCGGTGGTCATGCTGTCGATGTGGAAGAGTGGTCAATCGTTCAAATTTAGCACTAATATCGTAAGCGAACCTAAGTCGGAGGCGGAGGAGCCCATCACCAAACTCGCAGCTTAAGGAGAAAGATAAGCTGCCGGCCCTTGTCAAAGCCAGGGCTGACACCTATTGGTGCGGTACGAGTTTCGGAGCGAATGCTCCACACGAGCTAGACGGGCTGAGCATTCGGTGCTGCCCAACCTATTTTATTGAGGTCGCTCCCGTTGCGATGGCCTCGGCAGATTTGATCAAGATCTGCTCGAAAAGCGACCTCCCCCAATTGAACGCCTTTCCGCCCCTGCTTTCCTCAGCGGCTTGATCTGCCAGATTCTGTAGCCGCTGCGTCAGTTCGTCGATACGCCCGGCGTGCGCCGCGCTGAAGGCTGCCATTGCCCCCGCAAACGCCGCGTCCTCCGCATTGTCCGAAGCGGGCTTCAGATATTCGAAGCGCTTCAGCATTTTCTCGGTCAGGTCGCGAAGTCGAAGCCGGCGGCGGGCAATCTCGTTGACATCGGTTACGCTGACCAAATGCGAATAGGCGAAGAGCATCGCGTTTAGGTGGGCAAAGAGCACGCGCCGCGCGCGCTCGGTAGACGGTTCGCGACGCGACGCCGTGGGCGAGATTTGGACGGCGACCGTGTTGCGCCGGGCGGACCCAGCAGCCGATGTGATGAACAGGCGATCATCGCCAGTTTCCAGGATCGGACGACGGTCCTCTGTCTCCACCACCGGCAAGGTGACCGGAACGCGTAGATGGACAGTCGATGGGCCGAGCAAGAGGAAGCGGCCTTCGAGGTCGGCAGGCGGATAGCGCTTCAGTCCATCCCGCGTTGTTGTGGCCGTGAGATAGGCTCGGGCCAATGCAGTGCCGCACCGATCGAGGCGGCTTTCAGTCCGGGATTCGTCTGGCGAGCGAATCTCGACTTTTGTCTCTTTGATCGTTCGTGCGATTTCGGTCAGGTCATAGCGCAGCTCGGGATTCTCCGCGAAGAACGCCTGCTCGATTTCGGAGTCGGCCATGAAACCGAACTCGAAGCGGCCGGCGATGTCTCCATCAAAATACATCCGGCGGAACCATAGCAGGAGTGGGATTTCCCGAGGCCAACCATCCTGCTTGTGGCGGACGGGTGTCGGGAACGCGACAGCATGATCGAACTCGACATAGCCGCGCTCGCCGATCAGGCCATAGCCCGTGGCATTGCGCGCTGACATCTTGCCAAAGCCGCGTACGAAGCACTCGCCGGGATCGTCGGCCGACCAGTCAGGTCGCGGCACTCGATCGAAGCGGTCGTCTGCGAGACAGCGGAGATCGGCGAAGGGTAGCTGTAACAGGCCAAACATCACCCATGCATGTCAGTGGCGGCGCGCGGGCGCCACCGATTTTTGGACGAGTCATCGCCGATCTGGATGGGATCCAAGGCACGGCCGACAGCACAAGCCCGGGGCCAATCCCTCTGTTTGGAGGGATTGTCCGCATCACCGACACCTTTTCTACTTCGACCGAATTGCCGCCGGAAGTCGCCGACGGTGCGATTTGGAGCGCGATTATGGTCCCCACCCCCAGCCAGTCGGCGTCGTCGCCCGGCGATGACGCCCATTCATTGTCCAGCGAGAATGGGCCGACGACCTCGCTAATCGGACTTGGAGAGCTTCATCGTATGCATTGTGCGCGACTGCTTCGCTTCTTCGCGCGCCACGGAGCGCGGCAGGACGCGGCCGATCTCGTTCAGGAAAGTTTCGCACGGCTCGCCGGCGTACGGGCAAAGTATGGCACGCCGATCGAACGGCCAGAAGCCTACCTCAGCACAATCGCCTCCAACCTGCTCCGGGACAGGGCCAAGATCGCGCTGCGTTGTCCGCTGGCTTGGCATGTTCCGATCGACGAGGTCCCGGTGGCGGGGCACGATCCGATCGCCGCGCTTGAGGCGCGCGATCAGCTCAAACGACTTCAGGCCTCGTTGGCCCGTTTGTCGCCGAAGACCCGGTCAATCTTTCTCGCTCATCGCCGCGACGGCGTCAGCTATAAGGATATCGCCAATCAGACCGGTCTGAGTGTAAAAGCGATCGAGCGGCGTATGTCGAAAGCTATCGCCCATATTGATCGCGTGCGGCGAGCGCGCTGAAACGTGGCCATGGAACCGATTGGCACTGGACGCCTCCAATTTACGGAACGGCCTGTAATCGTGTGAGATCGCAAATGACCAAAGCTTTGGATTCGGCACAGCTAAGGGACTTTGAGGAAGTCGATAGGGCATGTGAAGCGGCCGAGACTAGCGCGCAGCTATCGGCGGTGATTGACGCTGCAATCCAGCAATTTGGATTCCGTTGGTTTGCGCTCGTCGATGATGGCGACCTGTACGAACATCGTCCGGACTGCTTGATGTTGACTAACTATCCGTCATCCTGGGTGGACGAGTTCATCAGCGCTCGACTGTATCGTGATGATCCGGTTCATGCCGCCAGCATCCGGAGTCCCACCGGCCTTTGTTGGGAACGCATCGCTGAGGTGATCGCCCCCACACGCGCGCAGCTTTTGGTTCTTGAGCGCGGGCGTGCTCATGGGCTCGTGACAGGTTATACGCTACCCTTCCGCATTCCCGGCGAGCGCGGTGCCTTCTTTACCATAGCCCGTCCAAAAGACCGGCCGTTCACCTATTCCGAAGCGACCGCGGCCCAGCTCTTCGGCGGAATAGCGTTTCAGAAGGGACGCGCACTGATCAAAGGGCGTACGGTCAAAGCTCGTGGCTGCCCCCTCAGTCCGCGGCAGATTGACTGCCTTCGATTGATCGCGGCTGGGAAAACCGAGTGGGAAATGGGCAAAATTCTCGGCCTTAGCCCCGGTACGATCCACGAATACGTTGAGGGTGCCCGCCGACGCTATGGCGTCAAAACTCGAAGCCAACTTGTGCTTGCTGCAGCTCGGGACGGTTATGTAAGTCTCAATTATCTGGTTTAATCAGTGAGCCCCTCCGTTCGGTAGGATTGCCGCTACTGTCATTTGCCGATCAATTTCCCGAACTCGTGAAACGGCAAATTGAGGTGCTCACGTGCCGCGACAGAACCAGCTTATCGAAGATGTCTATGCGCGCGAGGTGATCATGGCGCGCGTTGGGCATCTCATCCGAAGGAAGCAACAGGAAATCGAACGGATCACGCGCATCTTGCGTGCGACCGCCTCGTTTGAGGGCGTGGCAGCTCCGGTCTCAGGCAAGATCCAGAAGATCGTGCTCATTGGGCCCTAGCCGGTCGGCGTCCCGTCCTCCTTGGTTTCCGGCTCGACGACAAGGTTCTGGATCAGCCCCTTATGCTGGATCGATGCAGCCAGCGCCTCGATAGCAGCATCTCCATGCGGCACCTTGCGGGCATTGCGCGGGGACTTCTTGAGCTTGGCGAGCGGCACGAAGATTTCGACGCCCGACACAGGCTCCGCGGCTACGGTTTCGGTAACAGCGTTCATAACACTTCTCCTTCAAACCGCACTCACCCCGGAATGGGGTGGGCGGCGAAGGAGCGGACCGGCAGGCCCGTCGGCAGAGCCGGGCAGCATCCGTTAGGACCGGAACGCAGAGGAGGTAAGCGCGCCCTGCGCGCGTTGCGGCCCGGCGCGGCGGGTCTAGAGGGAAGCGTCGCCCACCCCACCGACGGGGAGAGCTACAAACAATGCGATCGGGCTGGCGCAGCCTTGGCCCGATCTCCGCAGCCCGGAACAGCTACAATCCGCAGGGGTGGATTGGCCACTCGGCGCGGCAGCGCCCCCACCATGCCGATCGTCACCGGGACGGACGAGACCCTCGGGGCTCGGTCGGAGCGCAGCGGAGATAGAGCGGCGGTCCCGTAGGGAGGTGCTGAACCGCCTCAACTCGATCTCGTTGCCAAAAATTCTGAAGACATCGACCTGTTAAGGATGAAGGATGTGACGAGTTGTTTTTGAAAGCGAAAATGCATGATCCCCAACGCACCGGATGAAATCGGCAAGACCGTTCGGGAGCATCACGTCCTGGCGGCCCTGCGGCTTCTCAATGGCGAAGATCTTCGTGGCGCCGCCAACTACAATCTGCTGCTCTCGCTGTTTACACTGTTGGTCGCGCGTCGCTGGGATACCCTTCTGCAAGGCGCATTGCCGGTTCACGATCGGCCCCTCACTAATTAAGCTCTCTTACATTGCATTACGCCTTATTTAAATTCACCCCATGTCGTTTAATTAGTGGCAGTACCGCCTCGCCAACCAGCGCGAGAACTTCGCGACCGCGAACAGTGCGTTCATGAAGGCGCTCGATCGTTATAAGGAACTCGAACATGGCTGATCGCCACTGTAGCGTTTTGGGCGGAAAGCTCGGGGAAGTCCGTCCATGCCCCACAGGCGTCCAGAAAGGCAGGCCGTGATGACCGGCGGTGCTCCGCCCTGGCAGGCGCATAGTGCGCCAGACTACGACGCCATCATGGGCGCGCGCTGTGCCGAGCTGCTGACGCAGATCTTCTCCAATGCCGCGCTTCGACAGAGGATTCTCGCCGATCCGCGCGACCTGCATAACAACCTCTTCCTTCGCTTCGCCCCACCGACGCACCCAGAATATGCCGGAACCTATCGAGGAACGCCGGGCACCGCGCTTGAAAGCCGGAGAATGTCGGCCGCAAGCGAAGTCAAACCAGGGACGGAGTTTGAGTTTGTCCTGCCGACCGAAGTTCCATCGCGGATGCAGACGCTCCTGAGCCAAACGAGCGGCCTGCTGGCCGAGAGCAGCGACGATGTCACCGGCAAGCTCATCGCCCTGAGCTACACTTTCTGCTGGCTCGGCAAGATCCATCCATTCCTTGACGGGAACGGCCACGTCCAGCGGGCTGTGTTCGCCGCCATGGCGACCGAATTCGGCTTCCCGCTCTCCAAGCGCTTCGCGATCCATCCTCGGCCCTACGATCGCCTGCTCGCGACCGCGTTGGAGATGTTCACCCGTTCGCCCGTCGGTGATGAGAACGCCGAGTTGGCGCTTGTTGCCGAATACCTCGGCTTCTTCCTCGACGGGCCGTTCGAGGCGCCGCGGAAGCATTTGCTCGCGCCTTCACCGTACAACTGACAGCTGTTCATCAAGGCGGGAAAAGCCCGGCGTCTGAGTTCCGCCACCGGCCCACCGAGCCCGGCGACGCCAATCTATCGAGCGCTTCAGCTGCGGGCGGCTACGCCATGGTCTCTCCGGGCCGTATCGATACAAAAGCTTGGTCATTGCATATAAATACCGAGGACTTATATCACGCCACATGGAACCGACGACTCATCGACAACGGGCCCTGGAGGTCGTCCGTCACCGCGGCATCGCGCGGGGACGCGATTTCGACGCGGCCGGCGTCACGCGGGCGACCCTGCAAAGGCTGCGGGATGAAGGCGTCCTCCAACAGGTCGGCCGCGGACTCTACAAGCTGGCCGATGCGGACGTCGACAGCGCGACGAGTCTGGCCGAGGCCGTGCGCATCCAGCCACGCGGCATCATCTGCCTGCTCTCGGCGCTGCAGTTCCACGAGCTGACCACGCAGACGCCCCATGCGGTGTGGATGATGCTCGGCCAAAAGGACTGGGCACCGGTCAATCCGTCCGTGGCGCTGAAGATCGTTCGCGCGAGCGGCGAAGCTCTGACAGCGGGCGTGGAGACACACGTCATCGACGGCGTTCCCGTGCCGATCACCGTACCGGCCAAGACCGTCGCTGACTGCTTCAAGCACCGCAACAAGATCGGTATCGACGTGGGGGTCGAGGCCCTGCGCGATTTCATGAAGTCCCGGCCCCGGCCGGACCTCAATGCGATCTATCGTTATGCCCAGCTCGATCGGGTCCAATCGGTGATCCGGCCCTATCTCGAAGCCATGACATGAGCCGACCGCCGAAGAACATGGCGATTTCGGTGCGCGACCGGCTAACGGCGCGGGCCCGCGCGCGTCGGGAAAACGCACAGCTGCTGATGACCCGCTACGTCATTGAACGCGTGCTGTTTCGTCTCAGCCTTTCGCCACATCGCGAGCGATTCGTGCTCAAGGGCGCGATGCTGTTCAGCCTGTGGGCGACCGCACCCTATCGCGCCACCGGCGATCTGGATCTGCTTGGCGTGGGCGAGAACGCACCCGAGCAGCTCGCGGCGGTTTTTCAAGAGATACTCGCGGTCGCTGTCGATGACGATGGCATCGTGTTTCGGCCAGAAACCCTGCGCGCGGCCGCGGCCCGTGCCGAGGATGAATATGCCGGCGTCCGTATCGACTTCGTCGCTGAACTCGCGGGCGCGCGCCTGCCGATGCACGTCGATATCGGCTATGGCGACGCGATCACGCCGGGTGCGATTGAGATCGAATATCCGTCGCTGCTCGGCCAGCCTACCGCGCATCTTCGGGCCTATCCGCCTGAAACGGTCGTAGCCGAGAAATTCCAGGCCATGGTCGCGCTCGGTATGCTGAACACGCGCCTGAAGGATTTCTACGACATCTGGGCGATCGCCGGATCGTTCGCGTTTGATGGCGCCGTGCTGTCGTGCGCGATCCAGGCGACCTTCGATCGCCGCCAAACTCCGTTGCCCGTCGAGATCCCTCTAGCGCTCACGCCGGCCTTCGCTGACGAGAAGCAGGCGCAATGGATCGCGTTCCTGCGGCGGACCGAAATCGCGTTGGCGCCAGAACCCTTCGCGGCGATCCAGGCCCAAGTCGCGACGCTGGTGATGCCGCCGGTACTGGCGCTCGGCCAAGGCGCCGCCTTTACCGGTGACTGGCCCTGCGGTGGTCCTTGGAAGGAGAGGTAACGATATGCACGTCGATAGCTCGAAATGTTCCCAATTTGTACTATTCGCGATAGTAAGGCGGAAGCGGACGATTCAAATACGGGCCGGAGCCCGGATGCGACAGAGGGAACGGCATGGCTGAAACGCAGATTGAATGGACAGATTCCACCTGGAATCCGGTGGCTGGCTGCTCGATCGTCAGCGCCGGTTGTACGAACTGCTACGCGATGGAGATGGCGAAGCGGCTCGAAGCGATGCGCATGGAGAAATATGCCGGACTGACCCGGCAAAGTGGCAAACGCACTATCTGGAGCGGCGTCGTCCGAGAAGATCCGACTTCGCTCGGCATCCCCCGTCGTTGGAAGAAATCGCGGAAGATATTCGTCAATTCGATGAGCGACCTGTTCCATGAACAGGTGAGCGATGCCTTCATCCTCGAAGTGTGGCGTGTCATGCGCGAGACGCCGCACCATAATTATCAGATTCTCACCAAACGCCCTGAACGCATGGCGTCTATCGTCTCGACACAAATCAAGGATGTCCTGCCAAATGTGTGGCTGGGGACCAGTATCGAAGATGCAGACGTCGTGGATAGGATCGATCATCTTCGAACGGTGCCGGCAGCCATTCGCTTCCTGTCGTTCGAACCACTGATCGGTCCAGTTGGAGATGTCGATCTGTCCGACATCCATTGGGCTATCGTGGGTGGCGAGAGCGGCCGAGCGGCTCGGCCGATCCGCGAAGCATGGATCGATCAGATCCATGACCAGTGCGCGGAATACGAAACCGCTTTTTTCTTCAAGCAGTGGGGAACGTGGGGCAAAGACAATAAGCGCCGGTCGAAAAAGGCCAACGGTCGAGAATATCGTGGGCAGACCTGGGATGAAATGCCGTCCGCCTTTGCGGGCGCCGTGTAATCACAAGGGGAACGGCGTTGGTAAGGGGGCAGGATGGCGGAAAAGCCGTATGAGTGGGCTGATGGTGCGACGCTGGAGGATCATTCGCGACGCAAGCACAAGATACTTCGGGAGTATTTCGCCGAATATCTGACTGTCCGCTGCAAACTTCCACAGCAGGAACGGTTCCGCCTGGCGATCGTCGATGGGTTCGCCGGGGGCGGTCGTTATCAGTGCGGCACCGCCGGCTCGCCTTTGATCTTCGTTGAGGAATTGAAGCGGGCGATCGAGACGGTCAATATCCAGCGCGCGGCGCAGGGCATCGGGCTTATCGAGATCGAATGCCTGCTGATCCTGAACGATCATAACCGAGATGCGATCGAGGCGCTGAAGGCGAACATCGCGCCTTTGCAATCGGAAATCGTGGAGAATGTCCCGAAGCTTCATCTGCGCATCGCGTATCTGACCGAGGCGTTCGAGGTCGTTTATCCGCAGATGAAGGCGCTGCTCGATCAGGGTCGTTACCGCAACGTCCTCTTCAACCTGGACCAGTGCGGCCACAGCCATGTGCAGCGTCAAACGCTGCTCGACATCATGCGCTCCTATCACTCGGTCGAGATCTTCTACACCTTCGCGATCGAGGCCTTGGTGTCGTTTCTGCAGAAGTCGGACCCGGTTCAGCTCGCAGCCCAGCTCCGGCCCTTCGACATCGATGCCACGCATCTGGGCACGCTCAATGGTGCGATGAGCAAGAGCAATTGGCTCGGCGCAGCCGAGCGACTGGTGTTCGAAACCTTCCGGACCTGCGCACCCTTCGTCAGTCCATTCTCGATCAACAATCCCGATGGATGGCGATATTGGCTGATCCACTTCGGCAATTTCTACCGAGCGCGTCAGGTCTATAACAACATCCTGCACGAGAATAGCAGTGCCCAGGCCCATTTTGGCCGGTCGGGCCTCAACATGCTGAGCTATGATCCGAGCCACGAAGATGGATCATTATATCTCTTCGATCTCTCCGGCCGCGAAGCGGCGAAGACCCAGCTTCTGACGGACATTCCCAAGCTTATCTCTGGTTCCGGCGATGTCATCGGCGTGAGCGATTTTTACGAGAGCATCTATAATACGACGCCGGCGCATACGGATGACGTGCATAGCGCGATTATCGAAAATCCGGACGTTGAGGTCATAACGCCCGCGGGGGGTGAGCGTCGCAAGGCGAACACCATCGCCATAGGGGATATGCTCAAGCTCAAGCCGCAAACGAGCTTCTACCCGATGTTCCTCAGAGCAGGGCCTCGGCAATGAGCATGGCGCCATGCCGCCAAACTTTCCAAACTTCGGGGGCCACCTCAGCCAACGACCTACCGGCGAGCTTCAGTGTCTAAAGCCGGCTCCGAAATCATCGAAATACTCGGAGGCAGGCCGCACGCCAGTCAGCAAAAGATGTTCGCGAGCGCGCGTGCAGGCAACATAGAGCAGTCGCCGCTCGGTTTCGTAGATTTCATCGAGCTCCGCCTCGTCCGCCGCGTCGGCGACGCGCTCGTCCAGCGGCAGGATGCCCTGATCGCACGCCATCACGACTACGGCGCGGAATTCGAGCCCCTTGGCAAGGTGCATCGGGGCCGTGGCGATAGCATCGCCTTCAGCTAAGTCCGCCAATGCCGCACGAGCACGCGCAACGAGATCTGGGGTGCGGACGAAAACGCCCACCTCATGGGCGGCCACGCCATCGGCAATCCATTCGGCGATCGTTTCACGCACTCCGGTAGCTTCGTCGGCGTCGGAGGCAAATGTTTCGATCTGGGGTGGCGGTCCGTCGAACACCGAGACAATGCCTCGCCGCTCGTCCTCCAGGCCATCAACGTCCCGCAAAACGACGGGCAACAGATGATCCGCTGCCTGCCGTATCTGCTGCGAGGTGCGGTAACAGACTTTAAGCGTGTGTGACCGGCCGCGGACCTCTACGCCCAAGCTCGACCAAGAATAGGGATGCTGAAAAATTCGCTGGCCCATATCGCCGGCAAGAAGCAGCGCGTCGGGTCCAGCCGGCGCGAGGGCGGCGAAAAAGCGCAGTTCCGCCGGCGCCAGATCCTGCGCTTCGTCGAGAATGATGTGATCGAAAGGCTTGCGCGACCGGCCGGCCAGCGTCTCCGCCAGCTCAGTGAAGACCTGCGCCCAGGTCGTGTAGTGCTCCGCTGCCAGCACCGAACGCACCGCCTCGAAAACCGGCCATAGCCGCTCGCGTTGGTTCGGGCCCAGCCGGCTCTTTCGGCCCATCCGCTGCACCGTCGCATAAGCGTCGAACGCCGTGATGCCCCACGCATCAATGACGTTGGTCCATTCGGAAAGCAGGAAACGATCTGAAAAGCCCTTGAGCTGGGCGGTTCTGGCTGCCTCGCTCAACCGCTGGCGCAGCACGGTGTCCGACGTGATGCGCGGCCGGACGCCGTGTTCGAGCTGATACATCTGCTCAGCGATACCGCGAAAGGAGGCCGTCGTGATGCGCGGAACGATGCCGCCCGTTTCGGGCGCGAGCACCAGCAGCTTCTTGGCCATCGCATCGGCGAGTGGCTGCGAGAAGCTGGCGAGCAGGATGCGGGCGTCGGAGTTCTCTCGCGCAAGCCGCACGGCGCGGTGGATTGCGACAATCGTCTTGCCGGTCCCCGCCGATCCCGCGACCCGCGCCGACCCAGCGAAGCTACGTTCGGTCAGATCGCGTTGCGACGGGTGGAGGAAGACACCCCATTTCTCCCACGGGAACGCCAGCGCCTGTTCGAGTTCGTCTTGGTCGGCAATCGGCCGGATGCGACGCAGCGCATCAGGATGCGCGAACGGATCGGCCGTAGCTGGCGTCGGCACGGGCGCCGCTAGCACGCCGGTCGCCGCATATTCAAGCAGTGCCTCGGATGCCTCGCCCGGTAGATGTTCGGCGAGCGCAAAGAAGCCCTCCTCAGTCGCGGCGCGGACATCGGCGAGCCAGTCCGCTGGCACACCGATGGACAGCAGAGCATCGTCGTCAAGCTCGGCAAACAGCTGTCGCAGAGACGGGGCTACCACTGCTTCAGGCGCGACGAAGTCGAATGTCTCAGGCGGCGCGACTTCCTCGACGCGCTCCCGCACCTCGACGATTTGAACCGCGCCGGTGCGCGGATGCGCTTCGATTCGCCGCCGTTCGGCCCAAGCGTACGCGTCGTCGTGATGATCAACATAAGCGACCAACATGGAATCGCCAGTTTTGTGGACGATCAGCCGTACGTCGCGATTCACGCGCGCTGACCAGAAATTCGGATCCTTGCTCTGGTCGATGCGATGCAGCTGAAGCCCATTGCCAGTAGGATCCATCTGCAGATCAAAGACGCTGGCCTTCACGGCCTTCTGATCCTGATTGGACAGGCGGTTGAACGCGGCGGTGAAGGTGTCAGCTATGAGGAAGTTCATAATGCCACACTCAGGTCGAAAGCTTTTTGATGGGGCGCCGGCCAGTCGGCACGATGGCCCAGGTCGGGCGCTTCCCTGAGGCCTTCAATGGCTTGTTCCAGCCTTCGCCAAGCTTCAGGCCGACATCGGTCCCGGCATACTTGTTGAGCAGCGGATGCTTTCCGTCACCAATCCGTGAACGAAAATAGGCGAGCAGGTCATGCTCAAGCTGCTTGAAGTATCCGTCGCCGTTCTCGTCTTTCGGCTCAGCGAGATAGAAATCAAAATCGGAACCAGCCAAGCTCATCATCACGTCAAATAGGCTATTTTCAAAATGCGACTTTAGGCGGCTAGAAATGGATCCTCTTCCAATATAAATGATATTCGAAGTCTTTGATCCATACTGCACGGTGAATGGATCAGACAGACAGATCACGTATACGCCTTGACGGACTTCGAAAAGCGACCGGTTTGTCAGCTCCTCGAAGTTCGAGCATAGATTGTCGAGCACGTTCTTGATCGAGTGATACCGTAGCGTGTCTTGGACAGCTTTCGGATAATCCTCGAACATCGTGAGGTCGTAGCCGGCTTCGCGAGCTGCGAGAGCGAGGCTTTGCTTCTTGACCGATGTCCAGTGGATCTTCTTCGCCACAACTACACCCCGAACACCTTCATCACCTCGTCGCCGAAGTGGTTGATCACCTTTACCGCGATCCGCCCGCTCGCCGGACGCTCGAACGGGCGGGACGTGTCGGAGTAAAGCGTCGCCCAGGCATCCTCGTCGATCTCGGCCTGCAGCGCGGTCTTGAGGCTCTTGTAAGGGTCGTTTGCCCCCAGAAAATAGGCGTGGCGAACAAAGAAGCTCTCTTCGTTGTAGTCGGTGTCGATGAACCACGCGGCAATGCCCTTGGTGTCGCTCGATCGGATGTCGCCGGTGTTGGGATCGAACACGTCGACGCCGTTCACCTTGATGCGGATCATGGTGCCGCCGTCGTCCAGCACCTTTACGTCCGGCTCGCCGAACACGACGAACATATTGCCGCGGCCGGTGTTCTTCAGCTCCTCCGACATGTGCATGTCGGGGTTGATTCGCGCCTTTAGGATGGTGAGGCTGCCGAGCTTGTCGAGCTCAGACGAATGCGCGTCGAAGTTGAAGGCGCAGGCGATCAGCACGTCGAAGCGATTGTCCACCGCCTCGCGTGCAGCGGCGACCAGGTCCTGCCGGCCGACCGTGCCATACTCAGGGCCGATCAGGATCGCGGCGCGACGTTCCGGTCCGTTCTCACCCTCGATGAACGTGGCGGCGGCGCCGATGAAGTTGCCGGGCCAGGGCACAATGCTTTCAAACGTGATGCGGTCGCCCTTGGCCTGCTGCTTGACGCCCTCGGCTTTGAGGTAGTCCATGACGATCGCGGCGAAGTCATACCCGGCGAGATCGGCATCTGCGGCGGGGCGGTTGCCGTCGGCTGCCTCGGCCGTCTCGATTAGCTCTTCTTCGCTCGCGGGGAGGACGCGATGGGGTGATAGGCTCTCAACAGTGAACGGTCCGGCGACGCGGACGCGGGCGGGGTCGGTGTAGGGCTTGTCGTAGAGATACTCGACGTCGGCGCGCGCGGCGATGCTGGCGTCGACCTCGCGCTGGCGCGCGATGCGCGCTTCCCACCATTTCTCGTGCGGCTCGGCGGCGGCGGGCGGCGCGGTGGCGGGCAGTTCGCGCGGGATCTGCCATTCCTCCCACGCCGCGCCGGTCGCGGCGTTAAGCTCGGCACGCAGCGGTTCGAGCACCGACTGCCACTTGTCCCAGATGTCGTCGATCAGCGGGTTGTTGGCGATCGAACTAAGCATAATGTGCGGAACGCGATCATAGACGAAGCCTTGGCGAATATCGTCATGCACCGGCGTTTCGGGCGGTATGCTCTGGGTGAGCGCCGCTTCCTTGGCGCGCCCTTCGCGACTGTCCGCCAGCAAATACCATTGGTAGCGCGCTGCCATGACGCGTGTACGGGCGAGCGCCAATGCGACGCGGCTGGTATCCATCGTAATCCAGCGCCGACCCCATTGCTCAGCAACATAGGCCGTCGTTCCGGAACCGCAGGTAGGATCGAGAACAAGGTCTCCTGGATCAGTCGCCATCAGAACGCATCGCTCAATGACCTTGGAAGCGGTCTGAACGACGTAGACTTTGTCTTCTGTAAAGTTGCCAGTTTGCGTGTCCGTCCAGACATTCGAAACGCCGATTGCATTGAAATCGTCCAGATATCGTATGTAACGGATACTGTTCGACGCCTTCCAAATTCTGCCTGCTTTTCCTAATCGACGTAAACCTGCTTCATCGCTCTTAAACGTGCCTTTGCCCGAGGGAAAAGACTGACCTTCAAATTGAAAGAAGCGAAGGTCTCCTTCACCGGCAGGTCGTGAGCTTGTGATATTGTCAGGCGCAAAGAGTCGACCGTCGGTTACAGCTTGCGGGCTCTGACCGGTGCCAAGCCGATACCAGCTCCCGTCATCACGGCGGACTGACCGGTAGACTTGGTCAGTAGAAGTGCCGGCGCTCTTCGGTCTTAGCGGTGCGCGAAACTTCAAGCTTGTCACGTTTTTCGCAAACCAGAGCACGTAATTAGACGCAGCCGCCAGGTTGGAATTAGTTCGGCCTGTTGTCGTCTGGTACGCGATCTGACTGACGATGTTCTCTGGCCCGAACACCTCATCCATCACCGCTCGCACGCGATGCACGTTCTCGTCGCCAATCTGCACAAAAATCGATCCGCTATCGGCTAGCAGATCGCGCATCGCTGTAAGGCGGTCGCGCAGATAGGTCAGGTAGCTGTGGATGCCGTCCTTCCACGTGTCGCGGAACGCCTTCACCTGTTCGGGCTCGCGGCTGATGTCGGTCTGCTTGCCATCCTTCACATCGCGCGACTGGGTGCTGACCTGCCAGTTTGAGTTGAACTTGATGCCATAGGGCGGGTCGAAATAGATGCACTGCACCTTGCCCTTCAGGCTCTCGCGTTCGGATAAGCTGGCCATCACCTGAAGGCTGTCGCCCAGGATCATGCGGTTCGACCAGTGGCCCTCATGCTTGTAGAAGCCTTCCTCGATCCAGTCCTTTGGTAATCCATTGAAGTCAGCGAACATATCGGGCGCATCGGTGGCTGCTTCGCGCGCCTCCGCAGTGCGACGCTTCAAATCCGCGATGATCGCCTGCGGTTGAACCTTTTCCTGGATGTAGAGCGGGGGCACGTTGACGACCAAGTCGGACCAGTCTTGCCGGTCCTTGCCGCGCCACACGAGCTGAGCATCTGACAGCGTCAGCGTGCCGGTCTCGGCCAACTCGGCCTGCTGGGCCTCGGTGATCGTGATCCGCGCCCCGTTCCAGATGATTTCGGGCACGCTCGGTTCCTCTTCGGTTCGTGTTTCGCCCTCGGCCAACGGACGGGCACGGGGATAATGCTTCGGGGGCAGCGGATGCGTATCTTCTTCCCGCCGGAAGAAGCTCTCCATCTCCGCAGTCGGAATGTTGCGCCGCGTCGCCTCGGCGTGGCGCAGCGCGTCGATCTGCTTTGGGGTGCCGGGCTTGCGGGCCATCAGGCGGCCGCCCCGTCGATAAGCTTGGTGACCAATGCCTTGAACTCGTCATCGGTGGTATAGGGATCGGTGAATTCGGCAAACGCCCATCGGCCATAACCGCCGAGCGCATTGACGCCAGGCACCCACAGCTCGCGCGCGGTCTGCGCCTTGGCCTTGTCGCTCTCGTCGCGTTGGCCCTTCATTTCCAGTACCAGGTTGAGCGGCTCTGCTCCGGTTTCCAGGCGGACCAGGAAGTCGGGCAGGTAGCGTCGCATGACGCCGCCATCGAGATAGGGGATTTCGAAGCCGAGTGCCTGGTTCTTGGCATAGGCAAGTACGCGGTCGTGCCCTTCCAGCGCCTGAGCCAGCGCCACCTCCCAGCTTGAATCCTTGACGACGTGACTGATCTGAGATCGGGGCGGCTGAGCCCCGGTCTTCCAGCACTCCTTGGAGGTGATGAAGTTGACGTGCCGTGTCGATCCGCTTGGATTGTAGGGGTCGAGCACAGCGACGACGTGGCCACCGCCGCCGCGGGTGCAAGCGATGTCGATTTTCTCCGCCGCGCGGGCGAGCTGCTCTTGATAGAGGATTGCGCCGATCGGCACGCCCTTGGTGACCAAGTACCCTTCGTCGATCCAACGTCGTGCGAGCCGCTGGATCTGAGGGAACAGATGCTGTTTGGGAAAGCCGTCTTCGTCGCGGAAATGCGTGTAGAGCAGATGCTTGGCGAGGTTGAAGCTAATCTCGGAGGGGCGCAGCTGCGACAGTACTTCCGGCGTGATGGTGACGCCGGCGCCCACGATGCCCTCCATAGTCACCGAAGTCGGGCCAATATCCTCTGGCGTGATGACAAGGCGGCTGTCTTCGTCGAACTGGGCATTCAGACGCTCCGATGGTAACTCGCGGCGATAGCCACTGACACGCGGAAAGCGGATTTCAAGATCGGCTCGCTCGGCGATTGCATGGACGCGAGTGATAGGCTTTGGCGGCTTAGGATCGACCTTCTGCGGCGATCGTGCGAAGTCGAAGGGGATGCCCATGATGTCGGCATACTCGACGTCGAACAGGCCCTCCTTGTTGAGCTCATAGGATTGGCGGCGCAGCCCGCGCCCCACGACCTGTTCGCACAAGAGTTGCGTGCCGAACGCGCGAACACCGAGAATGTGGGTGACCGTGTTGGTGTCCCAGCCTTCGGTCAACATCGAGACCGAAACCACGCAGCGGATCTGTTCACCCAGGCGACCAGGCCGGCCGACGGTGTTCATGACCTCGCGCAACAGGTCGCTTTCGTTGATGTCGCCCTTCACCGCTCCGGCACCCTCGCGGGCGGCGAGTTCGCGCTTGAACTGCTCGATCTCGACCGATGCAGCTTCCTTGAAACCCTTGTCGAGCGCCTCACCGGCTTCGAGCTGGCGAGAGTCGATTAGCAACGTCCGGGGGCGCGGAAGCCGGCCGCCATGCTCGTCATAGTTGCGGAACAGTTCGAGATGGCCGGCATGGAACGCGGCGCGCTCGCCCGCGTCCGCGTCGCCGCGTTCGAACCCAGCGATCCATTCGAACACCAGCTTCGAGATGGCGGTGTTTTGGCAGACAACGATAAACACCGGCGGCACGCCGATGCCGGCTTTCTGCCAGCGCTCGAACTCTCCCTGATAGTGACTGTAGAGAGAGTTTAGCGCCGTCAGCAGCAGCGGATTAAGGTCGAACGGGCTGAGCTTGTTCGCACTGGCCGTCGATTTGGGCATCGACTTGCCGATATGCTTCCACAAATCGCGATAGACGACCGTGTCAGTCTGCACGAGGTTGTCAGTGACGGGCACTCGCGGAAGCTTGACGATACCGCTCTCAATCGCGTCCATCAGGCTGAAGTCGGATACCACCCAAGGAAACAGGGTGCCCTCTTGATACCCCGAGCCGCGGAGAAAGAACGGCGTAGCCGACAGGTCGTAGACCGCGCGGACGCCGCCGCTTCGCTTGCCCTTCTTGAGCTGCCGGTCAAGCGCCTCGATGCCGTTGATCCATAGGCGGGCAGCTTCTTCGTTCTGCTCGGCTTCCTTCTTCTCATCGCCGGTTAGCGCACCTTCTGCATCGCCGCCCACCTTATGGCGGTAACAATGATGTGCCTCATCGTTGATGACGTTGACGCGCTCGAACCGCAGCAACTTCTCGCACGCCCGCTCCAGCATCTGCGCATCGGTTTCGATCGTCCTGATCGGTTCCGGATCATTTCCCTGCAGGAAGCTGCGGGCCGCCTTTGGCATCGCCAGGGTCTCGCGATGCTGGAACGTGTGATAATTGGTAATGACGATCTCGGCCCGCCGAATTTCCGGCAGCATCTCGGGCGGCACGATTTCGCGCGAATCGTAATAGTTGCCGGGCTCGCTGGGCTGCAGGACACGCAGGCGATCCTTGATCGTAATACCTGGCGCAACGATCAGGAATGCGCGCGAAAAATCCTTGGTTTCCTTGCGCGCCGCATTGATCGCCTGCCACGCGATCAGCATGGCCATGACGGTCGTCTTGCCGCTGCCGGTAGCCATCTTCATCGCGAGGCGGAAAAGTGCGGGGTTCGCCTCCTCATTATCCTTGGCGATCTGATCGAGCAGACCCCGAGTCGCTGCTCGCCGCGGTGCAACCTCGGTCAGCCAAATCATGGTCTCGACGGCTTCGATCTGACAGAAGAACGGCCGAGGGCCAGCCCACTCATCCTTCGGTCGCCGCCAGTGTTCGAGCAGTCGTTGCGTTGCTGGCGTTACACCCCAATCGGCTGGATTAGGGATAGCGCGCCACGTATCGACATAGCGACGGATCTCGTTGATCTTGGCGTTCTCGGTATAGGTCTCGAGGTCAAGCGATGCCTGCGCCGCAGCGGCCTTCTTTCGCGATGCCGGCACGGGCACAATGAATTTCGACGGCCGGCGCCCGACGATCGGCGCCCCCTCGATTGGTTGACCGGTATCGTCCAGCGGGTGATACAGGGACGGCGGCGCGTAGGGCGAGTTCAAAATTGGTCGTTCGTAAAAGCTATTCGCCACCTGTGCCCCCTCGCTCCGGCTTCATCATGGAGAGGCTGAGCAACGTCCTGATAGAGGATCGTCAGTCATTCCTGAATCCATTTTTTAAATGCGGTAGAAATGAATATTCCTTGCTAGACGGAACGTGGAAGTCCCAGCGCAAGCGCTAGAGCGACCAATCAGCTTTGCGCATAGCCTCCGCTGTCTCTTCGGCGTTAATCGCAATAATGTGCTGAGTTCTAGCAGGTTTTCTCTCCGGATTATCCAGAAGGCCAAGTCGCTTCAGGGCGTAAAACAACATCGCATATCGGATTTCGAGTGCTTTCGTTCCAGAAGCCATTCCATAGTCTTTTTCAACACCAGTACGTTGATTCTGGCTCAGCCCCGGGTGTGGGCCAATTAAGACAACAAATCGGTCGTTCCACATGTTGTCGCGGTCGCCGCCGAGACCAGGTTCATCGAAATCGCGGGCTCCGGTTATTCGTGGAATAAGGAAGTCTCTAAAACGGTCGCTTTGGTGACAATATGCGCGGACGTGCCAGCGAAAGCCATCGAAGCCAAATGCGTGCGGAGTAATCCGCCGCCAGCCGGGGTCAGGCATGCTCATGGATTGGTATCGCACGTCCAGCGAACGCTTCTCCCGCACCGCCTTTAAAACCGACTGTAGACAACCGGCATCGACGTCACGAGCTGGATTGAGCACGATGTCTATTTCCGGTGGGGAGCCAAGCCAAGTCTCAGCTGGCTCCATCAACCCCTCTCCGAATGATCGGAGCCGAACCAAATATTCCGAGGGTCCTTCCGTGAGAAATACGGAACTGAAGTGAGGACCAGCCACGTACCGCTTAGACGTTTTGTCGTAAACGGCGTTTCCTGGCGCACGGTCCTGATACAGTGTCAGATCCTTCGAGGCCTGCGGCTCCGACACGCCAAACGTCGTCATTATGTCGGAACGACGCACGCCGCCTTCCCAAAAAAGGCGGAACTCAATGAACTCGAGCCGTCGCTCGACGCCCCATTTGATCTTACTCGCAGGTTCCAACGCGCCACGCTCCATGTGGGGATCAAAAGTATATGGACAGCTTTTTACGTCCCGTGTATTTCCTATCCCCATAGGCGAATCGAGTCAATCGATCTCTCACTCGGCGGCACCCCCGCTTCCGGGAACGGGGGATTGCGTCTGGCGGGATCGCACAGGGAAATGTGAAAGGGACTGCAATGCCGCTGAACAATACGCAGCTGCGCTACTACGACTACAACGTGCTCCGCCTGCCAAAGGACAAGCGGACCGAATACAACGCGCAGGTCGATCGCTTGATCGAAAACCTGCGCAACAACGTCCGGGACAAGACGGAGATCAAGATCACGAAGGTCGTCAAGGCGGGCTCCTTCGCCAAGCACACCATCCTGCGCAAGACGACCGAAGATCCGATCGACGTGGACGTGGTGTTCTACATCTCGGGCAAGGACGCGACGATCGAGACGATCGAGACGCTGACGGCCGACATCACGAAGCTGCTGGAGGCGCAGTATCCCAACAAGTCGGTGGAGGACTTCACCATCCAGTCAAAGGCCGCGACCGTCGCGTTCGTGGGCTCGGGGCTGTCGGTAGACATCGTGCCGGTGATCCAGGACGAGGAGGCGTCCGAATACGGGTGGCAGTACGACATCCGCAACGGCAGCAAGACGCACACCTGCGCACCGTGCCAGGTGAACTTCGTCTACAAGCGGAAGCAGGCCGATCCCGACTTCCGCACGTTGGTCCGGCTCGGCAAGCGCTGGAGCCGCCGCGCCGAGGTGAAGGGCCTCAAGTCGTTCCACGTCGAGCTGATCATGGCGCACCTGCAGGACACCCTGGGCAAGCCGACGAGCATCGAGCAGCGCTTCCGCGACTTCCTCCTCTACATCGCGCAGTCGGAGCTCAAGCAGGTCATCTCCTTCCCGGAGAACGGCTCGTCGATCCCCTCCTTCAGCCATCCGGTCGTGATCATTGATCCGGTCTGCAACACCAACAACGTCGCCAGCCGGATCTCCGAGGCCGAGCGCAAGGCCATCGTCGAGGCTTCCCGCGAGGCTTGGGAGACCGCCAATTTCGCGTCGATCGAGAACGACGACGCAGTGTGGAAGGAGCTCTTCGGCCCCAAGTTCCGGACGGAGGACCAGTGATGAACACGACCACCACCACCGAGACCTACAGCACCACCGACGTTCAGAACGTCGTGCGGCGCTTCCAGGCCGACCTCAAGATGATCGCCGACAGCACCGGGGCCATCTCGAGCGAGGACGTGGCGAATTACGTCCACGACATCGAACTGCTGGCGAAGAAGGGATACCTGGCCTCGGTTGACGTCACCCTGCTCAATTTCGGCACCGAGGTACGCGCCGCGCGCTACACCGTCGACACGGACGCGGGCGGGCTCATCTCGAGCCGGCCGGGCAACGCGATGTGGCCGCGTGTGACGTTCCCGACGCTCCGCATCGTGATCACCTACACAGGGTCCTACGACCCCGATGCGCGCCAGGCGATGAGCGGCAAGCTCAACCTCACCTGGTCCACCAACTACGACGACACCAGCCACGCCAGCCTCAACGACGACGGTGGGCGCAACTACACCAGCGGCTCGTACGGGCTGAAACGCAAGGATTGGACGCAGTGAGCCAGACCGACATCTTCGACAGCGAAACCGTCGTGCCTGACGCGGGCCTAGCGCAGCGCGCCGGGACGCTTCTCGGGTTCCAGGAACGCTACGCCCGCGTTCACGACCAGCTGCGGCTGCTCCTCGCCGCCGATAAGCTCGGCGACTGGAGTCGACGGCACCACCGCCGGCAACTCGTGATCACCGACCTCGTCGCCGACCAGTATCCGCTGGTCGTGTTCCACGGCGACGTCGGCACCGGCAAGACGGTGATGGCAGAATGCATCGCCAACCGCTTGCTCACCGAGGCCCGTTCCGAGGACGCGACGATCTTCCGGCTGTCCAACCGCGTGCGCGGCAGCGGCAAGGTTGGCGAGATGACCACGCTGCTCGCCGAGGCCCTCAAGCGCGTCACCGCGTCGGTTGGAAAGACGCGCCGCGCCGTCCTCGTCATCGACGAGGGCGACAGCATCGCCGCGGCCCGTACGCAGGAGCACAGCCATCACGAGGACAAGGTCGCGGTGAACACCCTGATCCAGGGCATCGACGACCTGCGCCGCTACAAGGGACGCATCGTCGTGATACTCTGCACCAACCGGCTGAGCGTCCTCGATCCGGCGCTGCTGCGCCGCGCCGCCATCATCGACCGGTTCGACCGGCCGTCCGACGCGGAACGCCGCGCGCTGCTCGAGATGGACCTCGACGGCCTCGACTTCACCCCGGCGCAGATCGGCGAACTGGTCAAGCTGACGGGCCCGACGGAGGCGAAGCCCGGCTGGACCTATTCGGACTTCCGCAGCCGCTTCTACCCCGCCGCGATGGCGAAGGCCTTCCCCGAAGACCCGCTCCGCTACGAACACCTGCGCGCCGCTGCCATCGAGATGGCCGGGTCGCGCGTGATGAAGGACCGTTAATGGCCCGCTCCCCCCTTCTCGGCCGCCGCATCCACATCGCCGGCAGCATCTCCAAGGATCCCGCCGTCGCGACCCCGGACGACGTCGCCAAGGCGCGCGAGCTGGTGTCCGGGCTGGTGCGCGCTCTCATGAAGCTGGGCGCGACGTTCGTCGTCCCGGTCGACGCCGAGCCGAAGCGCGGCGACGGACAGCCGATCTGCTTCGACTGGCTGGTGTGGCAGACGATCAAGGACGCGATCTCTACCCGCCCGGCCGGCGCCCCCATACCGCTCGCGGTCGCGGTCCAGCACCACAAGAACGAGGACCAGATCCCGGAGGAGTTCCACGCGCTGTGGGACGAGATGCGGGACTCTCCCGTGGTCCGTATGGAAAGCGCCGCGCGCTGGAACATGAACAGCAAGCGCATGGAGGCGCAGGCGCGTTACGGCGACATCCTGATCGCGCTCGGTGGCACTGAAGGCGTGCGGTTCCTCGCCGATCTCTATCATGCCGCCGGAAAGCCGGTGATCCCGCTGAACCTGCCGATCACGCCCGATAACGAGGGCAGCCGCCGTCTCTATTCCTTCGGCGAAGCGAGCGGCAACAGCCGCAAGCTGTTCCAGATCGCCGACGGCGGTGATTCGCACGACTGGATCAACCGCATCCGCTTCCCGGCCCGCCAGTCGGTGCAGGACAGGGTCACCGTCCTGGTCGACCTGCTCGAGAACCTGGACCGGCCGATGGCATTCGCGGTCCGGCTCTTGGCACCCGACCACGAGGAGTTCGCGGCCGTCCAGGGGTTCTTCGACACCGTCGTGCAGCCGGTGCTCGAGGGCGAGCTCGGCTATCGCCTGACCGTCATCGACGGTCGCCAGGCCTACGATCACGCGCGCATCGACGACGAAATCTTCGCCAAGCTCCACCGGGCCAGCGTCGTGGTCGCCGACATCACCGGGTCGCGGCCCAACTGCTTCCTCGAACTCGGCTACGCGCTCGGTCGGTCCATCCCGACGATCGTCACCGCGCGTGACGGCTCCGACACGCCGTTCGACATAAAGACGCTTGCCGGGCTGCACTGGAAGACCGACGGTGCCGCCGAGAACGGTCGCAAGGCGTTCCGTGAGCACTGGGAGGCGGTTCGCAACCGTCCGCCCCTCGTCACCGTGGAGGAACTGATCACGTGAGCACCTACAGGCAGGAGATCTTCATCTCGATCGACGTGGAGACCGCCGGCCCGATCCCGGGCGAATACAGCATGCTCTCGATCGGAGCCTGCGTCGTGACCGACCCGTCCGCGACGTTCGTGTGCGAACTCAAGCCGATCAACGACAGGTTCGTACCGGAGGCGCTCAAGGTCTCCGGGCTGTCGCTGGACCGCCTCCAGCAGGACGGAACGGAACCGGAGGCCGCCATGCGTCGCTTCCGCGCCTGGATCGACGAGATCGCCGGCGACGACACCCCGGTGTTCGTGGGGTTCAACGCGCCGTTCGACTGGTCGTTCGTGAACTACTACTTTCACAGGTACACCGGCGAAAACCCGTTCGGCTTCACCGCTCTGGACATCAAGGCGCTCTGGATGGGCGTGTCAGGGTGCACGTGGGCGGACACCCGCTCAAGCTACATCGCGGAAGTGATCCATCCCCAGCTCCACGGCGATCACGATGCACTCAATGACGCGCTGTACCAAGCCGAGCTCTTTCGGTTGATTCGGAGCGGGCAATCTCGCCTCGGTCCCGCTTTGTGACCGAACTATCCAGTCAGTCCGCCAACGGTGCTTACCCGGTGATTACTTTCGTTTGATTTCTCCGCCAATATTTCCAAATTTTTTATGCAAAATCAAATTCATATGGGATTTTTGAGCCTATAGTGTGGTATCTCGAGTGCCGTCGACGCCTGTCCGCCGCGCCGAAGCATCTCCCAGTGATCGACTGACGCTTCAGCGGGCACGCCCGGCCTCAAGTTGTTCCGCGATCTCGTCTTCGATCTCCTCGAGATCATCCGCTGACGGGGGCTCGAGGCGAACGCTGTAGTATCCGCCCGCTCCCTCGGCCGCGCCGGGGAAGACTATCCCGAAGCCTACGAGGTCACCGACCGCATCAAGCGGAGAGCGCTCGGTCGAGCCTGGCCGAGGCTGCGATGCTCGATCAATCGGATACAGCAGGAGCATCGGAACGGGCCCCACGATCCCGGCGCGCGCCGCCTTCAGCGCGCTCCAGTCCGCGTTCGGAACGCCATCACCTGCCTCGCCGCAGTCGAACAGGACGTCGCGTTTGGACATCAGGGCCTTGATATCGGCGAAGTCTTCCGGCCGGTTCAGGCGGCTTCTCGTGGACAGTCGGACAGGTCCCAGGCCGCCGAGTGGCTCGGCAGAGGCGGCGCCGATCCGAGGCTCGATGACGCCGACGCTCCAGGTCTTCTGACTGTCGCCGGACGCCTCGAGATAGCCGAGCAGGAAGTCTGCCGACAGTTCGCGGTGCGACGCCTGCACGGAGTAGGCGCGCAGAAACTGGACGATCAGCCTGCCGGGAACGCCTTCGAACAGGACCTGCGAGGGGTCGGCCGATCGAAGACCAAGGTCTGTCGCCTGGGTCATGAGATGTGCAGCCGCGGTCCAGTTCGCCTGCACGATTCGCGGATCGTGATGATCGAAACGGATCGTCTGCACGTGCTTTCCCGCGTAGCTGACGTCGGTCAGTACCGCCGCTCGCATCTTACTTGCAGCAGTGATCGCCATGCCCGGTATGGAGCGGACGCGGACGGCAAACTCCATCGGAGTGTTGTGGCGGATGGCATATTCGGCGACGTCATCCCGGATTTCCGCCTCGATGAGGGCAAGCGAGCGGAATGCGGTCGACAGCGCCTCGGTCATCCAGATTCGCGGCATGTCCTCATAGTCCGGACGATATCCGAACCAGCGGCCCATCTGCAGCAGCGTGTCGTACTGGCTGGAGGTGCGCAGGAAATAGCTGACGCACAGACCTTCGATCGTAAGTCCGCGGGCAAGGATCGATCCGCCAACGACGATGTAGGTCTTCGGAGGACCGTCATAGTCGATGCGATCCTCGCTGACGCCGTTCTCGACGGGCACTTCAAGCGCTTCCAGCACCGCCGGCATGAAGGGCATCAGCTCTTCGGAGGTGACATGCGGATGAGGACAGACCCCATCGGGAATCCTGAGCTGCTCTGCATCCCAGAAGGCCAGCATCCGCTGGCACAGCGGAGACGAGGAATCCAGCAGCTGTTTGCCGATGACCTCCAGCCACGCCTTGACCAGCGTCGCAAGTCGATCATGCATGATCACGTAGGCAGAGGTATGGATCAGCATCGACATGTGGCTGCCGGCCTGACCCCGGAAGCGGCGCGCGGCGCAGGATGCGAGAAAGTAGAGAACAGCGTCCTCGAGCGAGGAGGGCATCCGCGGCTGGAAGGTATCCTTTTGCGCCCGACTCGGCGGTTGAAGCAGCGCGGTATCGTCCTCGGCAATGTCCCGGATCATGTCGAGGCCCTCTTCGTCCGGAAGAGGCGCTTCGGCATCGGCGGGCGGCCGGCCAAACAGCCGCTCAGTGCCAAAATAGCCGTCCGGTGTCGGAAGAGCGGTGATGAAATCCTTAGGATAGAGGTCGTCCAACTCCCCGCCGTTGACGGGGAACGGGTTGATCAGAACATTCGCAAAGGGCGTCGCGGTGTAACCGACATAGGAATTTGCCGGAAACTTTTTCAGGATCAGCCGGATGTTCTCGTTGATCCGGGTCATGTCATACTCGCCCGAAGCCGTGTTGACGCTGGCCTGATCGCATTCGTCGTCGATGATGAGAACGCGGAGCCTGCGGAGCACGGCTGGAAGCGTACGATCGAGCGTCGCAAGTAGCTGACCGAGCGGCGCCACGTTCTTCTTGACGACAGCAAGCTGCACGACGCCCTCCGCCGGGGCCGGAAAGCCGCCGTTAGGCGGCATCCTGAAATCGCCTTGATCGTCCTCCGTGGTCCGAAGCTCCCACCGGTCGCGCAGCCGATCGACCAGATCCTTGCGCATCCGGCTCTGGGTCTGCCTGCGCAGCTTGTTTGTCAGGCCGGCGAGGATGATGACCAGATTGTAGCCTGCATCGACAGCCTTCGCGATGACCGCCGTCATGTTGGCCGTCTTGCCCGACTGGACATGACCGATCACGAGACCCCGACAGGCAAAGCTGTCGGCCGCAGGATTTTCGAGCAGCGAGACGATCTCGTTGGAAGCGGCACCGATTCGCTCGTCGACGGTCTCGGCCGACCAGCCCTTGGAATCCACGAGGTAGGAGCGCAGCGCCGGCCAGTGCCGGTCGCCTTCCGCAGGACCGCGATACCACTGCTGGCGCACGCGGAACATGGAATTGACGCGCAGGATTTCCACGGGACGGATTGTGGCTCTGACGCTGTCTATAGCAGCAGCAAAGTCTTCCTCCTGTTCCTGCGAAAATGCGCCGAGGATCGGCTCTAGATCAGCGCGAACCAGGCGAGCGGCGTCATCGACATCAACTGCCGTTGCGAGGCGCGCGCGCAGCTGTCTCGCAAACGCCTCCGTCTGTGTTGCTGATGGCATCAAGCTCCCCCAAGCCTTCAAGTTCGAGTCCCGCCCCCGACTCGTTGTGCACAGCGCGGAACGGAGCGACAAGCCGTATTCCAGCCAGATTGAATTACCTTGCAGGCTCGCGATGGTGCTGGCGAAGATGATAATTCCGGCTCAGCCAGTCCGCGCGACAAGAGGCTCTTCGGTTGCATCCGCAGCTTCGTCTCGGTCCGCGGTAAGTAGCGCGTAGAGAGCCTCGCCGATCCATCGCGCAAGCAGAGGTGGCACCGCATTACCGACCTGTGTGTACTGCTGCGTGCGGTTTCCTTTGAACAGATAATTGTCGGGGAAGGTCTGCAGGCGCGCAGCTTCCCTGACCGTGAGGCTGCGGCATTGCAGCGGATCTGGATGGATGAAATAGTGGCCATCCTTGGAAATATGGCTCGTGACCGTGGTCGACGGACCGGTGGCAAGCTGGACCCTGAAGCGGTCGGCGAAATTGCCGGAGGTCCAGTTTTCGTGTGCTGGCGCCAGCTCCTCCGGAAAGTCCGACGCCTTCGGTGACTTTCCTGTGACTTCGGCGAAGACGGCAGCAAAGAAGTAGCGCGCCAGATCGCTGCCCATGTGACTCCGCGTCGCATGGTTCGGAAGCGTTTCCAGCTTTGTATCTGTCAGCCAGTCCCGCAGATCCGCAGGGCAGTCTTCGGAAATCCCGACTCCAAATCCTTCCCGATCCGGGATATCGTTCAGCGCCGCAAAGCGGCGATGATAGTCGCTGGCGCGCTCGGCGAAGACAGTGTGTTGTTCATCGGGCAGATCGGTCTCCAGCTCGGCGACAAAGGCCATCGCGGCGAGCACGATAGTGCGCCAGGCGTCAGGTCCATCTGCCTCCTGGCTGAGACCGCTCCGCAGTCGGGGCATGCCGGAGAGGGCATGGCCGACTGTCGTCTTCAGATTGTGGCGGATCATGAGGTCGGCCAGCGCCCGATCCGGCAGGTCTTCGGCAAGGTCGGCGCGCAGCCCGACCACGATCACGCGGTGCCGTGCCTGCGGCACGCCGAAGTCCTCGGCGCGTACTATGAAATCGGGCGCACGCGGTTCGAAGCGGCCGAGATCAAGCTGCTGTCGACGGCGCGGATCAAGCGCGATCAGCCGATATCTCTGTCCGTCTTCGCGTTCTCCGCGAAGGTCGCGGAGCACCTGATCGAAGATGCGGTTTTCCCCATCCACCGACGAGGACAGCATGCCCTTCACGTTCTCCATGACGAAGGCGGCGGGATTCAGTCGATCCAGGATCCGGATGTATTCCCGGTAAAGGAAGTGCCTGTTGTCCTCGAGCGCTACGTAGCCCTCCTTGCCCGCATTGCGCGAACGACCGGCGAGCGAATAAGCTTGGCATGGCGGGCCGCCTATCAGAATGACGTTGCCGCCGCTTTCCTCGCGGATCGCGTCCAGTCGCGCGTCAAGCCGTTCTGCAGGGTCCTCCTTGCCGAGTTCGAGCTTCCAGGCCTCCCTTTCCGCAGCATTCCACTCGTCCGGATACAACGAAGACCAGTCAGGCTCCGCGATCTTGCCGTTGATGAAGTCGTAGTAGACAGCGGGAAGCGCACCCTCGAACTGGCGCAGGAAGCTGCGGAGGCGTAACGTCTCGTGCGCCGATGTCTCCTTCTCGATCGACAGGGCGATGCTGAAGGCATGCTCGTCGGCGGCACCGGGAACGCTCGAAAATCCCTCGGCCAGTCCCCCCGGACCTGCAAAAATGTCAACGACCGAATATCTTGGCAAGACTCGCACGCTTTCCGAAGGTCAGGCAAAGGGATGATGATTACCATCATCGACGCGAAATGACAGGTCGCTCTCCATGGTCGACGTAGTCGATGTGGCGACGCGGTCGCGCATGATGTCTGGCATTCGCGGCACGGACACCCGGCCGGAGACCTTTCTGCGCAAGGCGCTGCATCGTGCCGGGTTCAGATACAGGCTGCACGCGGCCAAGCTTCCCGGGCGGCCCGATATCGTGCTTGCGTCCCGGCGTGCTGCGATCTTCGTACATGGCTGTTTCTGGCATCGCCATGAGGGATGTCACTGGTGCACGACACCGACCAGCAACGTCGAATTCTGGGGCAACAAGTTCGAGCGCAATGTCGAGCGAGATAGGCAGGCCGTCGAGGCGTTGCGGGCGCTGGGCTGGCGGACGGGGATTGTCTGGGAATGCGGCCTTCGGAGGCCTTACGCCGAAACAACCACGGAATTGCTGAAAGAATGGATTTGTTCGGCCGGCCATTCGTTCGAGAGTGAGCTCGTTCGGTCAGCCTCCAAGGCCGATGGCGACCATGGCCAATAACGGTGGTGATTGTTACATATCCTGGGTCTTGTTGGAATGAGACCCAGGATATGTAACAGGGATTCGTTACATATCCTGGGTCTGAAAAAATCCAGACCCAGGATATGTAACGTCAATGAGTGATTCCTCCAGCACCTCCCAGCGCCACAGGCTGACCGAAATCCTCGCTCGACAACCGATCGTACGCGCCTACGAACTGCGTCAGCAAGGCATTGACCCCCCGACCATTTCACGAGCTGTCGCCGCTGGTGAGCTCTTTCGCATCTCGCGCGGCCTGTATCAGCGATCCGACAGTGACGTCGACACGCACCACGCACTGGCCGAGGCGGCGAAAACAGTACCGCGAGGTGTGGTGTCGATGGTTTCGGCGCTGGCCTATCACGGCCTGACAGATCAGATGCCGCGCAAGGTCTGGATGGCGGTCAGCGTGAAGGACTGGAGTCCGTCTGCTTCGTCCTATCCGCCTATCCGCATCGTCGAGTTCCGGGACAGATATATCCACCAGGGGATCGAACATCACACGATCTCAGGGACCCGCGTTCCAATCTACTCGATTCCGAAAACCCTTGCAGACGTCTTCCGAAATCGAAAGCTGGTCGATCGATCCGTGGCAGTAGAAGCACTCCGCGCCACGCTGGATCAGCGCAAGGCGACGCCGGCATCGATCGCAAATGCGGCAATGGCAGGCGACGCATGGAACATCATGCGCCCCTATCTCGAGGCACTCACGTCAAATGGCTAGGGTGCCAGCGAACATTGCAGCCTCGGTCAAGCACCGGCTGCTGAATCTCGCCCGTGCCGAACGGCGAGCCTATGATGTGGTGCTCGTCCGTTATGCCCTCGAACGGCTGCTTTATCGCCTTTCCATATCCGAACATCGCGGTTCCTTCATTCTGAAGGGAGGCATGCTCGTCACCCTCTGGATCGAAAGCGATTCGCGCGAGACGAGAGATGCGGACTTTCTGGGTCACGGGAACTCCGATCCTGACCACCTGCGCGAGGTTTTTGCCGGAGTCCTGTCGATCGAAGCTGACGATGGGCTTGTCTTCGACACCCGGAGTCTGAGGACCGCGGTCATCAGGGAGGAGATGGAATATGGTGGCGTACGGCTGCGTGCCGACGCCTATATTGAAAGGAGCCGGATACCCGTCACGATCGACATCGGATTCGGCGATGCCCTCGCAGACGCTGCCCGGACCATGGCCTATCCGTCGATGCTGGGCATGGAGGAGCCGGAAATCCGGATCTACCCACCTGCCTCGGTCATCGCCGAGAAGTTCCAGGCCATGGTTGCTCTTGGCGCCGCCAACGGGCGGATGAAGGACTATTTCGATCTCTGGGCCATTCCGAGAGCCCTGGAGATTGCGCCGGAAGACCTCGATGCGGCGATCAGCGCGACCTTTGATCGGCGAGGCACGGCGCTACCCGACAAGAGGCCGCCGGGACTGTCCAACGCGATGCTGACCGAAGCCAAGCAGGCACAATGGCGGGCATACGCCGCATCACTGGATCTGAAGGATCTCGCCTTCGAAGAAGTCATCGATGCGGCATGGAGTCTCGTCGGCCCGTCATGCGAGCGCCTGTCAGGCGCCAAGACGCCGCCGGTTCGATGAGCAAAGGCACCCTTGGGCCCGGTTTGACAGCGAAGCCGGGCAAGGGTGCCTAGACCTGCTCCTGCTCGATCGTGAATCGCAGGTTTCGGACGGACCAGACACTGGACGGTTCGGGCAGATGCTCTTCCTGTTCCGGCGTACTCAGAGCCCTCAGCTCCTCGATCAGATCGCCTGCCGAGGCGTCGCCTGCTCGCTCCTGAAGTCGCGCTATCGCCGTGACGAGCTGATTCCAGTTGGAGAAGGTGGCATCGTCACCGGCTACAACCTGTCGGAGCGAATGCGCGTAGTGCCGCGTGAGAACAAGCAGGCTGATTTCGGGTCTCGCCGAACCGGACGGCAGCCGAAAGGTCGCGCGAAGTTCGGCCGTGCTCGCGGCGGCGAGCCATGAACGCACCTTGCGAAGCCATTCGCTCACCTGCTGATTCAGCCGGCCGGTCCTCGCCAGCATCGTGGCGAAATCCGCGCCGTAGGGGTCCTGATGCTTCAGCTGCGTGAGGATCACGCGGTTGCCCGGCGCCTCGACAATCACCAGATCGATGTCCGTCAGAACCTTGCCGGCCTGCCTCAACTTGATGTTGCCCCGGAATTCCAGCGTCGGAAGCACTGAGCGGATCGCCTTCTCGACCGATCGCTGCATCACCCCTTCCCGGGCCCGCTGCGCCCGGTCGTACTCCTTCGGGAAGCTGTGCTGCAGCGAATTCAGGAGGAACAGCATGACCTCATCGCTGGTCGCACCCGCCAGGGGCCTGATGACGTGATCGTCGGAGCACTGGATCAACGGCGGGATCGGCGCTCCCGGCCGGTCAAGCAGCGCCAGATTGCGCCTGCTTACGGAAAGCACGTCGAAGATGATCCGCACGTCGTCATCGGTCACCGACACATGGCCTTCGAACCGCTCGCCGAACTGATTGATGAACTCTCGCAGTCCTTCGAGGAAGCCTGCGGTCTCGACCGACACGGTGAGGACGTCCTCGATCCTGATCGACGGCTCCTTGTCCAAGAGCGCTCGCACGAATGCACGGTGCTTCATCGCCACGGACACGATGAAGATCGCTGCAAGCTTGTAGTTCGCGAATGTCACGCCACCGAAGAGCGTCGAGAAGTGGAAGGTGTCGAAACCCTTGGCGAGCAACATGTCATTGTAGGCGTGCCCGAAGAAGTAGAAGTCCAGCGCGGGATCGGCCTCGTAGCCAATGAAGTGCGTCGCGAAGGGATAGACGAGATCGGTAAGCAGCGATCTGACCTCGTCGCCGATCCTGGGCCCGACGATCGCTTCATAGCCCTCCGCCAGCCTTCTCCTGTGATGCCCTGTGTGAAGACGCTCGAGCTCGCGTTCGTGCAGTTCAAGATCGGCCAGCTTCGCGGGCAGGACGATGCGGAAGCGATCGGGCAGCTTCTCAATTCGGGCACCCTTCGCGGCCAGGCTCTGTGCTACGCGCCGACCGTGCTCGATTGCGCCGGCCACACCGATGAGTGAGAGCACCGCACCCGAGTAGGTGGGGTCGCGCTGGATCGTCACCGTCGGTGCATCGAACCGATCGTGTGCCTGCATTGCCAGCTTGATGATGCGGGCCACGCCGATCCGCATTAGGTACGATCGCTCCTGATCGGCCTCTGTCGGCTCGGCTCCGAGGTCCACACCTTCGAAATCGAGGTCAAGCTCGTTGATGGCGATCCGCATCAGCAGCCCGAGACGGTCGGTCGCGACTTCAGCCGCGAGAGCTCGCTCCTCCTGATTGAGGCTTTCGTAGAATTCTCGCAGGCTGTTAGTCACCTGACGCTGATCCCCCTCTGCGCACTCCAGTCTCGCGAACCTGCCGGCGATCTATGGGCGCCGCTTTGCCTCAAAAAGGGGGTTCTGCTGTCGCGCGTGAAGCATTGAAATATATGCCTGCAATACATCATGGATGTGGATGAGGCACGGATTTCAAGGTCGGCTCTCGTGCTGGAAAGTCGCTTACATGGGGTCGGCCTACCCGCCTACCTGTCCGAAATTTGTAGTCCTATTTCGGACAGGCGCCCAACCAGCCACTACCCAGGCGGACTCGAACAGCCCTGTCCATTCACGTCCAGCCTTTTCCACGAATCCAGATCGTGCTAATGATGCCGTTGGCGAGTTCGCAAGTCTATGATTTGACCGCGCAATCAATCGCTTAGGCTGCCCCGCAGAAAGCTCTTCTGCCGATCGTCCAGTGACGTCCACGCAGGTTCAGCAACGTCGAGAAATCGAGTAGTTCGAAGGGCTCGGCGCGGCCCAATGATGACCTTCTGAGGCATCTCATTCATTACCGCAATTGCCATCGGCGATCACCCTGCTGACTACACGACCAGAGCCGTACAGCGCCTTTACTGATGACTTGCGGGGGTCGCCAAAACAGGCACTACGAAGCTGACTGTTTGCTGGTCGATGGTCTGGTGATTGGCGTTGACCAGTTCGATGAGGACCTTGTGTCGGCCTACCGGCAATCCGGTCAGGATGATCTGTTCGCCGCTCGCGTCGGCCCAATGCCACGGTAGATCGTCGACGGTCACGTGGATGTGGCCGACACGGGGCGAGACGGCTAGCGCCGCCGGCCCAAATACCTGGACGATGCGCAGGTTCTCGGCACGGTACTGGATGAATACACGTCCTTTCGCGAGGGCCTCCGGTATCGGAGGATCGACGATCAGGCGCGCAGGCGGCTCATTCTCGATCGGAACGACGGCGGCCGGCCCGCGCAGATCGCGCGCTGACTGGGCGGAAGCGCTGGTTGCCGTCATGATCAAAGCTCCGGAAAGGGCGAGCAAGGTCGAGCGCATCATTGTCCTCGTTTCGGCAACGGATGGTACGTCGGTTCTGCTGCGCGCGATCCGCGCAGCGCGCGAGACAGTCATCGCGAGGAATCGTGAGCGTCCGTGAGTAATAGCGGCCTCCGCTCTCCTCACACCTGCTCCCGCCGCTTCACATCGTCTCACTGTCCGAGCGCCCAATCGCGCTGCACTGTCGTGAACGCGCCTTCCGGCCGCCGCTAGACACGGTCCAAGTCCTGCAAGGAGATGCTGGATGCCCTGTCACGAGACCCGCAGCGCCGGGATGGCACTCGAGCTCCCATCAGTATCTCAGAGAAGGAACAGGTAATGCAACGATTGCAGGGCAAAGTCGCGGTTATCACGGGCGCCAACAGCGGAATCGGTCTCGCAATCGCCCAGCGCTTTTCCGCGGAAGGCGCGCAGGTTTTCATGACCGGCAGGCGACAGGCCAACCTCGACGACGCGGTGCGGTCAGTCGGCGGGAACGCAATCGGCGTCCGAGGGGATGTTTCGAACCTAGACGATCTCGACCGGCTCTATGCCGAGGTCGCACGTCACGCAGGAAGGATCGACATCCTGTGCGCCAACGCCGGCGGCGGCGAGTTCCGCCGGCTGGAAGAAGTCACGGAAGACCATTTCGATCGCACCTTCGACAGCAACGTGAAAGGCATGGTGTTCACCGTGCAAAAGGCACTGCCTTTGCTCTGCGACGGCGCCTCGGTGATCCTGACGGGGTCGACCGCGGGCAGCAAGGGGACGCCTGCATTCAGCGTCTACAGCGCGAGCAAGGCGGCGGTGCGCAACTTTGCGCGGACCTGGGTGCTTGAGCTCGCTCCCCGCGGCATCCGGGTCAACGTCCTCTCGCCCGGCTCAACGTCGACCGCGGGCTGGCATGGGCTCGCCTCATCCGAAGAGGAGAATCTGACGATGCAGCGCCTGACCCGCGAGGCGACTCCGCTCGGTCGGCTGGGCGAAGCTGCCGAGATCGCCGCCGCGGCGCTTTTCCTAGCCTCGAGCGAGAGCAGCTATGTGAACGGCAGCGAACTCTTCGTCGATGGCGGGGCGGCGCAAATCTGACCCTGACTACCGAGGTACCGCCTGCTCCACCGGAGGGGGCAGGCGACCGCGCGCCAAAAGGTAGAGCGTACCGAGGGCGATCCCAGCAACCAGCAGGTTCGCGCCGACGAAGAGGACGGGCGCGATCGCGGCGATTGCTGCGCTGGCTTGCGCTTGTGACAAGCGAACCGCAGCGCCGGCAAGCGCGGTCGCCCCGAACGAAAACGCCCAATAGGAGGCGGCGAAAGGTTGTTCGACGATCCAGGGTGCCAGGCGCACCAGCAGCAGCGCCTGAAGCAGCGCATAGCCGAGCAGCGCATGCACCGCTAGGTCGCTGGTGCCGCCGATCGCGTTATAGCATACCGCGCCGACCGCTGGCGGGGCGAGCTGGATCCCGAGCGCTGGGCGCAACGGCGGTGCCATGATCGGCCCCGTGTAAAGCCGGTGGAGCAGCACGGACTCGATCGCGAGCCAGGAGAAGAACGCCGCGCCGAAGGCAAGCTGACCCCAATCGGCCCAGCCGAGCGCGGCAGCCGTGGTCCCGCCGACGAAGCCGGCTGCGACGATCGGCAGATAGAGAATCGGTGTCGAGGTGCCCGGTTCGCGGCCGCCGTGCCAGAGCAGGCCGGTCCGCCACAGACCAAAGGAGAGCGCGAACGTTGCGCCGACCAAAAACAACAGGACCGCCAGAGCGCGCGAGTAGGGTAACGCGCCTTGAGCGATCAGCAGGGTTGCGACACCCGCCAGGCCGATGAAGCAGCACTGGACAGGATGGTCCGCTTCCTCCCGAGCCTGATCGGGCGCGACGATCCATTTGCGTGCATAGAGCATCGTGAGGAGTGCCCACACGAGCGCGGCGCAAGCGAACAGGACCTCGCCGTACACAGCGGGCAAACGCCAGACGGCGTGTGCCGCCCGCCAGGAATTCGCCAAGCCTCCGAGACCGAGCACGATCCCGAAGAAGGCAGCAGGCACGTGCGCCGCCGGCGCCGATGACGTGCGCAAGCCGTTTCTCCCGAAAGCCTGTTGAAGATCAGACTCCGCGGTAGACTAGGCGCGTGAAGAGCGCGCCGCTGATCACGCCGTGTCCCCATCGGGCGTCGAACGCTGCCGTTGGATGCGCCGCTACCACTTGGTCGATCGACTTGCCCTGTGCCTTGAGCGCCGCCACTCGGCTGCGGATCGCCACCAGCATGTCGCGCCACTGGGTGAGATCGGTGCGATTCCCGACTGGGCCGTGACCGGGCACGAACAAGGTACGCGCGTTTGACAAAGCGAGGTTGGCGTTGGCGGCGAGGATCGCGCCGTCAATGCTACCGCCGGTGACATAGTCGATGAACGGGTAGACCCCATTCCAGAAGGTGTCGCCGGTGGCGAGGATGTTCGCGTTGACAAAATAGACCGACACGTCGCCATCGGTGTGGCCAGCTCGGTACTGACGGATCCTGAGCGTCTCGCCGGCGAAGCGCATCGTCTTATTGCCGGCGAGGATCTCGTTGGGGAGATCTCCCTTCGGAACGGGCGTGAAGGTGTGTTCCCATTCCACGATGCGGTTGGTCTGGGTCAGCCGGGCATAGGCCCTGCGACTGGCAATCACGGTGGCGCCGGTGCGGCGAACCCATCCATTTCCGTCCGTGTGATCCCAATGCCAGTGCGTATCGACCACATAACGCAGCCTGCCCAGGCCGATGCTACGCAGCGCCGCCTCGATCTTCCGCCGCGACACCGCAATGCCGGCGTCGACCATCAGCAGGCCTTCGGGACCGGAGAGGACCGTGATCTCTCCGCCGGAGCCGTCGAGCATCGATACATTCCCGCGAATGCGGTGAACCGTGATCGGACTGGCGACGGCGGCGGCGTTGATGTCCGAATAAGGGCTCGCGCCAGCGAGCGCAGCCGCGAGTGCGCCGGTCGCCGCAATGGCAAGGGCTACGCGAGAGCGGTGACCGATCATCATCGACTTCCTCCTGAGAGTGCGAGCGTGCCCCGATGCACCGATGCTCGATAGAATGGTGGCGCCGCACCGGACGGGGGGCAGATCCGGTGCGGCGCAGAACGACGTCAGGTCCTGAGGAAAGCGAGCAAGTCGGCGATGACTTCCTCCCGGTGAGTCGCGGGCAGGCCGTGCGGGGCACCCGGGTAGACCTTGAGCGTCGCATTCTTGATCAGCTTGACGGATTTGCGCGCGGCATCGTCGATCGGGACGATCTGATCGTCGTCACCGTGGATCAGCAGCGTGGGAATCTCGAACTTCTTGAGGTCCTCGTGAAAG
This sequence comes from uncultured bacterium, assembly GCA_903884945.1. Classification (GTDB taxonomy): domain Bacteria; phylum Pseudomonadota; class Alphaproteobacteria; order Sphingomonadales; family Sphingomonadaceae; genus Sphingomonas. The sequence continues at coordinate 37,530 of CAISGR010000277.1, forward strand.
AGAGTTTCGGAGAATTGCTTGATACAGTCGTGTGCGCCCTTGAGGCCGGCCATCATCGATTGCTGCCAGAAGGCATCCTTCACGCCTTGCGAGACCTTGGCGCCGGGTCGGTTGGCGCCGTAGAAGGGCTCCGCGAGGTCGCGATAGAATTGCGACCGGTCGGCGAGTAGGTCCCGGCGCAAGCCGTCGAATACCTCGATCGGCAGGCCGTCGGGATTGGCCGCCGTCTTGAGCATCGTCGGCGGAATCGCCGATACGAGCACCGCGCGCTTGACGCGAGCGCAGCCGTGGCGACCGATATACCGGGTCACCTCGCCTCCACCCGTCGAATGGCCGACATGCGTCACATCGTGGACGTCGAGAGCCTCGACGAGCGCCGCGAGATCGTCTGCATAGGTGTCCATGTCATTGCCGTTCCAGGTCTGGCTGGAGCGACCATGGCCACGGCGGTCATGCGCGATCACCCGGTATCCGTTCGAGGCAAGCGCGAAGAGCTGGTCCTCCCAGGCATCGGCGTTGAGCGGCCAGCCATGTGAGAACATGACGACGGGGCCAGTCCCCCAGTCCTTGTAGAAGATCTCGGCGCCGTCTTTGGTCGTGATGAAGCTCATGCTCTTGCCTTTCCGCGGGAGGGGACGCGGCGTCGCCGCGTGGATGGCCGGCGAGGCGCTCGCCGGAAGATCGAAGCCGGAAGCAGCGACGAGGCCGGCAGCCATCGCGGATCCCAGCACGTGGCGTCGCGTCAGCAATGAGTCGGTCTGGTCCGGGCACATTCGCTGGTCCTTCAGGATCGGATGGGCGCCGAGGATCGTCGGCGACTTCGGCCTTGTCCTGCTGAGAATAGGCTTGCCGCCGAGACTGTCCGAGCGAGTTGCCGTGAACCTGAGTGAGAAGCTGCAAGTCGCTCCGAACGGGCTGCCGACCGTTGACCATCTCATCACATCTCACGGCGCTTTGCTGCGCCTCACGCGCCCGCGCGAACCCTGAGACTTATGCAGGCTCGTCTCGCCGCATGCGGGACGGCGCGCCACGGCGTCGCTTCACGATCACGCCAGCAGCAGGAGGGGGACGTTCATGCCGACCGCAAATCCGAATTCTGGCGGCCCGAGACGCCGCAACGATCCCGATAGAATGGCGGGTGCGACGATGATGCGGAACCTCGGCGGCACCACCCTGACCGACGCGCCAGAGGAGCTGAAGCGTCTGGCAAATCTCGGGCTGATGTCGGTGGAGGTCGCGCACGATCTCGGCAACCTCATCCAGGTGATCGGGAGCGCGCTGCGGCTGATCGACCGAAGCGTGAAGGAGCCGACCGGCCTCGATATCGGTTATTGCTGCGCGGGCGCCCTCCTCGCGCTCGACCGCGCGACCGAGCTTCGACACCAGCTCCTTGAGTTCACCAGGCCGCCCGGCGCACCGCCGGAACCCGTCGAGCTTAGGTCCGCCATCGCCGGCTTCAGCAATCTCGTCATGCTCACTGCCGGGAGCAATATCATCGTCGACTTCTTTGCCGATGACAGCGGCGTCGCAGTGGCGTGCGACGAGCGTGACTTAAAGAGCGTCGTGCTCAACTTGGTTGCCAACGCCAGGGATGCGATGCCGGACGGAGGGCGTCTCACGATCGCAATATCATGCAGGGCGGATTTGGTCGCTGCGGGGACTTCGTCCGCACAGAATTCGGCGGTCCTGCAGGTCTCCGACACCGGCTGCGGCATGTCAGGCGATACCCTGGCGCGAGTGTTCGAGCCCTTTTTCACGACGCGCGAACGGGACGGCGGGACCGGGCTCGGGCTGGCCATGGTGAGCGGCTTCGTCCATCGGCTGGGCGGATCCGCCGACGTCGAGAGCGCGATCGGCAAAGGCACGACCGTGACATTGCGGCTTCCGGCGGCGGAGCCGCGATCGCCCGCCCACGATTGATCACGGTTTCTCGCGATCAATCACGCGATTTTCGCGCCGATCTGGCGCCTCATGCGCGCAATCGACCGCTTCCATTCCCATCAAGACCAGGAGAACGATGATGCGCAGACTGAAACTTATCGCCGCCGGGCTTGGATTGCTGAACATCACAGCGGCGTCCGCACAGACAGCGCCAGAGCCCAAGGCGACGACGATCGTGCTTGTGCACGGCGCGTTCGCGGGTTCATCGAGCTGGAACCGCGTCATCACCGATCTCCACGCCGACGGCTATTCGGTGATCGCCGTTGCGGTGCCGCTGCGCAGCCTGAAAGGCGATGCCGCTTATGTCGCGAGCTTGGCGGCAAGCATCCCCGGGCCGGTCGTGCTGGTCGGCCATTCCTATGGCGGTGAAGTCATCTCGGTCGCCGCGGCCGGGCGACCTAACATCAAGGCCTTGGTGTTCGTGTCCGGATTGGCACCCGATATCGGGGAAAGCGCGGCGAGCCTCGGCGCTCGCTTTCCAACGGGTACGCTCGGTACGGCACTCGCGCCGCCGGTACCACTCGCGGACGGCACCACCGACCTCTACATCCTCCAGTCACGCTATTGGAAACAGTTCGCCGCCGACGTTCCCGAGGAAGAGGCGAGTCAGATGGCATCGACTCAACGTCCGGTCTCCGGCACTGCGCTTGGCGAGCCTGCCGCCGCAGAGTCGTGGCGGACTCTGCCGTCCTGGTTCATCTGGGGCTCGCTTGATCGCAACATTCCCGCCGCGCTCCACGCCTTTATGGCGAAGCGCGCCGGAGCTCGCGTGGCAATCGAAGTGCCCGGCGCCTCGCACGTGGTGATGATCTCGCATCACCGCGCGGTCGCCGATCTCATCGAACAGGCGGCCGCCGCGAAATGAGCCGAGCGGATCGGGAATCGCCGGCGCACTCGCGACGGCTCTCTTGCGCATCATGCGGCTCTGCCGGCTTCCGCCTGCGAACGGGAAAAGGATAACGGGCGCAGACCAGGCGGGAGCCGGTTAGCTACCGGCACCTGATGCGATCCCAACGCGCTCAGGAACCCTTCCAGCGAGCCATAAGAGGCAACCAGCAGGGCAACCGAGTGCAAGAGCTCCTCGAGCAACGCCGCGGGCGTGCCGGGCGCGGCCGGCTCCGGCCTCGCCGGATCGATCCCAATGGCAAACGGCGCCTCAATGGTGCCCTCGCTGTTCAACTGCAACGGGTTCGCGCTCGCGTCCCCCGCGAGAAGATAGCCACGACCGGGCACCGTCTTGATCAGATCTGCGTCTGGCCCCAGTACGCGGCGCAATGCCGCTACCTGAAAGCGCAGATTGCTTTCCTCCAAATACGTCGCCGGCCAGACATAGTCGGTTATCGTGTTCTTGGGCGTCACAGTTCCCCGGTTTCGCAGCAGGATCACCAGCAGATCGAAAGCGCGTCCGCCGATGCAGACCGGGTCGCCGTTCCGCAGCAGCGTGCGCGAAGCGGGGAATAACGTATAGGCTCGAAAGCTGAGAACCTCCTCGCCCATTGCGGCCGCAGTTGGTGTGCAGGCAAGCATGGAGATGCGCGGTACGACATCGATCGTGTCATCCGTGACGACATCTTCTTGCGGCTGCTCAAGCATGATCGAAGCCCCCTTGCGAGAACGCATCCGTGCATCACCTCCAGCCCGCGCTGGCAGTGGCCGCGTGACGATCGGGTGCTCAGTTGCAGGGACGCACGCGCGCCGCAAAGCCGCACGCTGAATTACGGCGCGAGAAAAATGCTTTCGACGCGTGCGGGTTTGACGGGTCTTCGCGTCTATCCCCAACGAGTGCACTCAGAACAGGCGCGAGCATCCATGTCGCCGGAGCGGTATCCCGTTCCCAAACTAGATCATCTCCAGGCAATGGGTCATCCTCCGTCGATGAACCAGGTCGGAGATCATGTCGATGACGTCCTCCTCATAGAGGCCTTCCAGTTTCGGGCCGCGCTCGTTCATTATTTCAGGCGAAAACATGCCGATACAACCGAGCTCGAAGATCTCGCTCAGGAGGTGTTCGTGCGGATCGCGGGCAGGCAGTCGACGGAGCGAGTCGCTAACGTCGGTGCCTATGTCTTCCAGACCGCGGCCAGTGTGCTCAGCGATCGCCACCGTCGGCGAACCGTCCGGCACGCCGATGATCACATCGCTTTCGACAGCGCCCGGCATGGTGAGGCGGATCTCGACGCCTCCCGCATCGTCGAGGGGCAGCAACACCTTCGCGCTGTCGTCGCTTTACTGCACGCTTTACCCGAACGAACGCGAACCATCTTCCTGCTTCGCCGCCTTGACGGGCAACCCTATGCCGACATCGCCGTCCAAATGGGTCTCTCGGTGAGCGCGGTCGAAAAGCACATGCTGCGCGCGACGCGCCATCTGCTGTCCTTCAATCCGGAGGTGCGGTGATGGTACGCGCAGTGATCACACTCGAGGAGGTCCTCGCCCGATCGCCTGCCGACGCCGCCGCCTTTTGGCTGGTCCGACAGGATGGTGGCGAGAGCGAGCACGACGACCTGATCTTCGAGCAGTGGCTGCAAGCCGATCCCGCGCATGGCCAGGCGTGGGCCTGCGCCTGCGAGACATGGGAAGGTGTCGCGGCGTTGGACGCCGAAGATGTCGACACGCTGCGCAAATCATCCTCGCGAAGGGCTTGGTGGCTCGATTGGCGCAGCGCGGTCGCAGCGTCGATCGCCGCCGTTGCGATCGGCTGCGGCGTCCTCCACTGGGCGCCGTACATCGCCGAGCAGCCTCGGACTCAGATCGCATCCCTGGATGACCCTGCCTCGCGGTTGCGAAAGCTCGCTACACTGGCGGGTGAGCGTCGCTCCTTCACCCTGGAGGACAGGAGCGTCGTGACCCTCAACACCGAAAGCACGCTGCTGGTGCGGTTCGGACCAGCGGAACGCAGGATGACGCTCGTTCGCGGAGAGGTCTATTTCGACGTCGCGCATGATGCGGCGAAGCCCTTCGTCGTCGAGAGCGCCGGGAGCACGATAACCGCGACCGGCACCCACTTCGAGGTCGAGACTGCGGACGAGAGCCTGCGCGTGATCCTCGTCGAAGGCCGCGTTCGAGTCGTCACGCCTTTGGCCGGCAAGGAGAAAGAGATCGATCTTCTGCCAGGCCAGCAACTTCTTGCCAGCCGGTCCGGCGTGACCGTTGGAAAGGCGGATCTAGCCAGCGTGAGCGAATGGCAGAACGGACTGGTTTCCTTCCACGACACGCCGCTTTCGCAAGCCGTGCTGGAACTCAATCGCTATGCCACCGGCAAGCGCCTGCTTATCCGCGACCCTAAGGTCGCGGCGATACGGATCAGCGGATCGTTCCATACCAGCGACCTGCGGCGGTTCGCGCGCACGATCGCGGAAATCTATCCCGTCCGCACCATCGAAAGCGCGAGCGCCATCGAGCTGGTTTTGAGAGGAAGGCTGCCGCGCTGAGCGGACCGCACCCGCCGGGCACGGCATCGTCGACGTACAGACAGTTCGCATCCGAAATGGTAAGAATGTCTATGCGCTGCGGGGGTGTTTTCCGATGCGGACAGGGAGGGACTTCGCAAGGCGATCCATAATCGCACTGTACTGCTCGCTCTGGTCGGTCGCTCCGGCCGGTGCGCAGCAGGCGGGGCCGACCGAGATCCGCATTCGCGCCGGCCCGCTTTCGACGGCGCTGTCCGAGCTTGCGCAGTCCCAGCGCCTCGACCTCATCTTCGACGAACGCCTCCTGGCGAACCGTACGACCGTCGCAATTCGCGGCCGCATGACGATCGACGAAGCACTGCGGCGTCTGCTCGCCGGAACGGGGCTCGGTTATCGGCGCAGCTCGGACAACGTCATCCTGCTTTTTGCCCAGTCAGCCGCCACGAAGGCGCCCGAAGATGAAGCCGTTGCCGACATACTCGTGGTCGGCCGACTGACCCAGAACACCGACATCCGCCGCACGGAAAATGACATCCAGCCCTATCGGGTCGTGAGCCAGCGTGACGCTGAAGAGACTCACCGCGACGGTATCGACGATGTTCTTCGCGCCCGTGAGACCCAGAACGATCAGATCCTTTCGGCCAGCCAGGATCCCTTCACGCGCACCGGCTCGAACCAATCCGAGATCGACCTCAGGGGGTTAGGCTCCCAGCAAACCCTGGTCTTGATCGACGGGCATCGAATGCCATCGATACCGAACGCATTCCAGGGCCTGCAACAGCCCGACCTCAACGCCATTCCCATCGGGATGATCGAACGCATCGAGACGCTGCCGTCGACAGCTGGCGGCATCTACGGACCAGGCGCGACCGGCGGCGTCATCAACGTTGTGCTCCGTCGCGCCTACCGGGGTGCCGAGGTCAATCTTGTCGGAGGGATCACCGAACGCGGCGACGCGAAGCGTTCGCGTGCCGAGGTGCGCATCGGCTTCACGCCGGACGGCGGGCGCACCGACATCATGTTGTTCGCAAGTCGCACGCAGTCGGGGCCGATTCACATCGGCGACCGCGACTTCGCTGAACGATCGGAGCTGCGGGCGCTCGCAAATTCACCGGTTGCCTATCTCGGACGCTTTCCGGCCGGGGATGGTCTGAATGTGTTCAGCCAAGCGGGAAACCTTGCACTCGATCCGGCACTGGGCGGCGCCTTGCTGGGCTCTCCCGTCACTTCGGCGCCTGCAGGATCTCTAGGATCGGCAACAGATCGTCTCGCACCCTTTGTCAGCCGTGCGGGTCAGGTCGTCACGGCACTGCCGGCGAACGCAAGCGGTGCCGAGGGTGATCTGCTCACGCGACCGAAGCTCACGTCGGGCTTCCTGAATGTCAGGCATCAGTTTGGCGGAGGGATCGAGGCTTATATTGACGGGCTGTATCTGCGAAACGCCAGTGCAGTGACCGGCCGCACGATAGCCAGTCCTGCGCCGCTTGACGCCGACGCCCCGGGCAATCCGTTCGCTCAGCCGATTATCCTGACCTTCCCCATTCCAGCGATTGGCCCAGCGTCGCACACCAACATCACCGAATTTCGACTGACGACCGGGCTGATCATCCCGCTGCACGACCATTGGCGCGCGAATCTCGACTATAGCTATGCCGAAACGAAGCTCGATTTCCGGTCCAGCTTCACCGGCGTCAGCGGCGATTTCTCCAGCGTTGTCGGTACCGGAAATCCGGGCCCGAACGGCCAGCCGCCGCTCGATCCAATCGGAGATTGGAACGGCTTCATCCGGGCTTTGCCACAATATCTGGAGAACACCGAGTTGATCATCCGCCGCGCTGACCGGAGGTCCGAGGGATCGCTGCGCGTCTCGGGGCCGCTCCTGTCGCTCCCCGGCGGAACGCTGACCCTTACCGGGTTGGTCGGCGCGTGGCGAGAACAGGTCCCTGGATCCGACTATCAGTTCCAGTCTGGCTCAATTTCGATATCGAACCCGGCGCCGAGATTCACCCAAGTCGATCGCTACGCCTATGCGGAGCTGCGAGCGCCGGTCGTGCCTTTGGACTCTGGACCATTGCCGCTCCGGGGGCTCGAACTGCAGCTCGCCGGAAGGTTCGACGCACAAGCAACGCGGGTGCCCCTTGGCGGCTCCGGATCTGACCTCACCAGCGATAGCGCCTTTACGTTTCGCCAGAACGCCACTGTTTTCACCGCAGGCCTGCGCGCCTTCCCGCAGCCATGGTTGATGGTGCGCGGGAGCGTCGCGACGGGCCAGCTGCCGCCCACCGTCGATCAAGTCGGTTTCGCGCAATTTCAGGCGAGTTTCGCTATCGGTTTGAGCGATTCCAGGCGCGGTGGCCGGCAGATCGGCGAGGAAGGCCCGGTCATCCTACTTTCGGGCGGTTCGCCGACGCTTCGTCCCGAACGGGCCCGCAGCATTTCGCTGGGTTTCGTGATCAACCCGAGCGGAAGCGGGCCGCGCTTTTCCCTCGATCTGACACGGATCGATAAGCGCGGGGAGATTTCGGCCGTTTATTCCGGCAATCTGAGCTACTTTCTGGCGAACGAGGCCAAATACCCAGATCGTGTTCTGAGAGCGCCGTTAACGCCGGAGGACGCCTCGCTCGGTTTCACGGCGGGCCCCATCACCGAGATCGATACCCGCTCGTTCAATAGCGGACGCACGGTCGTCGAAGCCATCGACGCACAATGGGACTGGCAAGTGCCTGTTGGCGCCACGAGCAGCGTAGGATCGCATGCGAAGCTGACCTGGGAACCGAAATTGTGGCGACGAAAGGCTCCCGATCTGCCCGGCGTCAATCTGGTCGGGTTCATGGATGGCCCTCTCGAATGGCGGGGCACTATAGGCCTCGACTGGCAACGAGGTCCCATTTCGGTCGGGCTCAATGGCCAGTATTTCAGCAGTTACGGCGTCGCGAATTCCGGGTACAATGCCACCGCCGCCAATCCGCAGGTCGTCGCCTATCAGGGCGCCTCGAAGATTCCGGCGCAGTTCTATCTCGATCTTGATGTGCGATGGCGCTTTTCCTTGGCCGGCGGATCGAGGTCACGGAGGTCCGGGGAGATCGCATTGGGCGTTGTAAATCTCGCCGATCACCGGCCACCGATCGTCGCTAATCCAGACGGCGTCGGATACAGCACCTATGGCGATCCGAGGGGCCGGCGGTTCGAACTCTCGGTCTCGGTCCGATATTGAGCGGGTCCGGGTTAGTCGCATCCTGTTAGGAGGTGAATGGCCGCTTCTCTAAACCGATCCTTGAATCCGACAGCCGCCTACCGGCCGCCTTCTGACGCACGACATTATCGATCTCGTTTACGGGCGCCCCAATATATCGCGCAGAAAGTCATGCATCCATGCCGGGAGCGTGTGCATGCCGCGGTGCAGATCCTCGACCACGGCGGGATGGCCGAAGACGATGCGCAACTGTGCGCGGATTCGTTCGCTATCTTGCGGCAGGACGTCCCGCAGCCAGTGTAGCGCTTGCACCACGCGCATTGCCGGTCGTCCAACCCAGTAAAGCTTGCTCGGGGCAGTTTTCCTGAACACGATGACGAGATTGCCCAGTTTCAAAGATTTGAGACGCGCGTCGGTATGAATGACGATTTTCGCTGGCACCGCGTTCGTAAGGCCGAGGTCATTGGCTGCGGTGATGCCGTCGATGAGCATGCGGGTTTGATCGCGTCGCGACAAAGCGTCGATGACGGCGCGAGAATCGGGATTTGTGAGCTTGCCGGTTAGGCTGTTGGTTTTGGGCTTGTCGTAGAGGCCGCGCGCGAAGCGACGGATCTGTTTTTCCCGCGTCAGTCGATGGAGTGCCTGATCGACGGCATCACGTGTCCCGAGATCGAGAAAATCGACCGGCGTCCACGCGCCGAACGGCGCGGCTTGTTCCATCCGATCAAGTATTTGCCCTTTCAGATTCAGACCGGTCCCACGCATCAGCGTCTCCTTTGTCAGAAATATGTATACATATTTCTGACAAAAATAGGAGCGGCTCGGCGGAGGGCGCAGTCTTTCGTGCAGAGGGGCTTTGAGATTTTCGCGCATCTGAGATGCGAGAAAATTTGCCGCGACGACACGAAAATTGACGGGGGCCAGTGAGCCCAGGCCGGCGTCTGATGAGATCGATAATTCCCCATCACGCCTGATCTACACCAATGCGAGAACGGGGTCGGCTCGGTGCGGACCGTCTGCCTCGAAGCATTGAAATTCATGCTCGGAATATACCGGCGGTATAATGCGAGCGCATATTTCGAAGCGCTATGACCGGCCTTGCTAATCACGCTTTCGGAAGCCGGGCGACAGTTTCCCCCCTCAGTTCCCGGTCCAGCAGTTGCGCCAGGAACTCCGTGAAGGGGCGAATGTCCTGCCGGCCGCTGGCCTGATCAAGCGCAGCCATATAATCGGCGCGCTGCTCGACGGGCACGACCGTCCACGGGTAGCCGCCGGCCGCCAGCATGACGTTCATCAGGAAGCGGCCGGTTCTTCCATTCCCGTCCATATAGGGATGGATGTAGACGAAGATGAAGTGGCCGAGGACGACGCGAACCGCAGGCTCGGTTTCCTCGCTCAGCAATTCGAAGAACACCGGCATCGCGTCGCGGACAGCGTCGCAGTTGAGCGGTACATGCATCGAGCCGCGCAGATAGACCTGACCGTTGCGGTATCCGGCGAGATCGCTCGCGCTGATCAATCCGGCGGTAACACTCGGCGTGAACATCTCGCGATACCAGTCGCCGTGCTCCTCGTCGGCGACGAGGCCGGGGTTCTCGCCGGCCAGGACGCGATTCAGGCTTTTGAGAACAGCTTGATAGGCGAGCCAGTAGCCGCGTGCGGCTAGTCCATCCTTATATTCGCGATCCTGCTCGTCGGCTTCCGGATTCCACGTGCCGCTGCGGACGCGCTCGATCAGTTCCGGGCTGACGCGATAGCCCTCGATCGATAGCGAATGATAGGCGTCGGTGACGTAGCTGTCCTGCACGCGCTTGAGATAGGCGCCGATATCGGCGGGGCGGCCCGGCGGCGGTGGGAATCGCTCAAGGACTGCTCCGCGCATCTCCTGCCACATCAGGCGGATCCGGCCCGCATAGGGAGAGCGCTCACGCGCCGGGAGGAGAGTCTCTAGCTTTGTCGCGAACGGATCCTGCTCGCGCACGATATAGCCCGCCGACCGCATCGCCTTCAAAATATCGTCGGCAATGCGTTCGCGCCCGATGTTGCGGAAGGCGCCGGCCAGACGGCCGGCGATCGCGCTGTGGCCTCCTTGGAGCAATCGTCCCAGCAATTCGGACGCGTCCCGCACGGTCGCCAAGGCTGCTCGAACGTCGATCGCATTGTTTTCATAGAGGCCGGGGGCACTCGCGATGAGGGCAGCGGGGATCGAGAAGAGGCGCAATCCGTCCTGCACCGCGACATCCTCCGGCGCCGGAATTGCCGCGCGAACGTCAAACAAAGAAGTGCCTAATGGCAGTGCCGTCGGCTTGTTGCCGCCTTTCGGAGTGCGCACGAGGAGCTGCTTTGGAACCGTGCGATTTCCCGTTTGCAAGGCGATCGAAAGTTCGGGAGAGAGGGACCAGTCTTCACCGAAGCGCTCGTTCAGATAGGCGCTGCAGAAGCCCCAATAGGAAGTATACCAGGCCGTGCTTTCGCCAGCAGCCGCATCGGGCCGTGCGGGGATATACCAGCCCTTCATGACTTCCTGCAGGAAGCCCTGCTTCATGAGCAGCTCGCGCTGGGGCCGACTGAGATCGTCGCTTCGGATGGCGACGAGGTTGCGGTCCTGAAGCGTGCGGAGCGCATCGAGCGCGTCCGCGAGCTTTTGCTGGGGAGTGGCCACCGCATTCACCCTCATGATGCGCAACCATTAGGTTTTCGTGCCGCGCGGTTATTAGGTTTTTGTGCTGTGCCATTTTTAGGTTATTGTGTCGAGCGAAAATTAGGTTTTTGTGTTGGACGGTCGGAATCCCGCTATCCGAGACATCTGTCGAAGCGACCAGGTACGCGCTCAACCGTCCGAAATTCGTAGACGTATTTCGGACAAAGCTCCAACCAGCCCAATGCCCCAGCGGACTCGAACCGCCCCATCCATTCACGTCCAGCCTTTTCCACGAATTCAGATCGTGCTAATGCTGCCTATGGCGACTTCGTAAGTCTATGATTTGACTGCGAAATCAATCGCTTAGGTCGCCCGGCCGAAAGCTCTTCTGGCACCAGTTTTTGCCTCTGGATTCGTCCAGAGGCGTCCAGCAAGCGGCTGGTTTCACAGCACAATTTCATCGACGATCGCTGGCAACCGTCCGGGTTGATCCACCTGATTCCAGCAAAAGAGACACAAAAAAAGGTCTCATTTTGTGTCTGCTAGGTGAACCCGGAGAAACCCGGGATCACGACGATGCTGACACAACTCCAGATCACCTCCGCCAAGTCGAAGGCCAAACCGTACAATCTCTCCGACGGACAAGGGCTGGTCCTTGCCGTCCAGACTAGCGGCTCGAAGCTCTGGCGCTTCCGCTATCGATATGGGGGCAGGCAGAAGACGCTCCATATCGGGCCATGGCCTGCCACCTCGCTTGCCGACGCCCGCGAGAAATGCCGCGAGGCAAGGAAGACAATCGCCGCCGGGCTCGACCCGGCGCTCGAGAAGAAGCGCGCGAAGGTCACCGCGCGGTTCGCCGTCGCCACCACCTTCAAGGATGTTGCGCTCGAATGGATCGCCAAGTGCGAACGGGAAGGTCGCGCCGAGATCACATTGGACAAGATCCATTGGCTGCTCGGCATGGCCTATCCGTTGATCGGCTCTCATCCGATCAACACGATCACCCCCACCGAGGCGCTATCCGTCCTGCGCAAGGTGGAGGCGAAGAGTCGATACGAGAGCGCCCGCCGGATGCGGAGTATCTTAAGTCGCGTGTTCCGCTACGGCATCGCAACCGCGCGCTGCGACCGCGATGTTGCTGCCGATCTGCGCGGCGCGCTGACGACCCCCAGGACCGTGCATCACGCGGCGATCATCGATCCCAGGGACGTCGGCGTCCTGTTGAAGACGATGGACGGCTATACCGGCCAGGAGGTGACGCGGATGGCGCTCCGGCTGTCCCCGCACCTGGTTCGTCCGACCCGGCGAACTGCGCTAGGCCGAATGGACCGAGCTCGATTTCGACAAGGCGGTCTGGTCGATCCCCATCGAGAAGATGAAGATGCGGCGTCCACACCGGGTGCCCCTCTCGCGGCAAGTACTCGAGATGATCGAGGAGCTGCGCGAGATCACCGGTCATCGCCAGTACCTCTTCCCGTGCATGGGCAGCCCGAGGCGGCCGATGTCTGAGAATGGGGTCAACCAGGCTTTGCGGAGGCTGGGCTACGAGAACGGCGAGATGACAGCCCATGGTTTTCGGGCGATGGCGGCGACGCTGCTCAACGAGATGGGCCGGTGGAACCCGGACGCGATCGAACATCAGCTTGCCCATCAGGAGGCCTCGTCCGTCCGTCGCGCATATGCGCGGGGTGAATATTGGGACGAGCGCGTCGCCATGATGCAGCACTGGTCGGACTATCTGGACGGCCTGCGTGATGCGGCGGAAGCGCCCAGGCCTGCCAAGGCAGCTTACCGCAACTCCAAAGCTGGCAAATCAAGGGCAGGGCGCCCGCGCGGTCGGCCGAGGCGGTAAGTCCGTCATGCCCTGCGGACATCAAACGGATGATGCTCGCAGGGCGTGTGACGTCTCATCCGACGAGTCAGCCTCGCGCAGTCCCGGAAGCCGCAGTGAGTGCCTTCAGGCTTCCATATTGAATGAGCGTGGCGCGCCCGACCTCACGGCCTCGATATCGCCGACTGGATCAGCTCGTAGATGCGGGATCGGCTAAGGCTGGTGATCCGCACAGCGGTCGAGATTCGGACCGTCAGTGGTTCGATCTTCTGCTCCCATGCCCGCTCGATCATTTCTGCCCCCGCTGCCGTGCGTCGCGCGCGCGCACGAAGCTCCGGTCGCTCTCGAGAAATGACGCGAGCATCGCGGGAACCAGTTCGGCAATCGGCTCCTCAACCCCGTACGTCTCGGCGTAGATCGCGGCGTATGTTTGCAGGGCGGTCTGCAGATCCGGCGTTATCGTAATCGAGAGCTTGACCGGCGTTCGTTCCGGAAGCTTGCCGAGCTTCAGTTCTGCCATATCAACCTCCCACTCCGCGCCAAGGCGCAAGAATGAGATCGCGGTGGACCACCAGCCGGACGGGCGCGCCGGGCCGGATCGTGATCGTCGGCTGGATCTGCAGATTGCGAGATGTGATCTGGTCGCCGGCGCGGGACACATTCTGCTGCGTCGATTCGCGAATCGCCTGGACGAGATCGCGACGCCCTTGAGCAACGTCCAGGTGTGAAAATCGACTTGAACGGCCCGCGCCGGATCATCACGATCGGCGCGATCGCCCCCTCGCCGAGATATTCGCCGAGCACTAGGTCGGGGCCCTGCGCCCCGGCCAGGTGCGGTCCGATCGCGAGCGCCCCCATGAAAACCACCGGTAGGGGCAGGAGGCGAAGGGCGGTGTCACAGGCTCCTGGGTTGCCTTCCCATTCGCCGTGCGAATCCGAAGCTCCGCGCGGGCCGACCGGCGGCGATGGCGTATCACGGGTGGCGCAACTGACAAGAGGGAAGCGACGGGCTTCGCGACAAGGGACGCCGCACTCGGGCTCGCCACGGTCGGCTGAGGCGGTGGCGGCGGCGAGGTCTGCGCATAAGCGGGTATGGCGACGAGTGCGCTCGCCGCAGGCCGACTCCTATCCCCAAGGCCGTGAAAAATCGAATCCGGCGCCTAGTCGGCGCCCGATCCGAACTCGGTCCGCTCGATCCGGCCCTATCTCGAAGAAGATGCGACGGGCCTCGACCTTGAAGTCCCGGGCGTGACGATTGTCGACGCCGAGCGAACCTTCTGGGACAAGGTCGTCATCCTGTACGGTCTGCATTGCTGGTACGAGCTGGTACGAGCTGAAAGGCGTGCTCAAGGGCGGCGGCAACCGAATCTCGCACCACTATTACGACCTACACGAAACTCATGCAGGCGCCGGTGGGGACAAGCGGCAATCGCCGATCCGGCGTTTGGGGGCCGACCGCGTGCGCACGCGCGCATGTTCTTCAATCGGCCGGCATTCGACCTGGCGAGTGCGGTACCGCCCACCTTCACACTCATGCCCGAAGGCGGCATGTATGACGCGCTGAAGCCGGACTATGCGGCGATGTCGGGTATGATCTTCGGATCGGCGCCCAGCTTCGAAGCGGTGGCCGAGAGCATTGCGGAAATCCAACAGCGGATCAACAACCGTGCGCCGGGCTGAAAATCTGCGAGGAGGCCAGCTACGCGAGCCAGCACCCGCCCGAGACCGGGAAAGACAAGCAGATGGCTTGCGCACGCCCGAAGCGCGCGCGAGCTTGTCCTGGATGACCACAAGGAAAGATCCGGATCGAGCCTCCACAATGTGGTTCAGCCGTTCTCAGCTTCGATTGGGCGTGCAATCATTCGTGCGCCTACGGATCACCACTCCAGATTTGCAGGGATATTCGGCCCCCCGCGCATGAACCACTCATCTGGACAGGTTCAGAGCTTTCCGTCCGTCCGAGGCAAAGTGAGCATCGGTCCATAGGCGATAATGAAGAGGACGAACGCTCCGATCCAGGCGGCGGCGGCGAGATGAATCGCAGCCATATAGCTGATCGGCAGGATCGGCGCGGCGACCCGGATCGCGGCGGCGAGCGTAATGAATACGTAGATGGCGATTGTCATGGGACCGGCGACAAGACCCCGGCCCGTGTGACCGCGCGTCGCGCGGGTCATGACCGCCAGCGTCATCCCCGCCATCGCGCCGGCGGTGAGGGCGTGCAGCGCGGCCGAAGCCTGGAAGGCCCCGGTCACGATGCTCAGGCCAAGCAGTACCAGGCCGATCGGAATCCAGAGATATGCGACGTGCAAGATCAGCACGATCGGCTCCCGCACCGCGCGCACGCCCTGCCAGCGTGCCAGCCGCACGACCTGCACGGCTCCGGCGAGCAACATCGCATAGCCGCTCCACGTCGCATCGGGCGCGGCGACCCAGCCAGCCAGCGCCAGCCCCGTTATGCCCAGCGCCGCCAAGTCGAACCGCCCTGGCTGGCCGGGCAGCGGGCCGGCGGCGCCTTGCTTGGTCAGCCAGTTGCGCGTGAACGAGGGAATGATCCGGCCGCCGATCAACCCGATCATCATCACGATCAAGCCGACCGCAAAGCGATAGCCGAGTCCCGGCGGGAGGGGGGCGCCCATCGCCTCGGCGTGATCGAGCCCGTTCGCGACGGCCAGCAGCAAGACCATGCCGACGACGGGGAGGTTACGGTTGTGCGCGGCCAACACCTCGCGGCCGGCGACGAACGCCAGCGTAAGCAGGAACCCGACATCGAGCACGGCCGCGACGGGTGCGCCGACCAGCGCTGAGCACAATATGGCGATCCGCCCCGCTAGCCACAGTCCCGCCAATGCCGCAAGCGGCGCGCCCGCGATCGGCAGGCGACCGGTCCAGTTGGGGATCGCGGTCAGCAGGAACCCGGCGATGACCGCGCCGAGATAGCCGAACAGCATCTCGTGGCGATGCCAGGCTACGGTGTCGAACGCCGTGGGCAGTGTGATCGTTGCGCTCAATGCGCAGATGAAAAGCACGAGCACCACGAGCGCCCAAAGCGCGCCGCCGAGGAAAAAGGGCCTGAAACTGCCGCGGAACAGTGCCGGACTGGCGGCGAGGCGGGCGCGGCGAATGGATGCTCCGTCAGTCATGATCGCTCCTGATGTGCCGCGGGGTAGAGAGTTATCCGCATTTCGAATGTCCGCATTCGAGACAGGTCTCGCACCCTTCCGACCGCATCATGGCCGCAGCGCCACAGCGCGGGCAGCAGCGCGGCGGCCGCTGCAGCGCCGGGGCGTCGGGCAGGTCGATCGGCAGCTCGGCCTCGCGCGCACCGATATGGCGCTCGATGATGTCGCCGATCGCCGCGTGAAGCGAGGGAACGTAGCGCCCCTGCATCCAGGCGCCGCCGCGCGGATCGAACACCGCCTTGAGTTCCTCCGCGACGAACGAAACGTCGGCGGAGCGCCGGAACACCGCCGAGATCATCCGCGTGAGCCCGACGCTCCACGCATAATGCTCGGTGTTCTTCGAGTTGATGAAGATCTCGAACGGGCGACGGACGCCGCCAGTCTCGATATCGTTGATCGTCACATAGATTGCGTGTGCGCTCTCGGGCCATTTGAGCTTGTAGGTCGTGCCCGGCAGCGCCTCCGTGCGTGGCACCAGCGGGCTTTCGTCGAGTGGCGTGCCCTGTGCCTCCGGCAACTCAGTCACCACTTCCACCGAAAGGATCGAGCCGGTGATCGAATTCGGCCGGTAGGTCGTCATGCCCTTGCAGCCGAGCCGGTATCCTTCGGCATAGATGTCGGCGAAGCACTCGGACGGGATATCCTCGGGGACGTTGATCGTCTTCGAGATCGAACTATCGATCAGTGCCTGCGCCGCAGCCTGCATCGCGAGGTGATCGGCCGGGCCGAGCGTCTGGGCGCTGACGAACAGCTCGGGTGGCGGAGGCTCGTCACCGCGCAGTTGCTTCCAAACCCGGAAGGCATAATCCTCCACGGCTTCCTCGCGCGTGCTGCCGTCGGGTTCCCGAATTCGCCGCGTATAGGAATAGGCGAACACCGGCTCGATCCCCGACGACACATTGCCAGCCAGCAGCGATGTGGTTCCGGTCGGGGCAATCGAGGTCAGGCAGCCGTTGCGCAAGCCGTGCTCGGCGATCATGGCGCGCGTCTCGTCGTCAAGGTCGAGCAGGTTCGGGGTGTCGAGCATGACCGAGTCATAGACCGGAAAGCGGCCCTTCTCGGCGGCGAGCGCTGCAGAGGCGCGATAGGCTTCGCGCTTGATGAGCCCCAGCCAGGCACCCATCAGCTCGATCGCCCGCGCGTCGCCATAAGCGGCACCGCAGAAGAGAAGGGCGTCAGCGAGGCCCGTGACACCGAGGTCGATTCGCCGCTTGGCTTTCGCTTCGGCCTCCTGGTCGGCAAGCGGATAGCGGGAAATGTCGATCACGTCGTCTAGCAGCCGGGCGCGCCGTTCGCGCAGCTTCACGTTCGATCCGGACGCCTGCCTCGGCCTGATCGCTGCGGCCGATGCGCTGGTTCGTGCGCTGATCGCCGCAAGAGACACGGACCGGCTCGCGGCGCTGGCTGGCACGGTACGACAGGAATATGTGCCGAGCGGTCCCTTGCAGCTGCAAGGGTGTGGTGCCGAGACGTGGCGCTCCGCCAATGGTGCGCGTGGCGTGACGGGCTATTTCCGGGAAGTCGGGTCGGACCGCTGGTTGGCCCTGTCGCTCGCACGCGGGGTGGGACAGGATCCGCTGTTCGATCCGCAACGCGCCTATGCCCATGAGGCAGTCTGGGGTGGCCATACGCTCGCCAAGCTTACGACGTCGGAGATCATCGTCGGATCGGTTTCCGTTTCGGCTGCGGGAAGGATGTCATCGACAGCAGAGGGCGTCGCGGTGCGCGGTGCTGCGATGATTCAGGGCGAGACGAGCGAGGTCATCGATCGCTGGTCGAACCTGCGCGATGAGCTGCAAGCGCGATTCGTTGGGGGATTGGCCCTTCAGATCGTACCGGTCCAGCCCGTGCTGCTGAAGCCGCAACGCACAGCGGCACCCTGGTTCGATGACTTGTTGCAACAACTCTGCTGGCCGATCGAGGACCGGGACGGTTCCTGGATCATCCTGACCGTGCCACTTGATCCCGATCGGCCGGACCATTTCGAGCCGGTTTCGTTTGCTCTCCCAAGCGCTGGTTACGCAGGCCTTGTTCTCGCAGGCGCTACCATGGGTCAGTCGCGCTACGCCCTGCAGCCGATCACCCTGATCGATTTAAGCGGCGTTCGTGCCCTTGATCTTTCCGTGATCCCGGTGCCAGCCCGTTCGCTCGGCGAGAGCTTCAGAGCGCGGTTCGCCCGGCAGCCGAAGCAGTTCTCGCAGCGAGGAAAGCCAGCCTCGCTTATTCTTCTCGATGAAGTGACCGCAATACTCACCGGCGTAGCCGAAACCGGCTTGCGCTCGAGTAGTGCGGCGGGAGCGCCGTTCGCCGACCTTGCCGCCCGGGCCAGAGACGCTGGATTTGAGACCCTCGGGCCGTTGCTCGACCGGATTTACCTGACAAAGAACGTCGCGCAGGATGTGCTGGCCTGTCGTTTTGTCGTCGACCAACTTCGCGTCCGACTGGTCGAATTGCCGTGGGTCACTCGATAGCTCAGCCCGGGCGGCCCCTATCGCCCTGTGAGGAAGGCCGGGTTTCACGAGCACGATCACCGATCCTGAGACATCCCGTGATCGGTCAAATGCATCCGAGGCTAGCCGTGTGAAGCGTTGCGGAGACATCCTTGGGCTCCTCGACTATGGCGAGTAGCCGTCTTGCATTCGTTATAAACCCGTTCGCCGTTCAGTTCACCGTCAACTTGAACACCGTCAACGGATCTCCCGATCCGATAGCGCCCCATTCCTTCCGACTGCGTCCGCGTCGGGATGCGGTTATATTCGTCGACGATCTTTACGCGCACGCCGAGCCATGGCCGCCAAGCGATCCGGATCGCATCGACACTCTGCGCAGAAATCAGATCGGCGGGCAGTGGATTGCCGAGCAGATCGGCGATCGTCATCTGCGGATGGCCGTGCTGCATCGCACGCCGCACTTCACGCACCGGATAGCCGGCCAGCACACTCATCAGTATGGCGCTCGCCGTCCTGCCCCGACCGGGTCCGCCGACGAAGAGGCATTCGAGCCGCGTCGCAAAGGCGAGCAGCGGCAACAGCACATAGCTCGAATAGCTCTGCGCCGACGGCAGCGTCAGCAAGCGTTGGCTATCGCCTACACGAAACTCCGGCGATGGCCCGTCCTGATACTCGACGTCGTAGTGAGGGCTGATGATCGCGGTGTTGACGATCCAGAAATAGGCCTAGCGCAGGGCGCCGGACATGGCCGCGCGCTCGCCGCCTTGATCCGCGAGGGCAATGAAGAGATACCCGACAGCGTGCGCATCGCACTGCTACCGCTCGCCGTTCAGCTCGATCATCTCGATGCCGCGATCGATGATGCCGACGCCGGTTGATGACTATCCCTGGCATGGGCCCGCTCACCGCCTCCGCGCTTGTCGCCAACTGCCATCTCAACATGAACGATCTCAAGGAGATGAAGAAAGCTGATCTACGACAAACCGGCTCCTCAATGCCACCGGCTCGGTGTATATCCTCCCCTGGCGCGAGGGATATATCACAAAAGTTCGGGGTGACGGATCGCGCGTCAGGCAATGCCCGCCCCCGCAGCTCCCTATTGGTAGACACGCCGCGGCAGTTTCCACGCGTCGCTGATCACCTGGCTCAGCCGGCCCGGGAACAGCACGCAGTGAAGCGCCAGCACGATCCAGTCCATCGGACGGACTAGCGCCGAGGCAACCAGCAACGAGGCCGGCAGGAACACCTCATAATATTCGTTGAGCAGGATCAGGTGGCGCGGGCGCGGCTGGACGATCGCTGCGTGCATCTCGAACCGTTCCAGCTTGAAGATCACCAGGAAGGCATAGAGCACCAGCGCGACAAGGGGAATCCGGTCGTCGAGCAGCCAGAGCAGGGCGAACAGCGCGGCGCACTCGACCGGGAACATCAGCCGCGCCCCGATCGCCCGCGCCCAGCGCCCGCCGTGCCGCTGCACGAAGGTGCGGACGTTGCCGATCCGGTCGGCCTCCTCATCGCTAAGCTGGTGCCACAATATGCCGCGCACGCCGAATGCCCCCGCCCAGGCCGCGACCAGCGCGAGCCACAGGAGATCCGGCGGCGCCCCGCCCGCGCGAAAGGCGAGCAGCGCGGCGACCAGCGCCGGGAACAGATGCGCCCCGCTCGCATCGGCCATCACCCCGAAGAGCCCGCGCGTCTTCAGCCGCAGCGGCGGCAGCGAATAGGCGCTGAACGCGCACCAGGCGGCGCCATAGGCAGCCAGCAGCAGGGGGTCGCCGCGCCAGCGCCACGCCATGGCGATGCCGACCAGCACGGGCACCGCGACCAGCAAGCCGATCACCAGGCCCGACCGCCCCTCGGTCCGGTTCGGCTTGCCTGCCCGCCGATCCTCATCCCGGTCGGTGAGGTCGTTGATAACGCTGACATAGACCGCTCCGGCCGTAATCCCGACCAGCAATTCGATACCGGTCATCCACGCAGCGGCAATCGATGCATCGCGATAGGCGAGCGTCGCGTAGAAGACGCCGAGGATCGGGAGCAGCTTATATTCCCACCACTCGGTCGCCCGGATGACTTCACCGATCCGCACCTGATTCTTACCCCCTGGCTGGCATGATCATCGCCGATAATTCGCCTGCGCGGAACCGCCCCGTCTCGGCAATTACGAGAATGTCATTGACGGGACAAAGGGCCGGCGTGGTAGCGGCGCCCCATAAGGGGATGCGATTTTGAAAACTGCCGGTCAACGACACATCGCATTTGTCAGCTGCAACGAGACCCATTGGGGCGGCAGCGAGGAATTATGGGGCGCGGCCGCCGCCGAACTCGCGCGCCGGGGCCACCGCGTCTCGGTCGCCAAGCCGAACCTGCCCAAGGGTGAGCCGGCGATCAGGCGCCTGCACGAGGCGAAGTGCAGGCTGCACGACCTCGCCAAGTTCCCGCTGCTGCCCAAGGCATTTTACGGCATCTTCTCGCTGATCAGCCGCGCCGCGGGGCTGAGCTGGCAAATGGTGCGCCTCGATATCGCGCTGCGTTTCTCCCGCCCAGACCTGGTGATCCTGTCGCAGGGCGGCAATTGGGACGGATTCCTCTATGCCGGCGTGCTGCGGCGGCTGGGCATTCCCTATGCCCTGATCTGCCAGAAGGCGACCGAGCTTTACTGGCCGTCGGACTGGATGCGCCCGCGGTGCAAGGCGATGTACGAGGATGCGAAGGGTGCCTATTTCGTGTCGCACCACAACCACCGCCTCACCGAAGAGCAGATCGGCATGGCGATCCCCAATGCCGAGGTGGTGCGCAACCCGTTCCTGACAGCCTGGGACGCCCCCATTCCGTGGCCCGATTCGACCAACGGCTTCAAGCTGGCCTGTGTCGGCCGCTTCTTCCCGATGGAGAAGGGGCAGGACGTGTTGCTGCGTGTGATGGCGCTGCCCAAATGGCGCGAGCGCAATGTCAGTGTATCCTTCTTCGGCGCTGGCGACCGCGCCGAGGGGCTGAAGGAAATGGCGGCCTTCCACGGGCTGGAGAATGTCAGCTTCCCCGGTTTCGTGCGCAATGTGCAGGGCAGCATCTGGCTTGGCCATCACGCGCTGATCCTGCCGACGCGTGCCGAAGGCCTGCCGCTGGTCGTCGTCGAGACGATGCTTGCCGGACGCGTGACGATCACCACCGATGTGGCCGGCAGCGCAGAGGTCTGCACTGACGGCGAAACCGGCTTCATCGCCGCCGCACCGACCGAGAAGGCGATCGACGAGGCGATGGAACGCGCCTGGACCGCACGGGCGGACTGGCCCGCGATCGGCGCCGCCGCGGCGGCAAGCATCCGCAAGCAGGTGTCGCCCAGCCCGGCGAGCGCCTTTGCCGATATCGTCGAGCGCCTGGTCGACGCAGAACCGCTGCCCGTGCCGGCGGAGACGCTGGCGGGAGAACTGGCGCGAGCTGCGGAATAGACGAGCCTCGCCTTTTCCCGGCGATCCGCCGCACCGAAGCGAAGGGAGGCTATTCCGGCTTCAGCAGGTGCTCGAACAGATAATCGCGGGCGAAGGGCCTATAGATCGGGTCGGCTGCCAGTCCGTCGGAAAGGCCGCGCGCTTCCTCGAGCAGTGCATCAGTGATGAGCGCCCCGTCGACCGGTTTCGCGGGCCATAGCCGATCGAACAAGGCGATCAGCGGGGCAAGCCGGTTGTCGAAGACCGAAGCGCGGTACAGGCGCGACATCGCCCCGCGAAACGGCAGGCGCCGGGCCAGCCGCGCCAGGCGCGGATACCAGCGCAGCTCGACCGGCGAGAGCGAGCGGTTGACCACCCTGTCCTGGAAATCGAACGGCGTGACGCCGAGCCGCTTCTCCAGTTCGGCACGGAACGCCGCCGGATCGCGCGCCAGCAATTCATAAGGCAAAACGACCACCCGACCGCCGAACCGGGCGCGATACATCGCGATCGTTTCGTCATAGTGCCAGGGATTCTCGCCGCCCTGCCAGACCTGTGTCTCCAGATCGTCAGTGCCGCCCACCCGGACATATTGCGAATAGGACGAGAGGATCATCGCGCGGAATCCGCGCGTGACGATCAGCACATGCGCGTCGGGAAACATCTCCGCCAGCAGGGCGCACGCCCGCGCCTGGCGATGGGCCGGCGTTCCCTCCCCCGGCCGGGCCAGGTCGATATTGCGCCTTCCCGCATCGGCAAAGGGCGCGGAAAACGCCTCATGGCTGGTGACGCGCCAAAGATAGCCGGGCTGCGCGGCCGCAGCTTCGGCGATCATCGCATAGACGTCACGGAACCCGGCGATGCCGCCATGGACATAGGCGATCTGCGGATGCGCCGCGAACCAGTGCTGGAGGAAGGTCGAGCCCGTCTTGGGATAGCCGATATGGAGGAGATGGCGCGTCATGCCGGCAACGACCGCACAAGCGCCTCGATGCAGAAGCCGGTGGTCAGCTCCTCCGATCCCCAGTGCGGCGTATCCGGATGCGCCGGCGCGAGGCTGCCGTCGCGGCGGCGTTCCCGGCCGCCGAAATAGACCGGCGCGCGCGGCCAGCTGCCATCCGCCGACTGGCGCGCCAGCAGCGCATCGACCAGACGCTCCGGTAGCGGCGCATCGCAATAGTGGCGGGCGGCGATGGACAATGCCATTTCAAGCGCGCTCTCGGGCGCCACCGCGTCGAGCCGGGCGAGCAGGAGGGCCCGCGCCTCGGCCGAACGCTGCCCCAGCGCGCGGGCGAAGAAATACCAGAGCACGAACGGATTCTCGTACCATTTGTCGGCATCCGCCTCGCCATTGCGGCGGAGGATTTCGACCAGCCGCTCGAGCACGCGCTCATGCCCTGGAAAATCGCCGAGATAATGGAGGCAATTGGCGTTCACGCCGGCATCCACATCGCCCGGCGCGGCCGAGGTCTTCTTGAAGAAGAACCACAAGGTCACCAGATGGCGGAGCTGTGGCAGGGTCACCCGCATATGAGCCGCGCCGGTCCAGCGCGCTCGGGGCATGATCCAAGTCAGGAACATGCCCTGCGCATCGCGGTTGGCCAGCAGCAGCGCGGGATCGGCGCCCTCGGCCGATCCTGCCCCGGCCAGCGCAGCCGATACGCAACATGTATCGTCCATGTCGGGCGGCAACTGGCGGAAAAAGGGGTGGCCGGTCGTCCAGTGCCGCCACAGGCCGTGGCGGTCGCGCTGGGCGAGCAGGAAGGCAAGTGCCCTGTCACGCATCGCCTCCGCCCCCCGCGCAAAGGACAGGCAATACGCGACGAGCGCGGTGGGGAAGATCGACGGATCGACCTCACAATCGCCCGCCATGTCCCGGCGCAGCGACGTCACCACGCGGAACTCGCCGCTGGCGAGCTGGGCGCCGTCAAGAAAGGCGAGGCCCCGGGCGAGCGCGATCCGGACGTCGTCGCGGTCCGATCCGGTCGAGAGGCCTGTCACGCCGCAACGCTTAGCCACTCGCTTCTCCCCTGTCGACGGCTGGACCGTCATCGCCGAAGCCGGTAGCGGTCAGCCATGGACGCGCAATCCTTCGGCACCCGCTACGATGTTCTGCTGCAGCAGCCACGCATGCGCGCGCTCTATGGCGACAGCGGCTATTTCAACATCGGCTATTGGGATGCCGACACGCCTGACCTGATCGCAGCATGCGACCGGATGGTCGACGAGCTCGCCTCGGCCCTGCCCGACGATCCCAGCTTCATCGTCGACATGGGCTGCGGCGTGGGTGGCGGCACGCGGCGGTTCGCCGGGCGCTTTCCCGATGCGATGGTGCTCGGCGCCAATATCTCCCACTGGCAGCTTGTCCAGGCGCAGCAGCGTGGAGTCACCGGCGTGGTGATGGACGCCACCCGCCTCGCCATCGCATCCGGTTCGGCCGATGCGGTGATCGCCGTCGAATCCCCGCAATGCTTCAACACCCGCGCCGACTTCTTCGCCGAGGCGTTCCGCATCCTCAGGCCGGGCGGCGTACTGGCGGTGGCCGACATGCTGTTCGGCGATACGGAGCCGACCGGGAGCTGGATGCACCCCCCGGTCAACCATGTCGCCTCGCTCGACCATTATGGCGCGCAGATGATCGATGCCGGGTTCGAGCTGGTCTCTTTGCGCGACATTGCGGGCGTTTCCTGGAAATGCTTTTGCGCGGCGATGCGCACGGTTTTTCCGGGGCGGGAATTCCGCGTGGACGAGATCGAGCGGTCGCTCGACTTCTATGTCATCGCCGTCGCGCGGAAACCCTAGATCTTCCGCGCCGCCTCGATCAGCAGCACGGGGATGCCGTCGCGGATCGGATAGGCGAGGCCGGCCTCGTCCGACACGAGCTCGCCCGCCGCCGCGTCGTGGCGGAGCGGGGTGCGGGTCGCGGGGCAGACCAGCCTGGCGAGCAGCGCTTCATCGAATTCCCTCGTCATTCCGGCCTTTCCATCCTTGCATCGGGCCCCGTCCCATGGGGCTCAGCCCATTCGGCATCCAGCCGGACGAGCTGGTTCGCCCAGATCAGCATGTTCGTCACCGGATCGGGATCGGTGCTCACATCGACATGGCATTCGCGGCTGCGCGCGCTCTCGACCGCCAGCGGATACATGGTCGAGGCGTCGAGGATGGTCGCGCGAACGATATAGCGCCCGGCCAGGAGCGGCAGCGCTGGCAAGGTGCAGCGCAGGATGCCGCGGCCGGCATCGACCCGGCGCGCCACCGGATCGACCGTGCCGCCGATGCAGGTCCAGCGATCCTCGGTCCAGATGCTGAGCGCCCAGATCACCTCGGTCGGCGCATCCGCCTCGTAGCGGACGGTCACCTCGACCGGGCGACCGGTGCGGACCGGCGCGCCGTCGACCGAGCCGACTCTGAGCCCGCCCATGCGCACCGGCCCGTTCGCGGCGAAATCGGCGAGCCCGTTCGCATCGGCCAGGGGGCGCTGTTCGAGCATGCGGCTGACCGTGTGCGCCACATCGCCTTCATACACGATCCGGCCCCGCTCGATCAGGATCGCGCGGTCGCATACCGTCTGCACCTGCTGCACATTGTGCGAGACGAGCAGCAGCGACCCGCCGCGCTGTACGAACTGCCGCATATGGCGGATGCATTTGTGCTGGAAGGCAAGATCGCCGACCGCCAGCGCCTCGTCCACCAGCAGCAGGTCAGGCCCGAGATGTGCGGCGAGCGAATAGGCGAGCCGCGCCTTCATGCCCGAGCTGAAGGACATAAGCGGCGCGTCGATGAACTCGGCCAGCTCGGCGAAGTCGATCACCATCTCGAGCAACCGAGCGGTCGCATCCGGATCGAGCCCGTGCAGCGCAGCGCCGACCTCGACATTCTCTCGGCCCGTGAGCAGCGGATTGAAACCGGTGCCGAGTTCGATGATCGCCTCAGACCGTCCGGCGATGCGCACCTGCCCCACATCCGGTTTCAGCAGGCCGTAGATCACGCGCAGCAAGGTGCTCTTGCCCGCGCCATTGCGGCCGATCACGGCAAGCGCCTCGCCGCGCTTCACTTCGAACGAGATATCGTCCAGCGCCCAGAACTCGCCGGGCCGGAGAGCATCGGTCCGCACACCGCGCCCCGACAATTCACCGCCGATGTCGCGCAGCCCGTAGAACAGCGCCCTTTTCAGGTCGCCGCAGTATTTTTTCGACAGGTTCGATACCGACAAGGCGGTATCGCCGACCCGCAATCCGGCCGGAAAGGATGTCACGTCTTCCATCGTCAGCCCAGCCGGCTGACGACATGCGGCCGCGCCAGCCGGTACCAGAGCCAGGCCAGAATCAACGCGACGATGCTGCCGCCTAGCACGATGCAGAATCCGAAGGTGCCGTACCATCGACCGATCAGCCAAGCGCGGCTGGCGACGAGCAGGGGGGCAACCGGATTGAAGAGAAGCAGCCCGCTGTCGGGCAAGGGATAGATGACCGGCGTCAGGAAGAACCAGAACGCCATTGCCAGCGTGGTGACCCGGCCGACATCGTCGTAGAGCAGGCCGAGCGGCGCCAGGGCAAGTCCGATGGCGAGCCCAAGCAGCACGAGTGCCAGCACGCCGACCGGAATCAACAGGGCGGTCGGCGCAAGCGGCACCCAGAAGGCGAGGATCAGCATCAGGACAGCGATGCGGATCGCCGCATTGACCAGGACTTCCATCACCCCGGCGAGGATGATCGCTTCGTGCGGTACGCGGCTTCGCGTGATCAACTGCCGTCCAGCGGTCAGATGCTGCAGCGGTGCGTTGACCGCGTCGACGAAACACTGCCAGAGGATCATGCCGGACAGGACGAACAGAGGATAGGGCAGCGCCGTCGGCCGGATGCTGATGATCCGATGTGACTGGATATAGTTGCAGATCAACGCCGTCCCGATCGCCGGCAGCAGCAGCCAAAGATAGCCGAGAAAGGCGCGCCGGTGCCGGACACGCAGGTTACTGTACAGCAGACGCCACGCGATCATGCCCGACGCGCGCAGATCCGCCAGCGCCTTTGCCGCGAACAGGCGCGGTCGGCGCAATTCGGGGCTGGCGCTATAGACCGTGTCGCTCATGGCTGGACCTATGGCCCAATGGACACGGTAGGCATAGCCGCGCTATCGCCCGATCAGGCGGCGAAAGGCATCACGCGACACAGCCTGGTTGCGGTTCCGGAAGATTGGCGGCAAGCGCACCCGCCTTTTCAGGGGCCGGCAGGCGGAAGAGCGTACCGCCGTCCCGATCGAAGTCGCGCTGCCGGTCGCGATCGGCGAAGATGCTTCCCGTCATCACCCGTGCCCCAACCCCACCCACAGACTTTCCGGCGACAAGGCCGTCTCCGTGGCGAAATAGCGGATTTCGTCGAGCGGGTGGAGCGAGCGCAGGACCGTGGATCGGCGGAGCAGGGTCGCCACCGCGATATTGGCAGTGGCCCGGCCGATCTGCGCGCCGATACAGGCATGGGCGCCGGCACCGAACGCAAAGTGCCGCGTGCTGCCCCGGTCGAGCATGAGCCGGTCGGGTTGGTCGAACTGGGCGGGATCGCGATTGGCCGCGCTGACGCACAGCCTGACATCAGCACCCGCCGGGATGGTGACGCCGTCAAGCGCGACATCGGCCCGCGTCAGGCGCGGCACCATATGCTCGGGCGGATGGAGCCGGAGCACTTCCTCGACGAATGGCCGGACAAGGGCGGGATCCGCGCGGAGCGCCTGCTGGTCGCGCTCGCCTTCGATCAGGCGGAGGATGGCACGCGCGATGACGCGCTGCGTGGTGGTGGTGCCGGCGAGCCACATCAGCCTGATAAGGCTGCGCGCCGAGCCGACCGGCATGCCGGTCGCCATCAGCGTGCCGAACATGGCGGTGCGATGCGCCATCGAGTCCAGGCTCCCGACGAAATCTGCCAGCGGGTCGGGCGCGCCATAGGACCGAGCCTCGGCCGCGACGATTTCGGCCGCATCAGCCCTGTCCAGGCCAAGCAGGTCGGCGGTGACGCCGCGGCTGATCGGCAGGCCATAGTCGGCCACGACATCAAGCTCGGGCTTGACCAGGCCATTGGCCAGGCGCTCGGCTGTCTCCTCAAGCCTTGCGGAGTCGGCGGGGGAGAAGAGCCGGGCGACGGTGCGCCGCATCGCCGTCTGTTCGGGCGGGTCGGCAGCGAGCAGCACGGCATCGACATCGCGGTACGGCGCATTGGAGAAATGCTCGGGCCGGGCAAAGGCCGACCGCACCGCCTCATGCCCGAGGACGATCCAGTAATCGTGCCGCGGCAGGAACAACACTGAGCCCTCCTGTCGGAGCGCCTCGTAGTAAGGGAATGGATCGCGCACGACATGCGGCGTGCGCAGATCGATCGTTGCCGCCGACGAGGGCGGTTCCGTCTGCGGCCGGCCGCGCAGCAGCGGCCGCACGCGCCGCGCAATGGCAGCGGCATAGCGCCTCATCGTCCCACCTCCCGTCTCGGCCCCAGCACGGCGCGCAGGCTCGGATAAAGCAGCATATGCCCCCGATAGTTCAAATGGTTGGTATCGATATAGAGCGGGCGCCCGTCGCGCAGCGCGCTGCACTGCGTCCCCGGGCACAGGATCGGCATCGGATCCCAGATCTCCATGCCGGGCACCGTCACGGCCAGCCGGCGCATGCGCGCCAGCACCGGGCCGCGCATCGCCTCGATCCGGGCGCGATCGACCGTCAATCCGGCCCGGCAGACCGGGTTGTCGCGGTTGAACCAATCCGTGCAGCGAAAAGCCGGGCTGCCAAAGATCGGGATCGGCGCCTCGATCACCAGCCGGGCGCCAGTAGCCGCCAAGCGCCGTGACAGGGCGACATATTCGGCCTCCGTCCCCGGCCGGGGCGGCGCGACATTCACCGCGAGCCCTTCCTCGTCCATCGCACGGCCGGGAAAACGCAAAGACGGCAGGAACAGCACGTCGGCGGGCTTCAGCGTGCGCAGCAGATAGCGCGTGGCCGCGGCGTAGAATGCCCGGCAGGTCGGCTTGCGCGCCATGGGTGCCGACAGCGCGGGGAAATCGCAATTGGGATGAGTCAGCACGGTGGCGGTGGCCCCCGTCTCGGCCACGAACCGGGGCATCGCCTCGCTCCAGCGGTTCGCGTGGGAATCGCCGACAATGAAGAGCGTTCCCGAAGCGTGCGGAGCGGGGCAATGCGGCGTCCAGGACAGTCGGGTCCCGCCACCGATCCGCCCCTGCTCAAGCGTCGACAGGCATCCTACGGGATCGGGCGCGGCGACGTAGACATTGGGCTGGTCGTGGCGGCTTAGCGCCAGCACCGGCTCCGCGCGGAACAACAGCGTGGTGACAGCCGCGCAGGCGAGGAGCGCCCCGATACCGATGGCGAGGATAGCCCGGTCCGATATGCGGCCGGCCCTGACCGCCCGGCGCAACGGTTGCTCGACCAGATGCCAGGAGGCGGCGGCAAGGACGAAGGATAGCGCCAGTGCGGCAAGCACATTGGCCCAGCCCTCCAGCCCGATCGTCCAGCCGAACAGAACGAAGACAGGCCAGTGCCACAGGTACAGCCCATAGGAAATTCGCCCGACATACAGTGCTGGCGGAATAGACAGCGCCATCGCCACCAACCCCGCCGGCCGGAGACAGACAATGGCGATCAGCCCGAGCGACGCGATGACGACCGGCAGCGCCCCCGGCATGGGGAAGTCGCCCAGCGGACGGCGGAAGCAGAACAGCAACGCCGCGCCGCACAGGGCAGCACCGGCCAGCGCCGCCCAGCCGGGAAGGGCCGGCCTCTTGCACCGGTCGAACGCCAGGCGCAGCAGCACGCCCGCGCCGAGCTCCCAGAAACGAGTCGGCATCATGTAGAAAACTAGCGTCGGGAACCTCCAGGACAGCAGGAGGCAGGTCAGCAACGACAGGCCGGATGCGACCGCGACAGCCGCGACGACCCGGTCCGATCCGTCCCGGCGGAGATGGAAGAGGAGCGGAAAGACAAGGTAGAATTGCTCCTCCACGCCGAGCGTCCAGCTGTGGAGCAGCGGGTTCAGGCCGGTGTTGCGCGCCAGATAGGCATCGTCCCAGATCGCCAGGAAGATGTTCGAGGCGCCCATTGCGGCCGAAACGGCCGTCCCGCGGACCATCGTCATCTCGGCGGCCATCGGGATGAACAGGACCGAGGCAAGCGACACCGCCAGCAGCATCACGACCAGCGCCGGCGCGATCCTGACGATACGCCGCGCGAAGAACCCGGTGGCCAGCGCCGCCAACGGCTCGGCCGGCCTGCGCAGCAGCGACCCGGTGACCACGAAGCCCGAGATGACGAAGAACAGGTCGACGCCGGCCAGCCCACCGGGCAGCAAGCCGGGCCGCAAATGGAACAGCAGGACTGCTGCGATGGCGACTGCCCTAAGCCCGTCGATGGCGGGGACATAACCGGGACCCGGCCGTTGCGTGTCACCCACCTGCAAGATCGCTCCCCCTGGACGCGTTGTCGCACCCATGGAGGCGGTGCGCAACATGGCGCTGACCGAGCAATAGGGCATCGGCGGTCTGGCGACCTACAAGGCCGATTTCAGCTGGAAGGTCGCACAGTTCGCTTCCGGTCCATCGGTAGCCGACGCTATTGCTTCCTCGTCCTCCCGACCTTGCCCTTGCGTACTTTAACGCCGTCGCGGAGGAAATCGGGATGCCCGGCCCCAGTGCCGCATCATGCGCCCACGTTCCTCCCAATATTCGCCGCGCGTGCCGGCCCGGCGGACGGCGTTGTTGTCGCAGTAAGCGAGCCGACGCTCGATCGCGTCGGCCTGCCGGAACCCTATCACGTCCACGGGATGCCCTGCCCGTTCACCCATCGCTTCGCCGGTTCAGGACTGCCCCTGCCACTGCTCGACGATCGCGCCGCCGGGGGCGACCCAGGCTTCCGGGCGGCCGGCGATATCCTGCAGCAGCGCCTCGAACGCGTCGATCCGATAAGGCAGCGCCATGATATAGGGCGTGACGTGCAGCGGCAGCACGCGGCCACCATGAGTGCCGGCCTCGCGGGCCAGCCAGTCGAACGCGTCGCGGATCTGCTGCGCGTAGCTGTCGGCCGATTGCTGCTGGACGGTGATGATCTGGCGATCGGACAGCTCATGGTTGAGCGGCAGGTTGATCAGGCCATTGGCGAAGCGATAGGGCAGCTCGTCATTGACCCAGTCGCAGGCATAGCGGACCCCGGCCTCGCGCAGCAGATCGGGCGTGTTCCAGCTTTGCGAACGTGCGATCGACAGCCAGCCGCGCGGCCGCGTGCCCGACACCCGCTCCAGCGTGTCGAGCGACGTGGCGATCAGCGCACGCTCCTCCTCGATCGGCAGGCCGGTCGCGATCGTGCCGTTCATGTCCGTCGAATGCGCGACGATCTCATGGCCGGCGGCGACGATGTCGGCGATCAGTTCGGGATAGCGCTCGGCGATCGCTGCGTTGGTCGCGATCGAGGCGGTGACGCCGGCCTTCGCAAAGGCATCGAGCAGCCGGTAGAAGCCGATCCGCGTGCCATAGTCGCGCGACGTGTAATGCCGATAGTCGGGATAGGGCGTGACCATATGGCCGGGCGCGCGGAACGGCTTGTCCGATGGCACGATCGGAAACCATTCGAGGCTGACGCAGACCCACACCGCCACCGTCTTGCCGCCCGGCCAGCTGACCGGCGGGCGCGCGAAGATCGACGACCAGGGATAGAGATCATGGTCATAGCCGAGGCGGCGCTTCGGATAATCGAGATAGGATGGGTCGAGGGTCATGCCGCGCCTCCCGCCTGGGCCCGCCAGGCATCGACGATCTCGCCGGCGCGCGCGATCCAGGCACGGCCGTCCGCGGCGATATGTTCGAGCACGCGCTCGAACGCGCCGATGCGATGGGGCTGGCCGATCAGATAAGCGTGAAGCGGGATGCACATCACCGTGCCCGAGGCAGCGCCTTCCGCCGCCAGCCGGTCATATTGGCGGATCAGCGTGTCGGCATAGTCGCGCGGGCTCATATTGTAGACGAAGAAGCCATAATGGTCGTTGACCTCGAGGCTGTAGGGGATCGAGGCGAGCTGGCCTGACTTGACCTTCACTGGCTGGACCTGATCGTCGTGATAGAGGTCGCAGGTATAATCCAGGCCATATTCGGCGATCAGATCGAGCGTGCGCGGGGTATGGGTCAGCGCGGGCGCGAGCCAGCCGCGGATGCGCTGGCCGGTCGCAGCCTGCACCGTCGCGATCGAATCCTCGATGATCGCGCGCTCCTGCGCTTCGTCCATGCCATAGGCGTAGCGGGTATTGTAGATGCCGTGGCTGAAGAACTCCCAGCCGCGCTTCGCGCCGTCCTCGACCACGTCCGGGTGATGCTGGCACAGGGCGACCGACAGCGAGACCGAGCCGGGAAAGCCGTGCCGGCTCATCGCCTCGGCCATGCGCCAGTGCGACACCCGGTTGGAATGATCGCGGTGGCTGTAGCCGACCACATCGGGATGAGGCTTCGTCCAGCTCTTGCGGAAGGGATTGGCGGGCGGATCGATCTCGTAATATTCGAGATTGGGCGCGACCCAGACCGCCACCGTCTTGCCGCCCGGCCAGACGACCTTCGGCCGGCCGCGATAGGGCAGGAAATCATAGAGACCGGGATCGTCCGCGCCTTCGTGCATCAGCGTGCCTCCAGCCAGTCGATCACCGCCTGGACCGGCTCGACATCGGCATATTTCAGCTGGAGGTCGGTCAGGTTGGCGAAGTGATAGCTGGCGTGCTTGTCGGCACAGGTCTCGATCGGCACGATCGTGCGATAGCCATGGCTGAGCGCTTCCACCGCCGTCGCGCGCACGCAGCCCGAGGTCGAGCCGCCGGTGACGATCACGGTATCGACCTTGTGCCAGACCAGATAGCTGGCGAGCGGCGTCTCGAAAAAGGCCGAGGGCATGCGCTTGGTGAAAACCAGGTCATCCGGGTCGATCTCGCAGCGCGGATCGAAGGCGTGGCGATCGCTGCCATATTTGATGTTCTGCAGCGAATCCGGCGTGTTGGTGCGCGTGCCCCAGACGCCGGCGTCAGCGGCATTGTCCATATAGGCGACATGGCTCCAGATCACCGGCATGGCCTTCGCGCGCGCCAGCGCCGAGATGCGGTTCACATGGTCGATCTGGAGCGGATCGGTTTCATAGGCAGTCGCGAACTTGTCGATCGCGGTATA
>CAISGR010000278.1 GCA_903884945.1 uncultured bacterium
AGCGCGCCAGTTTCGCGATTCGGTCGACCTTGTCGGCCACCGTGCCGAGCTTCTCGTGAAACACGATCCGGTCGAGCTTCCTGGCCTGTTCCTCGAGCGGGACCTTCAGATCCTGCTCCCAGAAGAACTTCGCATCCGACAGCCTTGCAGCGAGGACCTTGCGGTTGCCCTCGACGATCTTCGCGCCGCCATCGACCGCGTCGATATTCGCGGTGCAGATGAAGGCGTTGGCGAGCTTTCCATCGGCCCCGCGACAGACGAAATATTTCTGGTTCACGCGCGCCGTGAGCTGGATCACCTCCGGCGGCACCTCCAG
The DNA here is from genome assembly GCA_903884945.1 of uncultured bacterium. GTDB lineage: Bacteria > Pseudomonadota > Alphaproteobacteria > Sphingomonadales > Sphingomonadaceae > Sphingomonas. Next base: position 317 of record CAISGR010000278.1, read on the forward strand.
GAACGCCGCGTCGAAGCGACCGAGCAGCGGCACCGGCCATTCGGTCAGCCCGGCATTCTCGCCGACCAGGCCCTCATCCTCGATCAGTTCCAGCCCGGCTTCCAGCGCCAGCGCCGCGGCGCGCTCGCGGATCAGCGTGCGGCGCTCGTCCTGGTCGATCAGGACATGGCAGGCGCGCAGCTTCTCGGCATAGTCGGATGCCGAGCCGATCGTGATCACGCCGGGATGGTGGAAGCGATGCCCCACCGTCGCCGAGCCCGATCGCACGCCGGCGACCTCGAACGGCACCACCGTGTCGCCGAGCAGCGCGACGATCCCCTGCAGCGGGCGCACCCAGCGCAGGCTCTCGGTCGAGAGCGAGGCATCGCCCCAGCGCATCGATTTCGGCCAGGGAAAGGCGCGGACGATCGCCGGGATCGCCTCGGCCAGCACGTCCGCAGTGGCGCGGCCGGGCTTCTGCGTGACCGCGAACAACACCCGGTTGCCCTTGCCGTCATCGCGCTCCTCGAGCTGGTCGCGGGTCAGGCCGGTCGAGCGCAGGAAGCCCTCCAGCGCCTGCGCGGGCGCGTCGGCGCGCGGGCCCTTGCGTTCCTCGCTGGTCGCCTGGGTTTCGAGCGGCAGGTCGCGCGCGATCAGGACGAGCCGGCGCGGCGTCGCGAAGGTGACGATCGCATCGGCGCGCAGGCCCGCCTTGTCGAGCTCGGCCGCGAACAGCCGCGCCAGATCGTCGCGCGCCTTGTCCTGCATGCGCGCGGGAATTTCCTCGGAGCGGAGTTCGAGCAGGAAATCGGTCATTTCCGCTCTCCTTGTCCGGCGAGCGGGAGCGACAAAAGAAGAAAGGCCATTACGCCGCCCACCCGTTCTTCTCCATCCACGCCTGGCAACTGCCCTTCGCCAGGTCGCGCACCCGGCCCATATAGGCCTGCCGCTCGGCGACCGAGATCACGCCGCGCGCCTGCAGCAGGTTGAACACATGGCTCGCCTTGATCGCCTGCTCATAGGCAGGGATCGGCAGCTTCGCCGCCAGGCAGTTCTCGCACTCGGCGGTCGCCTTGCGGAACAGATCGAACAGCGCGTCGGTATTGGCGATCTCGAAATTCCAGGTCGATTGCTCGATCTCGTTCTCGAGGAACACATCGCCATAGGTTACCGCCGGCCGATTGCCCTGCGCATCGTTATAGGCGAGATCGTAGATGCTGTCCTTGTTCTGCAGATACAGCGCCAGCCGCTCGAGCCCATAGGTCAGCTCGCCCGAGACCGGCTTGCAGTCGAACCCGCCCATCTGCTGGAAATAGGTGAACTGGGTCACTTCCATCCCGTCGCACCAGACTTCCCAGCCCAGCCCCCAGGCGCCCAGCGTCGGGCTCTCCCAGTCGTCCTCGACGAAACGGATGTCGTGCTGCGTGAAATCGATCCCGATCGCGGCGAGCGAGCCGAGATACAGTTCCTGCAGGTCGGGCGGGCTCGGCTTCAGGATCACCTGATACTGATAATAATGCTGCAGCCGGTTCGGATTCTCGCCGTAGCGCCCGTCGGTCGGCCGACGGCAGGGCTGCACGAACGCGGCGTTCCACGGCTCGGGGCCGAGCGCGCGCAGCGTCGTCGCGGTGTGGAAGGTCCCGGCGCCCATCTCCAGATCATAGGGCTGGAGGATCAGGCAGCCACGTTCGCTCCAGTAATCATGGAGCGTGAGGATCATGCGCTGGAAGCTCAGCGGCTTGGTCACGGCGCGGAAAAACCCTTCGCAGTTGCGGTAAACGAACGGGCGCCGCTTTGGCGCATGGCCCGAAAGGGGTCAACTGCGCACGATTGACAGCGGCCACGGTTTGATGGCGTGTTAACCATTATGGCCCGCTACGGACCTGCGCGGATGCCGGTGAGCGGCTCTTCGGCACGGCGCGGGGCGTTCGGGCTTGGCGTGGCGCTATCCGTGGCGTTCGCGGCGCCCCCGGCAACGGCCGCGCCGCGCATCGCCTACCCCGCCATCGGCGACAGCCCGTTCGTGATGCTGCGGGGCCAGCGGATCGGCCCGAGCATCGCCTATCCCCTGCTCCCGCCCGACGAACGCGTCGCGCCCAGCGGCTTCGCGCTCGACGACGACGAGGCCGATATCCCGACCGCCGCGGAGATCGCCGCCGCCGGGGGCCGGATCGCGCTCGCGCAACTGTCGCAGAATTACCGCCCCCGCCCCGCGATCTGGCAGATCGGCGATCGCGACACGACCATCTACCTGTTCGGCACGATCCATATCCTCCCGCCCGGCTTCCAGTGGCGCAGCCCGGCGCTGGAGCGGATCGTGGCGAGCGCCGATACGCTGATCGTCGAATCGGTCGACGACCGGAGCCGGGCCGACGCGATGACGCCCGACTCCGCCACCCTGCCGCCGCTCGCGACGCGGGTGTCGCCCGATCACCGCACGGCGCTGCGCCATTTCACCGACACGCTCGCGCCGGAGGCGAGCGCTGCGCTGGACGGCATGCCGACCTGGATCGCGGCGGTGGCGGTCGGCTATGTCCGCGATTTCCGCGCCGGCGAGATTCCCGGCCCGGGCGCCGACGACTGGCTCGAGGCGCGTTTCCGCGCCGCCGGCAAGCCCGTCGTGCCGATCGAGGACGGATCCAGCGTCTATGCCGCGGTCAGCGCAATCCCGCAGGCCGAGCAGCGCCGCATGCTCGATCGCGCGCTCGACGCCCCGCAGCGCGAGCGCGCCGACCTGCGGGCGCCGATGCATGCCTGGGCGAAGGGCGAGATCGGCGCGGATTCGGCGCTGACGATCGACATGGTCGGTTCGAGCGGCACCGAGGCCCTGTCCGGCCCGCTGCTCACCGCGCGCAACCGCGCCTGGGCGGACAGCCTGGTGCACCGTCTCGATACGCCGGGGGTCGCCCTGTTCGCGGCCGGCGCCGGGCATTTCGTCGGCCCCGGCTCGCTGCTCGAGCTGCTGCGCCGGCGCGGCATCGCGGTGAAGCGGGTGGAGTGACGCGCGAATTGCCGATAAGCACGCGCAACTTTCCTTGGGGATACCAGAACCAGATGAAGATGCTCGGCAAGCTGATCGCGCCGTTCGCGCTGTTGCTCGCGGCGCCCGCCTGCGCCCAGACTGCACCCGCCACCCCTGCCGCCACCCGGGATGCCGATCCCGCGCTGTGGGTGGTGAAGGACAAGGACACGACCATCTATCTGTTCGGCACGATCCATGTGCTGCAGCCGGGGCTCAGCTGGTTCGACGAAGGCGTGAAGAAGGCGTTCGACCAGTCGAACCAGGTCGTGCTCGAAATGGTGATGCCCGACAAGGATACGATGCAGGCGCTGGTCCTGAAGAAGGGCCTCGCCCATGACGGCACCACGCTGACGCAGAAGCTCCCCGAAGCGAAGCGCGCCGCCTATGCCAAGGCGCTGGCCGATCTCGGCATGCCCGCCAATGCCTTCGACGCGATGGAGCCCTGGCTCGCCGCGACCAACCTCTCGCTGCTGCCGCTGATGAAGCTCGGCTACGATGTCGGCAACGGCCCCGAACAGACCATCACCAAGGCAGCGGCCGACGCCGGCAAGCCGGTGATCGGGCTGGAGACGGCGGAACAGCAGCTGGGCTTTTTCGACGGCCTGTCCATGCCGGCGCAGGTCGCCTTCCTGTCGAGCACGATCGACGAAATGCCGAAGCTCGACGCCACGATGAAGTCGATGGTGGCGAGCTGGGCCAAGGGCGATCCCGACGCGCTCGGCAGGACGCTGAACGACGATCTGGACGCCTCGCCGGAGGTGAAGCAGACGCTGCTGGTCGATCGCAACAAGCATTGGGCCGACTGGATCGACGCGCGCATGAAGCAGCCCGGCGTGGTGTTCATGGCCGTCGGCGCAGGCCATCTCGCCGGCGACCAGAGCGTGCTGGTGCAGCTCAGGGCGCACCATCTGAAGGCGAAGAGGGTGAAGTACTGAGCTTCCCCTCTCCCCTTGTGGGGAAAGGTGGCGCGCGGCGCCGGATCACCGCGCGTGAGGCTCGGACACGCGCGAATACCGCCTCGCGCTTCCCCGTCCCACGGCGGAGAGGGAGCAGGAAGAGGCAACGCTTGCCTCGGCGCCTCCGCTCCCCTATAGGCGCGCGCTTCCGGTCAGGGTCATCCCTGGAGGCCTGGCCGGAGATTTGAACCAAGCATATCGGAGACTGCAATGAGCGAACAGCTGACGCTCGCAGCCGAGACGCGTGAACAGGTTGGCAAGGGAGCCTCCCGTTCGCTTCGTCGTGAAGGCCGCGTACCCGCCGTGATCTACGGCAACAAGCAAGACCCCGCCTCGATCCATATCGAGGAAAAGGCGCTGATGCGCGCCCTGATGACGGGTCATTTCATGAATTCCGTCGTGATGATCGAAGTCGGCGGCAAGTCCGTGCGCACCCTGCCCAAGGATGTCACGTTCGACGTCGTGACCGATCGTCCCGTCCACGCCGATTTCCTGCGCATCTCCGAGCATGCGACCGTGCACGTCAACGTGCCGGTGCACTTCGTCGATGAGGAAGAGTCCAAGGGCATCAAGCGCGGCGGCGTCCTCAACGTCGTTCGCCACGAGCTCGAGCTCATCTGCGACGCGGCCGAGATCCCCGACGAGATCACCATCTCGCTCAAGGGCACCGATGTCGGCGATTCGATCCACATCTCCCATGTAAAGCTGCCCAAGGGCGCCAAGTCGGCGATCGACGACCGCGATTTCACCATCGCGACGCTGGTTGCGCCGTCGGCGCTCAAGTCCGAGGCGCTGGAACAGGCCGCCGAGGAAGCCGCCGAAGCCGAAGCGGCATCGGAAGAGCATGCCGCCGAAGTCGAGGCTGCTGCCGAGAGCGAAGCGTCGGAGGGCTGAGCCTGACGACCCTCTCCCGCCGGGAGGGAAGAAGATCGGGGCAGTGGAAGCGGGGTCTGGCAACAGGCCGCTTCCCTGCCCCTTTTCTTTGCGTAAGGGGATGATATGCAACTCTGGGTCGGCCTCGGAAATCCCGGCGCGCAATATGCGCTGCAGCGGCACAATGTCGGCTTCATGGCCGCCGACACGATCGCCGACTTCCACGATTTCGGCCCGGTGAAGAAGGCGTTCCAGGGCTGGACGCAGGAAGGCCGGATCGGGCCCGAGAAGATCCTGCTGCTCAAGCCGGCGACCTTCATGAACGAGAGCGGCCGCTCGGTCGGCGAGGCGATGCGCTTCTACAAGCTCGATGTCGGGGACGTGACCGTCTTCCATGACGAGCTCGATCTCGCCCCTTTCAAGGTGAAGGTGAAGACCGGGGGCGGCACCGCCGGCCATAACGGCCTGCGCTCGACCGAGGCGCATATCGGCAACGCCTTTCGTCGCGTCCGGATCGGCATCGGCCATCCCGGCCACAAGGACAAGGTGAGCCCCTATGTCCTCGGCAACTACACCAAGGCCGAGATGGAGCCGCTGGCCGACCTGCTCGGCGCGGTGGCGGCCGAGGCGAAATGGCTCGCCGAGGGCAATGATGCGCGCTTCATGAGCGATGTCGCGCTGCGACTGGGAGAGACGAAGTGACGATACGCAGCCTGTTCGCGACGCGGCTCTACGAAGGCGCGCTCGCCGATCCCGATTTCGTCGCGGAGCTCGAGCATTCCTGCCGCTCGCTTGCCGAGGACGACCGTGCCGGCCGTGCCTGGTCGAAGGCGCATGGCTATCGCGGCTATACCAGCTACGCCTCGCTCGACGACCTGCCCCAGCGCGATCCCGTATTCGGCGAACTGGCGCGACGGCTGAACCGGCATGTCGCTGCCTTTGCCGCCGCCTGCGCCTTCGATCTCGGCGGCAGCAAGCTGAAGCTGGACAGCTTCTGGGTCAACATCCTGAAGCCGGGCGGCACGCATTCGGGCCATATCCACCCGCACAGCGTCGTTTCCGGGACGGTCTATGTCGCCGTCCCGCCGGGCGCCGGGCCGCTGAAGCTCGAGGATCCCCGGCTGCCGCTGATGATGGCCGCCCCGACCAGGACCGGCGACGCGCCCGAGGACCTGCAAAGCTTCGTCTATGTCGCGCCGGCCGAGGGCACCGTCCTGCTGTGGGAAAGCTGGCTGCGCCACGAGGTGCCGCCGGGCACGGCGAAGGACGAGCGGATCAGCGTCAGCTTCAACTATCGCTGGTGAGGCGCAGCGCCGCCGCCGGGACAAATGTTTGGCGGATTCGTCGCTGCTCGAAATGCCGGTGCGCCAGGCGGGCGCGTCCGATCGGGGCGCGCCGTCCGGCATCCGACGGCGCGCAAGGGCTGTGTCGGCGCGAGCCGGGCAACCGTCGGGCCTCCTCCATTACATATGTTGCGATACTGCACACCATCTCTAATCAAGGACTAGCCGGCCCTGTTGCCCTATCCCGGGCACGGAACGCCGGGAACGACTTTCGCATGAAGCCGCCATCCGCTTCCGATTGGGGGAAGCTGATGGCCGACGGTGAAGCGATCCTGACGGCTTTCGCGAAGCGCCTCGAAAGGCGCTTCCCCCTCACCGTCGACGATTTCCAGGCGATCGTCGCGCTGCCCTGCAGCAGGCGCGAGATCGAGCCCAACCAATATCTGATGCGCGAGGGCGACCGGCCGAAATTCTGCTCGTTCCTGATCTCCGGCCTGCTCTTCCGCCACAAGATCGTCGCCGATGGCGGGCGCCAGATCGTCTCCGTCCACACGCCGGGCGACCTGGTCGACCTGCAGAACATCCTGCTCGGCGAGGCCGATCACAACGTCCAGGCGCTGACCGCCGCCGGGGTCGCGCAGATTCCGCACGAGCTGGTGATGGATCTCGCTTTCTCCCATCCCAATATCGGCAAGGCCCTGTGGCGCGAATCGATGATCGAGGCATCGGTCTTCCGCGAATGGGTCGCCAATGTCGGCCGCCGCGATGCCCGCGCCCGCACGGCGCACATGATGTGCGAACTGGCGACCCGGCGCGAGGCAGCGGGGCTCGGGCGACGCGAAACCTATGAGCTGCCGATGACCCAGGAGCAGATCGGCGACGCGCTCGGGCTGACGGCGGTCCATGTCAACCGCACGCTCAAATCGCTTCAGGATGAAGGCCTGATCGTGCGGAGCAAGCGCTCGGTCGCGATCTCGGACTGGGAACGGCTGCGCGTCGTCGGGGACTTCACCAGCAACTATCTGCATCTCGGCCGCGGATAGGCCCGGGCCGCCGGGAGACGCGGCTGGTCTTTGCGCGCCGCACTGTCTATCGGGCGCGCATGTCCGCGCGATCGCGCACCAGCCAGGGATCGAGAGTTAGATGGGTTTCCGTTGTGGTATCGTGGGCTTGCCCAATGTCGGCAAGTCGACGCTGTTCAACGCGCTGACGGAGACGGCGGCCGCGCAGGCCGCCAATTATCCGTTCTGCACGATCGAGCCGAATGTCGGCAATGTCGCGGTGCCCGACAAGCGGCTCGATCAGCTCGCCGCGATCGCCGGCTCGGGCAAGATCATCGAGACCCAGCTCGGCTTCGTCGACATCGCCGGCCTGGTGCGCGGCGCCTCGAAGGGTGAGGGCCTGGGCAACCAGTTCCTCGGCAACATCCGCGAGGTCGATGCGATCGTGCATGTGCTGCGCTGCTTCGAGAATGGCGACGTCACCCATGTCGAGGGCAAGGTCGATCCGATCGCCGATGCCGAGACGGTCGAGACCGAACTGATGCTGTCCGATCTCGAAAGCCTCGAAAAGCGCGTCCCCAATTATGCCAAGAAGGCGGCGCAGGGCGACAAGGAGGCGAAGATCGCCGCCTCGGTGCTCGGCCAGGCGCTCGAGCTGCTGCGCGAGGGCAAGCCGGCGCGCCTGACCAGGCCGAAGGACGAGGAAGAGGCCCGGGTCTTCGCCCAGGCGCAGCTGCTGACCTCCAAGCCCGTCCTCTATGTCTGCAATGTCGATGAGGGCGATGCGGCGCACGGCAACGCCCTATCAGCCCGGGTGTTCGAAAAGGCCAAGGCCGAAGGCGCCGAAGCCGTCGTCGTCTCCGCGGCGATCGAGGCCGAGATCGCGACCATGGCACCCGAGGAGCGCGGCGAATTCCTCTCCGAGCTCGGCCTGGAGGAAACCGGCCTCGCCCGGGTGATCACCGCCGGCTACAAGCTGCTGCACCTCATCACCTTCTTCACCGTCGGCCCGAAGGAAGCGCGCGCCTGGACCGTCCATGTCGGCGCGAAGGCGCCCCAGGCAGCGGGCGAGATCCACACCGATTTCGAACGCGGCTTCATCCGTGCCGAGACGATCGCCTTTGACGACTATATCGCCTTCAAGGGCGAGTCCGGCGCGCGCGACGCGGGCAAGCTCCGCGCCGAGGGCAAGGAATATGTCGTGCAGGACGGCGACGTGATGCTGTTCCGCTTCAACGTCTGAAGGCGCGGCTAACGTACACGCTGTTCGCCCGGCCCTCGCTCGGGCATGAGGCGAAACGCGAATCCCACCGTCACCCCGGCCCCGGCCGGAGGACCACCGGGCGGCGGGCGCGGGAGTTCGAGATGAACCAGGATGCCAGGTCACGCCGTGGAGCCGGAAAAGGGTCGGGCATGCCGGCCTGGATGCTGGCGCTGGCACCGCTTGCCCTGTCGGCCTGTGCCGCGACCATCCCACCCGCGCCTATCGCGGCGGCGCCCCGCGCTGCGGCTCAGGACGAAGCGCGCGCGCCGGTCACCATCCTCGTGTCGATCGATGGCTTTCGCGCCGATTATCTCGATCGCGGGGTAACGCCCAACCTCAACGCGCTCGCGGCGAAGGGCGTGCACGCCGCGATGCGGCCGTCCTACCCCTCCAAGACCTTCCCGAACCACTGGACGCTCGTCACCGGCCTGCGCCCGGATCGCAGCGGGATCGTCGCCAACACGATGGAGGACAGCCAGCGCCCGGGCGAAACCTTCACGATGGAGACGGACGACCCCTTCTGGTGGAACGGGTCCGAGCCGCTCTGGGTCACCGCCGAAAAGGCCGGCATCCGCACCGCGACGATGTTCTGGCCCGGCTCGAACGTCGCGGTCGGCGGGGTGCGGGCGAAGGACTGGCCCCATGACATCTCGGGCGGCACCCGGCCCGAGGACTGGCAGCAGTTCAACATGGCGGTGAACAATAGCCAGCGCGTCAATGCGGTGCTCGACTGGGTCCGCCGCCCGGCGGCGATCCGCCCGAAATTCGTCACCCTCTATTTCGACACGATCGATACCGCCGGCCACACCTATGGGCCGGGCGACCCGCGAACCACCGCCGCGGTCGCCGATATCGACCGCACGATCGGCGATCTGGTCCAGGGCCTCGATGCGATGCGGCAGCCGGCCAACCTCGTGATCGTCGCCGATCACGGCATGGCCGAGGTCAGCAAGGACCGCACCGTCGCCCTCGACCAGCTTGCCAATCCGGCGGATTATCGCGTGGTCGAAGCCTCCACCTTTGCCTCGCTCGCCGCGGTGCCGGGCCATGAGGCCGCGCTCGAGGCAGCGTTGCTCAAGCCGCACGACCATATCACCTGCTGGCGCAAGGCGGACATCCCGGCCCGGCTCCATTATGGTACCAATCCCCGTATCCCGCCCTATTTCTGCATGATGGAAACCGGCTGGCTCGCGGTGAAATCGGCGGGCGCCAAGATCAGCGACCATGGCAATCACGGCTATGACAATGCCGCGCCGGAGATGGCGGCGCTGTTCGTCGCGAGCGGCCCGGCCTTCCGCGCCGGCGGCACGCTGCCCGGCTTCGACAATGTCGACGTCGCCCCGCTGGTGCGCGACCTGCTCGGCCTGCCGCCGGGCACCGGACTGGACGGCGACGACGCGCCGTTCCGCAGCGTGTTGCGCCCCGCGCAGTCGCATCCCGACTGACCCTCGCGGTTAGCGCACCCTGACCCGATGTGCCCCGGCGCCGCCATCCCGGGATGGCGACGCCACGCCCGGGTCAGAAACTCGACCACTCGTCCGCTGCCGGCATGGCCGAATGCCCATTCGCTGCCGACGTCGAGGCACGGCGCGCGACCGTCGGCGACGGCCGCTGCCGCACCCGCTCGTCGCGAGCCGGCCGCGCTGCCGGCTTCTGTGCGGCCCCGCCGGGTGCGGTCTTGAAGCGGGCGGCGCGGCTCGAGAGACCTTCTACCTCGTTCGCGAGGTTGCGGGCCGCGGCCGAGGTCTGCTCGACCATGGCCGCATTCTGCTGCGTCGCCTGATCCATGCTGCCGACCGCTGCGGTGATCTGGCCGATCGTGTCGGACTGCGCCCGATTGTCCTCGGCCATAGTCTCGACGAGCTGGTGCACCTGTTCCACCCCGCCGGTGATGTCGGCCAGGGCGTTGTCGACCCGCTGCACCGCGCCCACCGCGGTCACGATATCGGCCTGGGTCGTGGTGAGCTGCTCGCCGGCGCGCTTGGCTTCCTCCTCCGATCGCATCGCGAGCGCGCTGACGAGATCGGCGACGACCGCGAAGCCCCGCCCCGCCTCGCCGGCGCGGCCGGCCTCGACTGCCGCGTTCATCGCGAGCACCCGCGTCTGGAAGGCGATCTTGTCCAGGCCTTCGATCACTGAATCGATCCCCTTGGCGCTGTCGGCCACGCGCCCCATTGCCGCCACTGCCTCGTCGGCGATGGCACGCCCGGTGTCGACGGTCGCCATCGCCTCGCTGGCCTGCGCGGCGGTGCGGCCGGCGGAGGCCGCTGTCGACCGGAGCCGGCCCTCCATCTGCGTAAGCGCGGCCGATGTCTGTTCGAGGCTCGCGGCATTGGCTTCGGTGCGCCGCGCCAGGTCGTCCGACGCATGGGCGATCTCGCCCGAGCCGGTGCGGATCGTCTCGGCCGATTGCGACAGGCTGGTGAT
>CAISGR010000279.1 GCA_903884945.1 uncultured bacterium
AAAATGGAAAGCAGCAACGCGAGCGCTGGACCTTGACGCCAACCACGGCGAACTCGAGCGGTACCCTTGAACTAAAAATAGCCGATCGCCACACGAATATACAACTTGCGCAGAAATCGATTGCACTGCTCATTGCGGCAGCCAATGCACAGTCCGGCACGAGCAAGACAGCATTGCTTCTTGGAGACAGCCTTACGGCCGACGGGACGACCGCACAAACTCTCATTGATAACGCGTTGGCGGAACCAGGGGGGATGGGCCTCACGCTAATCGGCACCAAAGGAACCGGAGTCGCGAAGCACGAAGGCGTCGGCGGGATCACAACCAATTTTTACAATGGCGCTTCGGGGCCATTCTGGATCGGCAGCACTGTGAATTTTCCACAGTATCTCGCCAATAATAGCTATGCTATTCCCGACTATATCTTCATACAGCTCGGAACAAACAATATTAGATCTCTAAAATTTACGGATACTCAGTTTACTATAAATACCGCTACAAACTACATCACGGATATTACCACTTTAGTTGCAAATTTGCGCATTGCCGGATCAGGAATCAAAATAGTTGTAGCGCTGCCGCCGTGGCCCGCTACGCAGGATGCTTGGGCAAATGCATATGGCACCAGCGACAAAGAGCAGCGCGCCAAGCGTAATTATGTGCTATTTTACCAGATGATGATTAGTGCCTTTTCTGGTCTAGAAAGCAACAACATATTTATATGTGGTAGCAATAGCTCAATGGACCCAGAAGTTGCATTCCCGCGCGTGAAACAGCTGAAACATGCGCGCATCCCAGTCGCCGGAAATTACTTAACCTACGCTGCGATGCTTGGCGACCTCGCACCCGCCGAGGGTACAATTTACACTTGTTCTGACATTCCAAACAACTGGTTTGTGAAGGTCGGCCCAGCAAACAAGGGAAGATGGCGCGAGGCTGACGAGTTGGACGGCGTCGTCCGACGGCAGACCGACGCGCTCCATCCCCCCACGGGAGGCGGCGCTTACAAGCAGATAGCAGATGAGTGGTGGGCAATGATGAAGTATCTAGGATAATGAAACACGCTCGAGTCCGCGCGATTCATGCTCTCGCGCAGCCAGCGCAGTGCGCAAACGAGCCCCTTTGGTCAGGGCTATATATGGGTTCACTGGCATGACCGAACCCCAAATAGACTCCGCCGGCCTGCTGTTGGGCGAAATGAAGGGCCAGCTCCGTGAGCTGATCCATAACCTCAACACCATGTCGGCCAAGATCGACAGCCTCACCGAACGCGTGATCGGCGCCAGCGGCCTGCCCGGCAAGGTCAGGGAGCTGGAGGAGCGCATCGCCGCATTGGAGGCCGACAAGAACAAGCGCGATGGCGCGATGGGCTTCGGAAGCTGGCTGTTGCGGTCTCCGGCGATCGCCTGGCTGGCGACTGCCGGCGTCGCGATCTGGGCTTTGCTGAAAGGAAAGGCGTGATGACGGCGATCGACACGATCATCGAGCGGGTGCTCGCCAATGAAGGCAGCTATGCGAACGATGCGCGAGACGCGGGCGGCGAGACCAATTTCGGGATCACGATCGCAACCGCCCGGGCACAGGGCTATGCCGGCGCAATGCGCGACATGCCGCGCAGCTTCGCCTTCGAGGTCTATCGGCGCCAATATGTCGTGGCGCCAGGCTTCGACCGGATCGCCGCGATCTCGCTGCCCGTCGCGGCCGAACTGGTCGATACCGGCGTCAATATGGGGCCGAAGATCGCCGCGAGCTTCCTGCAGCGATCGCTCAACGCGCTCAACAACGGCGCGCGCGACTATCCCGACCTGCTGGTGGACGGCCTGGCCGGCGCGACCACGGCCGCGGCGCTGAAGGCCTTTCTGGGCAGGCGCGGGGCGGAAGGCGAGCGGCGCTTGCTGACGCTGCTCAACGCGCTGCAGGGGGAACGCTATGTCTCGCTGGCGGAGGGCCGCGCCGCCAATGAAGCCTTTCTGTACGGCTGGCTCGCGAGGGTGGCATGAGCGAGACCATGCCCGGCGACCCCGACCGGACGACAGGCGCAGCGGCGACGCCCGCGGCCGGGAGCGCCATCAACATGCCGGACCACTGGATCCGGGAGCAGGCCTGGTACCAGGCCTTTGTGCGGCTGGCCCGCCCGACGCTCGACTGGATCACCAATGCGACCGTCGCCTGGACCATGATCCTCCAGCCGCTGCTGTTCGGCCGGTTCGACATTACCGCCGCGGGGATGTCGCTGGCCTGGGCGGGCACCGTCTACGGCTTCAAGTTCGCCGAAAAGATCAAGGGGGTGGCGTGATGCCTGCCCTGTCTGCGGAGACGCTGCGCCGGATCGCGCTCGGTGCCATTCTCCTCGCGCTCGTCGCGGGCCTGGTCGCGTTGCGATCGTGCCATTCGGCACGCACCGCCGCGACGGCGTCGCGCGTGGCGACGCAACAGCATGGCGCGGCCATCGCGAGCGGCAGCGACGCAGTGGGCACCATCGGCAATGCCCAGGCGCGCGAGGAAGCCATCCATCAAACCGTGCAGGAGGGAATCGATGCGATCAACCAGGCGCCTGGCGGCAACAGCAACGATGCTGCTGACCGTGCCGCTTGCCGGCTGCGCAGCTACCGTCGTTCAGGCAAATGCATCGCCCTGCTCGGCCCTGTTGCCGAATAGCTGGCTGGCCGGGGTGGCGCCGTCCGCGCTGCCCGAGAGCGCCAGGCTGCCGGATGGCCATGACGACGCACGGCCGTGGCAGTCCGGATTCATCGAACAGACGGGCCAGCTCGAGGTTGCCAACGGGCGCTATACCGATGCCATCGGCATCGTGAGCCGGTGTGAGGCGCGCGATGCCGCTGCGGTCAGGAAGGCGCGACCGAAGGTCCTGGGGATTTTCTAGCGGCAGTATCGCCGCATTCAGCAAAGAAGGATCGAAGGTGGCGAGACTAAGTCAGTCGGCCGCGACGAAAGCGGTGCGCTCCCATCGAGAAGGCTTTTGCAAGAATATGTCGCCGCGAAAGTGCAGGATATTCAACAAACTTCCAAGATAGGATGGCGAATGCGAGTGTGATAGGAAATGCCGTCGCAAACAGTGCCCATGGATTGATCGGGCCCGTAATTGATACGATCGCCTGCTGAACAGGAAACGCATAAATGTAGATACCATACGAATAGTCGCCGACCTTATTATATTTTCGGGCAATTGGCCAATCGATCAAGCCCAGCCACAGCGATGCATACCCCAGCGCCACCGGGAAGGCCATGTGGTACACCCAGGTCGACCGAGTTAAGATCGCAACAGCCGCCAACGCCAAAACCAATACGGCCGACAAGGGGACATATGCCCGCCAAACATAGCACGTCATTCCCGTAACGAATGGTACAGATAGAAAGGCGAAATTATTCCGGACATCAGCCGAATTGCCCCAACGCAGATATATTTGGATCCCAAGGAAGAATAGCAGGAATATTCCAAAAAGGCGCGGCCGCAACATCCCTAAGAGACCTACCACCGCCACCATCACGTAGCAGGACACTTCATAAAATAGCGTCCAGAGCGAGCCATTGATCCCGTTCCCATAGGGATTGTGATCGAAGACACCCGGAAGCGTCGCCTGATTAAAACGAAGAGTCAGATTTCTTGGAACATAGGTCCACGCCTCCCTATGAGAAAAGAAGTCACTAATTGACAAACTAGAAAACGCCACCCCCAGAATAATAACAGTTAGAACAACAACAACAATTAGCGCAGGATACAGACGCGATATGCGCGCCACGCAAAAATCCAGAATTGATGCGCGTCGATCAAAGCTCTTGGCGATAAAAAATCCTGATATCGTAAAAAATACGAAGACGGCACATATTCCCAACTTGTATCCAGTCTCCCGGTCGAGGGGTTCAATTGCGCTTCCGCCCAAGACCATCGGCCAGCTATGTGACATCATGACTGCCGTCGCAGCGAGTATCCGCAGTAGATTGAAATTATTATTGCGCCCGTCCGTTACCTCGGCAATCATCTTCATAGAAAATCCCACCGCCCAGTCGCGAGCTCCAATCCGATTCAATCCATGCCGCTCGCAGCGACACGCCGACCGAGCTTTTTTCTATAACGCCACGCCATGCGAATGAGCAACAGATCGCGCTCCCGACCGGCTCCGTCGAATCAATCCGCCCCGTCTGTCGCCCCTTTCGATCGAAGCGCGTTGGGTCTGCACGCAAGTGCCCTCCCCGCTTGACCGACCAGCACCGCACGTGGATGGGGCGGTGCGAGGGAGCGAGCGTAAGAAATGCCTATCGCCCATGTGACGCCCGAACCGCCCACCCTGGCGGAGGCAGGCGACGATCGATCGCATGCGATCGACATCCTGCGCGCCCTCGCCGCACTTGCGGTCGTCATCTATCACGCCCGGAAGGAATTCTGGGTGGGCATGCAGGAGACGCTGTCCGTCCACGGGCTCCACAGCGTGCGCCCCGATATCTGGCTGTCCTATGCCTCGATCGTGTTTTCGTTCGGCTGGATGGGCGTGCCGATCTTCTTCGTTCTGAGCGGCTATTGCATCCATCTCGGCTATGCGACGAAGCTGCGCCGGTCGACGGCCACCGCGCTGAACGTCCCGAGCTTCTACAAGCGCCGCTTCCTGCGGATCTATCCGGTCTATGTCGCGGCCCTGCTGCTGACGGCCGTGGTGGACTATTTCGCCCATCCCGTTCCCGACCTGCCGGGCTGGGTCGGCGCGAACCTGGCGAGCTTCGTCCTCAACCTGCTGATGATGCAGGAGCTGTTCGTCAGCTGTTTCGGATCGAACGGCGTGTTCTGGACCCTCTCGATCGAATTCCACCTGTATCTCTTCTATCCCGTTCTCTTCCTCCTGTTCCGGCGGTACGGCCCGGGGCTGGCACTGGCCTTTTCCGCCGCTGTCAGCGTGCTGACGGGGTTCGCCTATTGGGCGTTCGACCTCCAGCACCTGTTCGTGCACGCCCGGGGCGGCAGCCCGTTGTTCACCAGCCACCTGTTCCTCTGGACCGCCGGCGCCTATCTCGCGGAGATAAAGGTCGGCCGCGCCGCGGCCCCGCGCGGGTTGGTGTGGCACCTGCTGTGGATCGCGGCCCTGATCGCGGGGGTGATCCTGGCGGCACGATCATCCTATGCGTGGAGCCCGATCTTCCTGGCGATCGGCGCGTTCGGGCTGGTGAGCGTGGCGATTCCGGCGATCACCCGGCTGTGCCGACGCAATACCATCGGCGTCCGGGCCTTCTATCTCATCGGCGTGGCAAGCTATTCGCTCTACGCGACGCATGTGCCCGTGTTCCACGCGATCAAGGCCATGACCGGCCAGTATCGATCGGATACAGTGCTCTGGGCATTCGCCTGCACCGTGATCGCGATCGGCTTCTCTCTGCTGTTCTTCCACCTGGTCGAACGCTACACGATCCGCGCGCGCAACGGGCCCCGCCAGGGCGCGCCCGGGATGCCGGCCGGCGAATCCGCCGCCTGACCGGCACGACGACCACGGGACCGACTACAGCAACCCCAGCGTCCGCATGCTCCGGTGCCCGCCGCTGGCGATGATCAGGTGATCGTGAACGGCGATGCCGAGCGGCTGGCCGGCGCGGGCGATGCGCTTCGTCAGGTCGATGTCGCTCCGGCTCGGGGTCGGATCGCCGCTTGGATGGTTGTGGACCAGGATGATCGCCGCCGATCCGATCTCCAGCGCGCGGCCGATGATCTCGCGCGCATAGAGCGCGACCTCGTCGATCGAGCCCTCCGCCATGATCTCGTCGCGGATCAGGATGTTGCCGGCGTTGAGGTGGAGCACGCGCGCGCGTTCGTTGATCGAATGCACCATGTCCGCCTGGAGATAGTCGAGCAGTGCCGGCGCGCTGGCCAGCACCGGCCGATCGCAGAGCTGGCTGCGCAGCGCGTGCAGCATCGCCGCGCGGAACGCAGCGACCTCGCGTACCGCGGCGCGATCATTGCCCGTCGCGCGCAGTTGCAGCCGGCGGGGGGCGGCGAGCGCGGCGCCCAGCGTGCCGAAGGTGGCGATCAGCGCGGCGGCGGCGGCCCCGGGCGCGGGCGAGGCACCGCCGGCGATGATCCGCTCGAGATGGCGCCGGCCGCGCGGATCGTGGCGCGGTGGTGGTTCCAGATGCCCAGCGCCAGCGCGATCAGCGCCGGATAGGCCGAAACCCCCAGCATCAGCGCGTACGCCATCCGCGAGAGCCCCGGGGTCGCCATCTTGGCCAGATGCCCGGTCACGGTGATCGCCTGGAAGGCCGCTGCCCATATCGTCCACCAACGGTTCGCGCGGACGGCGACGGCGGCGAGCCCTGCCAGCAGGGCGAGATCGACCGCGAAGACGCCGAGTTCGACGCTGTGATATTTCGTCGCGGCGCCCGATCGCACCAGCATGGTGGCGAGGGCAGCCGCAACGAACAGGATCGCGACGCTCTTTTCCGGCCATCCACCCCATCGGCTCGCAGCGAGCACCAGCAGCGGCAGCGCGAGATAGAAGGTCATGACATAGAACCACATGGATCGACCGGACCACGACGGCGCGGCCCGGTCAACCATCGGCTCACGCGACGGCGGCGAGCCCCCCTGCGAACAGCGGCGTGTTCGGCGCGCAATCCGGCCCGAACCCCATCGGCAGGCCATATTGGCCGGGGATATCCGCGAGCAGCTTGTGCGCGGTGGCGAAGCTGAGATGCGACTGCAGCGCCTCGTGCGTGCCCTTGGCGATCAGCACCAGCGCCTCGGCGCCGGCCTCGGGCGGGAGCATCGCGGTGCGACGCTGCTCGATCATCACGCTGATGCACTTGGCCCCGTGCGCGGCGGTGGCCTCGGCCGATTCCTCGGTGGGGATGAAGGCGGAAGCGACGGTGTCCGCCAGGGTGCGGCGCGTGGTCGCGGCGATACGGCGTTCTTGTGACATACAGGTCTCCTCGCCCGGACAGGGCGAGGCCTACCGGGTCTTCAGGTCAGCGATGGAAAGGTTCGATGGTGTTCGCGATGCCCTGATAGGTCCCCGACATCAGCGGGGCGGCGAGCAGCAGCGCGACGATCGCCGCGGCGATCGCACCGATCAGGGCCAATGGCATCAGCGTGTTCGTCAAGGCATCATGATGTCTCCCCCCGGACGCGGAGTCGGGGGCTTCGGGCGGCGGCGGCGCGGGCTCGTAAGTGGCCCGGCCGGCTTGCACGTCCCGAAGCATCGAGCTCCGTTCTTCGTCCGGGGCGTCTTCTCCGCCGGCGCCGGCCGCTTCCACTCGGAGAAATTCACTAGTGGATAATCCAGTAGTGCCGCGATCGTGATCGGCGACGATGCGCGCCGCATCCTTGGCGTTGCGCGCGCCCAGCCGGGCAATCCCGGCCGCGATATGGGTGTTGGCGGTGTGGACCGAGATGCCGAGCTTGTCGGCGATCGCCTCGCGTTCCATCAACTGGCCGAGCAGCCGAAGACATTCGAGTTGTCGCGGTGACAGCACGTCGATTCGATTCGATCCCATTTGGAGCAATCTACGCTTCGGTAAACGCTTGGAAAGCATTGCCGTGCTATAATGAAGTTCTCAAGGAACGATCATGACAAACCGACTCACCGAACGCGATCTCGTCGATCTGCTGCGGTCGGCGCTCGCAGCCGCCGATGACCTTGGATTGTGGGGCGTGGGCGCCCGGCTCGACCAGGCGCTGGTCGACCTGACCGGGATCGGCGTGCTGCCGGTCGAGGAAACGCCCGCCCCGGCGACCGAGAACGCCTGACCTCCGGCGCGGCGCGCTCAGCGCCGCTCGAAACGGTCCCCTGCCGGCAAGGTCTCGCCCAGCCGATCGAGTTGCGCCCGCGCCGCCGCATCGCCGCGCAGGGTCGCCCGCCAGAACAGCGTAGTCGCCGCGACGACCGTCTGACGCACATGCGGGACCGGCGGCCCTTCGGGCATCCCCATCCTGTCCTGCCCGCCGAACATCATGTGGTTCGCCCCGTCGAGCACCAGCAGATATTTGCCGCCCGGCGCCATCGCGCGGAACGGGCGCTCGCGGTCCTGCGGGGTGACGTGGTTGAGCCAGGGCAGCGCATCGCGCGTGCCGGTGATCGAGAAGAAGGGCATGATGATGCCGCCGAATGCCGCCGCGTCGTCCTGGACCATGCTCGGCTGCGGGCTGAACGCGATCGCCGCCCTGATCCGCGCGTCGCCGAGCTGCAGGCCGCCGGTCGGGCCCGGGCCGCGGGCGACGACGAGCGTGGTCTGCGCGCCGAAGCTGTGGCCCGACATGCCGATATGGGCGAGATCGAGCCGCGCCAGATCGCAGGCGCCCTCGCGCGGGCGCTTCGCCAGTTCGTCGAGCACGAAATGGACATCCTCGGCGCGCGCGACGAGTTGCTCCGCGGACATCGCGCTGCGCAACCCGCCGCCGCGCAGGATGCCCGAATCGCTGCCGGCATGCTGGAGGTGGATCACGGCATTGCCGTCCGCCGCCCAGGCCTGCGCCCAGAGCGTGCCGGCATCGAGCGACCCGCCGAGCCCATGGCTGAACAGGATCACCGGCACCTTGCCCGTTCCCGCGGGCATGCGGATGCGGACCGGCACGATCCGCCCGCCGCGCGCCGCGTCGCGCCACTGCGCCTCGCAGACCGGGCCGGCCGCCGGGGAGGCGGCGATCGCGGGCGTGCCGAACAGAAGGGCTGCGGGGAACAGGAACCAGGGCTTCATCGTCTCGTCTCCACGGGATTGGCAGGCGCGCCGGGCGGCGCGAACAGCGCGCGGCCAAGGCCCTTCAGGGTGCGCGCGCGGGCGGCATCGGCCAGCATCGCCCCCCATTCGCGGAAGGCCAGCCGGACCGGGTTCGCCGTCGGCGGGCGGTGAGCGAGGCCGTAGCGGATCGGATCGTCCGCCCGCAGCTCGGCAAAGGTGCCGAACAGCCGGTCGAAGACGATCACCACCCCGCCATAGTTGCGGTCGAGATAAGCCGGGTTCGAGGCATGGTGCAGCCGGTGGTGCGACGGCGTGTTGAGCACCCACTCCAACGGCCCGAGCCGCCCGACCGCCTCGGTATGCAGGAAGAACTGGTAGCGCAGGTCGAGGGCGAGCAGCGTGACGATCATCACCGGTGGGAAGCCGATCAGCGCCAGCGGCACATAGAACATCCATCCCGCGGAGAAGAGGTTGGTCCAGCCGAGCCGAAGCGACGCGAGCAGCGTCATCTGTTCGGGCGAATGATGCACCGAATGCGACGCCCAGAGCCAGCGCACGCGGTGGCTCGTGCGGTGGAACCAGTAATAGGCGAACTCCACCGCGACGAAGCCGAGCGCCCAGCTCCGCCAGTCGGTGACTGGCCAGTGGACCGGTGCCAGCCGGGTCGCGACGCCATAGACCCCGCTCAATACCGCCGCGTTGAGCAGCGCGAAGGGGATGTTGCCCGCGACCAGGCCAAGCGTGGTGAGCACCGCGCGCCCGTCATAGCCCCGCCCCTGCGCCAGCCGCCAGCCGGCCTCGGCCAGGACTAGCGCCAGCATCGCGGCGAGCCACCCGGGGGAGCGCTCGCTCTCCATCACCCTTTCCGCTGCTGCTTGAGCGACTGGAGGCGATCCTTCGCCGCGGCGAGTTCGGTCTGGTCGACGACGCCGTCCCTGTTGGCATCGGCGACGGAGAAGATCGGCGTCGGGGCGGCGGCCATCTCGGCGCGCGAGACCTTGTGATCGCCGTTCGAATCGGCCTGGGCGATGAAGGCGTCGACCTTCTGTCCGGCCTGGGGGCGGAACCGCAGCACCCTTTTGAAATCGTCGCGGCTGATGAAACCGTCTCCATTCCGGTCCATTTTGTCGAAGCGCGCGGCGCGGGCGGCCACGAACTCGGCGCGGGTGACGACGCCATCGTGATTGGTGTCGGCGCCCTCGAACGCGTCCATCGGATCGCCGCCGCCGAACAGCTGCGCCGAGGCCGGGGCCGCGATGGCGAGGGCGAGAGCAGCGATCGGAGCGGTGCGTCGAAGGGTCTTCATCATGTCGGGTCCTTGCAGTCGTTGATCGGGGAGCGGGGAACGGGAGAGGGTGGACGCGATGGTGAGCCGGGCCATCCACCCTCACCGGTTCCCCGGCCCGGCGTTCCTTCCCGCCCCGATCCGGAGCGGGAAGGAGCCCCGGATACGGCCGCGCCCCGGGGGGAGCAGGCGCGGCCGCGGGGAAGGGTTCAGGGCTGGCGGCTGACCGTGCCGCTCACGCCGCGCGTCTGGCCGTTCGGGCTGGTCGCGGTCGTGCCGAAGCTCGCGCTGCCATCGCCATTGTTGGTGGCGGTGGTGGTGCGGCCGAAGGTCTTGCCGCTGTTGGTCGTGGTCGTCCGGTTGCTGGTATAGGTGCCGTCGCTCCAGCTTGCATCGCGGGTTGTCGTCGCGCCGCGCCCGCTGTTGGTCTGCAGGCTGCGGGTCGCGGTGGCCGAGCCGGGCTGGCGGCTGATCGAGCGCGTCTGGACCGCGCCGCGGCCGTTCGCGCCCTGGACGCTGATCACATGGCCGCGCGGGCCGGCGACGGCCGGGGTCGACGCCGCGACCAGGGCAGCGGAAAGCGCCGCGAGGGTGAGGGCATGCTTGTACATCAATCTACTCCTTGCCTTGGAGGCCGGGGTTCCGGCCGCCACCAAGTCGATATGGAAGCATAGCGTAAGGCGATGGCGACCGGGGGGTGACAAAGTGTAACACTGTGTAACACCGCGCCCGCCGCCCCTTCCCGGCCGGGCGCGGGCGGGGCAGATTGGCGCCATGGACAATGCCCTGGTGGAAAATGGCTGCATCGCGGTGGTGGAGGACGATCGCGAGATCCGGTCGATGGTCGTCGACCTGCTCGCGCGCGAGGGATTCCGCGCGATCGGCTGCCGCACCGCAGCCGAGTTCGACCAGCTGCACGAGCGCCAGCGCGTCGACCTCGCCGTGCTCGACGTGATGCTGCCCGGCGAGGACGGGCTGTCGCTGTGCCGCCGGCTCCGCGCGACCGGCGACGTCTCGATCCTGATGGTCACCGCCAAGGGCGACGATGTCGATCGCATCGTGGGGCTCGAGATCGGCGCCGACGATTATCTGCCCAAGCCGTTCAACCCGCGCGAACTGGTCGCGCGAGTGCGGGCGGTGCTGCGCCGCACCCGCGAACAGCATCGCGTCGTCGCCGCCCTGCCGGCCGAGCGCTATCGCTTCGGCGGCTGGATCCTCGATGTCGGCGCGCGATCGGTAACGAGCGCGGCGAGCCGCGAGATCGACCTGACCGCCGGGGAGTTCGACCTGCTGCTGTGCTTCGTCACCCACCCGCAGCGCGTGCTCAACCGCGACCAGCTGCTCGACTGGACGCGCGGGCGCAACGCCGCCGCGTTCGACCGGTCAGTCGACGTGCAGCTCAGCCGCCTGCGCCGCAAGCTCGCCGACCAGCCCGGCGGCGCGGCGCTGATCAAGACGGTGCGGGGCGGCGGCTATCAGTTCACGCTGGGCGTGGAGCGGGCATGACGATCTCGTCCAACCTCTCGCTGCGGATCACCGCGATCCTGCTGGCCGGCTTCGTCGCGCTGCAGCTGCTGATCGTCGCGGCGACCACCCTGCCCTCGCGCGGCGACGACCAGCGGCCCTATAACCTGCCCCTGCCCGCCCAGGCCCGCGCGATCGTAGACGCGCTCGATCGCGTGCCCGCGGCGCAGCGCGGCGACCTGGTCGGGGCATTGAACGGCGGCCTCTACAGCGTCTCGGTCGAGCCCCGCCTCCCCGGCGCGACTCCCCAGGCCACGCCCGATCTCGATCTGCTGGCGGGCTATTACGCCCGTGCGCTGCCCGGACGGCGGCTCGTGGTGAACGGGCGGCGGCCGCTGCTCGGGCGGATGATCGGGTCGCGACCACGGCCGGCGCGCTTCTTCGCCCCCGTCACGGTCGCCGTCGAGCTGCGCGACGGCAGCGCCGCCGTGCTGACCAGCCAGCCCTCCGCCTCGATGCGGCGCTTTCTCCGCTCGCGCTCGTGGCTCGGCGCGCTGAGCGGCCTGATCGTGCTGAGCATCCTGGCGCTGGCGGTGCGGCAGACCGCCCGCCCGCTGCTGCGCCTCGCGCGCGAAGTCCGCGGGTTCGGCACCAATCTCGACGCGCCCGACCTCCCCGTGACGGGCCCGCGCGAGATCCGCGAGCTGGCGCAATCCTTCAACGACATGAAGGCGCGGATCCGCGAGCTGATGGCGGAGCGCACGCGCGTGCTCGCGGCGATCGCGCATGACATGCGCACCTATCTCACCCGCCTCCGCCTGCGCGCCGAGTTCATCGACGATGCGCGCCATCGCGACGGCGCGGTGCGCGACCTGGACGAGATGGCAGCGCTGCTCGACGATACGCTGTTCTTCGCACAGGGCGAGGCCGGCGCGGCCGAGCCGGTGCGCCTCGACCTCACCGCGACTGCCGCGGCACTGGTCGCGGTTCGCCGCGAGCTGGGCGACGCCGTGACGATCGATCCGGCGCAGGAGCTGTGGGTGCGGGCGACCCCGCTCTCGGTGCGGCGCATCCTGGGCAACCTGATCGACAATGGCCTGCGCTATGGCGACGCGGTGACGGTGCGCTTCGACACGGCGGGCGACCGGATCGCGTTGATCGTGGAGGACGACGGCTGCGGCGTCCCGCCCGAGGTGCTGGCGCGGCTGGGCGAGCCGTTCAACCGGCTCGACGCGTCGCGCAATCGCGAGACGGGCGGCGCCGGCCTCGGCCTCGCCATCGTCCGCGCGCTGGCGGGCCGCGACGGCGCCGAGGTGCTGTTCGCCAATCGCGCCGAAGGGGGCCTGCGCGTCACGGTGCGCTATCCGGCGGCCGCCTCCGGCGCGGTCCGCGAGCCATAGACGGCATAGAAGAGCACATAGAGCTCGCACGCGGCGGTGAGCAGGAAGGATGTCTGCAGCCCATAGGCATCGGCCAGCCAACCCTGGACGATGACCAGCGCACCGCCCGCAATCGCCATGATCAGCAGGCCGGAGCCTTCCTCGGTCAGCGGGCCGAGGCCGCGGATGCCGAGCGTGAAGATCGTGGGGAACATGATCGAGTGGAACAGCCCGACCGAGATCAGCGCCCACATCGCGACCGGACCGGTGGCGAAGGTGGCGACCAGCATCACCGCCAGCGCCCCGATGCTGAAGGCAGCGAGCACGCGCTCGGCCGGGATGCGCTGCATCAGCAGGCTGCCGAGGAAGCGCCCGACCATCATCCCGCCCCAGAGCAGAAAGAGATAGTGCGAGGCCTGTTCGTGCGTCAGGTTGCCGATCTCGGGCGCGGAGACGAAGTTGATGAAGAGGTTGCCGACGCCGATCTCGGCGATCAGGTAGATGAAGATCGCGGGAATGCCGAACACCAGATTGGGATGGCGCCAGAGCGAATGGCCGCGCCGCTCCGCGCGGGAATGGCGCTGCGCGGCGTTGATGTCCGGCAGCCTGAAGCGCGCGATCACGACGGCCAGCACGACCAGCACCGCCGCCACGATCAGATAGGGCAGCTGCACCGACTGCGCATCGGCGAGGCGCTCGGCCGGGGTCAGCACGGCGCCCGCGGCCGCGGTGCCGGAGGTGCTGCGGCCGAGGATCAGATAGCCGCCGAACAGCGGCGCGAGCGTCGTCCCCATCGAGTTGAACGCCTGGACGAGGTTCAGCCGGGACGAGGAGGTTTCGGGCGAGCCGATCACCGCGACATAGGGGTTGGCCGCGACCTGCAGCAGCGTGATGCCCGCGGCGATGATGAACAGGGCCGCGAGCACGACCGAGTAGGAAGGTATCATCGAGGCCGGCACCATCAGCACCGCCCCCGCCGCCATCACGATCAGGCCGGTGACGATCGAGCGTTTGTAGCCGATCCGCTCGATCAGCATCGCCGAGGGGATCGAGGCGACGAAATAGGCGATGAACCAGACCGATTCGATCAGCGTGGTCTGGGTGTAGTTGAGATCGAACACGCTGCGCAGGTGCGGCAGCAGCGTGCCGTTGATGACGGTGATGAACCCCCACATGAAGAACAGGGTGGCAAGCAGGGACAGGGTCGCCCCATAGCCTGATCCGCCGCCCGCGCCCGCTGCCGGGCGTTGCGCCACTGCCCCTGTCGGTCCCGCCATGTCGATCTCTCTCCGTTATCTTGTCTGAGTATATGGCCGGCAGGGCAGCGGTCAACGCCCGCCCCGCCGGGTGAGGGCCTATGGCTCCATCGACAATTCGGTATCGGCCAGCGCCTGGCGGACGAGCTCGGCCATCGCCGTGCGCGCCGCTTCCGGATCAGCGGCGACGATCGCGCCATAGAGCAGGCGATGCTCCGGCATGGGATCGCGCGGCAGCCGGCGCTTGCGCTGCTTGAAGATCGTCGTCCAGCCGACCGCCGCCGCGATGGTGCTCGACAGGGTGGTCAGCGGCTCGTTGCGCGTCGCCTCGAGGATGAGATGGTGGAACGCCTGGTCGGCGGCGCGCCCCTCGGCGGTGGCGAGGCCGTGGCGATCCATCTCCTCCAGCGCATGGCCGAGCTGCGCCAGCTCGCGCGCGGAGCGGCGCTCGGCCGCCAGCGCCGCCGCCGCCGGCTCGACGATCATGCGCAGCTCGAACAGGCTGCGGATGAACGCCTCGCTCGGCTCGCCCTCGAACATCCAGGCGAGCACGTCGGGATCGAGCAGGTTCCAGCGGCTGCGCGGGCTGACGCGGGTGCCCGCCTTGGGCCGGCTTTCGACCAGCCCCTTGGCCATCAGCATCCGCACCGCCTCGCGATAGGCGCTGCGCGACACGTGCAGCGTGCCGGCGAACTCGATCTCCCCGGGCAGCGTATCGCCCGGCTGGTGGACCCCGGTGACGATCGCGACGCCGAGATCATGCGCGATGGTGCCATGGATGCGCAGCCCGCGCGGCGCGGCGCCCGCCCTGGTGGCCCCCGCCGCCACGATCACAGCACCGTGACGGCAATGTCGCGCGGCGGCGCGATCGCGATGGGATTGCGCGCCGGCAGGCGGAACGGCGCTGCCTCGATCTCGAAAATATCACCCTCCTGCGTCGTCACCCCTTCGGCGAACGACAGGGTCGCGGTGCCGAAGAAATGTACATGCACGTCGCCCGGCTGGCGGAACAGGCCATATTTGAAGTGGTGATGCTCGAGATTGTCGATGCTGTGCGACATATTGGCCTCGCCGGTGACGAAGGGCCGTTCCCACAGCACCGCGCCATCGCGCAGGATCCGGCTGGTGCCGCGCACATCCTCGGGCAGGGCGCCGAGCAGCAGCTCGGGCCCGAGCGCGGCGGCGCGCAGCTTCGAATGGGCGAGCCACAGATAATTGCCCCGCTCCGTCACGTGATCGGAGAATTCATTGCCGAGGGCGAAGCCGAGCCGCACCGGATTGCCCGCATCGTCGATCAGATAGATGCCCGCGATCTCCGGCTCCTCGCCCGCATCGAGCGCGAAGGCGGGGGACGGCAGCGGCGCGCCGGGCGCCACCAGCGTGGAGCCGTTGCCCTTGTAGAACCATTCGGGCTGGGCGCCGACCGTGCCCGCCTCGGGCTTGCCGCCCTCGACCCCGAGCAGGAACATCCGCATCGAATCGGTCTGCTGCGACGCCTCGGTCATCGAGCGATGCATCTTGTCCCGCCCCTCGGCCGAGCCGAGATGCGTCAGGCCGGTGCCGGTCATCAGCAGGTGCGCCGGATCGTCATGGTCGACCGGCGGCAGCAGCGTGACCGAGGCGAGATCCACCGCACCGGCATCGCCCGCCGCGGCGGCCTGATCGGCCAGGCTGCGGCCGGCGGCCAGCGCCGCCCGGGCGAGATCACGCACGCTCGCGACCCCGGCGAGCCGCTGCGGCGGCGCCTCGCCGCGCAGGATCGCCACGCCGCGACCACCCGATGCATCGGCGAACTGAACCAGCGATATCCGCATCTGCGGCTTCCTCCCGACCTGTGTGCGTAATTTGATGCTTGATCCGATATACTCAGACAATATGATGCCGCAACCGCCTTGAGCGGATAGCATGAGGGGATGTCGACCATGGCGATCGCGGGACGGATCAGGACGGGCGCGCGCATCGCGCTGGCGGTTGCGGCGGCGCTCGCGGCGGTGCCAGCGGCGCAGGCGCAGCAGGCAAGCGTCACCGTGCATGCCGACAAGCCCGGCCCCAGGGTGCAGCGCCAGATCTTCGGTCAGTTCGCCGAGCATCTCGGCACCGGCATCTATGGCGGCCTGTGGGTCGGCCGGAATTCGCGCATCCCCAATACCGACGGCTTCCGCAACGACGTGATCGCGGCGCTGCGCGCGATCAAGGTGCCGGTGATCCGCTGGCCCGGCGGCTGCTTCGCCGACGAATATCACTGGCGCGAGGGCGTCGGCGCGCCGGCGAAGCGCCCAACCAAGGTCAACACGCACTGGGGCGGCGTGACCGAGCCCAATGCGGTGGGCACCAACGAGTTCATGAACTTCTCGGAAGCCGTCGGCGCCGAGCCCTATGTCTCGGGCAATGTCGGCAGCGGCACGCAGCAGGAGATGGCGGACTGGATCGAATACATGACCTCGCCCACCGCCTCGACGCTCGCGAACGAGCGCCGCGCGAACGGCCGGAAGGAGCCCTGGAAACTGCCCTATTTCGGGCTGGGCAACGAGCTGTGGGGCTGCGGCGGCAATATGAGCCCGGAATATGCCGCCAACGAGACGAAACGCTACGCGACCTTCGTCAAGGCGCCGGCCAACACGCGGATCCTGAAGATCGCGAGCGGCGCCAGCGACGACAATTACGCATGGACCGAGGTGATGATGCGGGAGGCAGGCAAGAATATCGACGGCATCGGCGTGCATTACTACACCGTGCCCGACACGTGGAAGCAGAAGGGATCGGCGATCGGCTTCGACGAATCCTCCTGGGCGCGCACGCTGTGGAAGACGCAGCGGATGGACGAGTACATCACCAGGCACAGCGCGATCATGGACAAATATGATCCCGAGCGCCGGGTGTGGCTCGCGGTCGACGAATGGGGGACGTGGTACGACCCGACGCCGGGATCGAACCCGGGCTTCCTGCAGCAGCAGAATTCGCTGCGCGACGCGCTGGTCGCCGCGATCAACATCAACATCTTCACGCGCCACGCCGAGCGGGTGAAGATGGCCAATATCGCCCAGATGATCAACGTGCTGCAGGCGATGATCCTGACGGACGGCGACAAGATGACCGTCACGCCGAGCTATCAGGCGTTCAAGATGCTGATGCCGTGGCAGGATGCGACGCAGCTGCCGATCGACGTGACCAGCCCGTGGTACGACAAGGATGCCGCGGCGATGCCGGCGCTCAATGCCTCGGCAGTGCGCGGGGCGGACGGCGCGATCCACCTGTCGCTCGTCAATCTCAATCCGGCGAACCCGCTGACCGTGACGCTGAACGTCGACGGCGCCACCGCCACGACCGCGACCGGCAGCGTACTGACCGCCGACCGGATGGACGCGCACAACAGCATCGGCGCGCCGATCGCCGTGGCCCCGCGCGACATCGCGCCGGTGCCGGTCAGCGACGGCAAGGTGACGCTGACCCTGCCCGCCAAATCGGTGACGGTGGTGACGCTGCACTGAGGCAGCGCGCCGGGACGATCCCGGCGCGGGCCAAGTAATGCCGAAGTAAAACGCCGCAGATGGGTTGAGGACGCGACAATAAAGGGTGGCTTTTGCAAGCCCACGTCCACCCCATTTTTTTGCGTTCGGCGCGCCGATCACGAAAGAAGAACGACAAACGACGGAGGAGTGCCGCCGCCGGCGGGCGGACTCCTCCAGTCGACGACCGGCGCGATGGCGCAGCAATAGTTTTCCTCTTCTTCCCGAATTATGAGAATCGATCGCGGGGACTGGCGCTGTTCGGGCTGCCGACGATCCGGCGGCGATACATTCTCGGGAGATCATGGATCGCGCGGCTTTCCGGGGCGAGCGGGTGCCTGACACTGAATGAGGGTGTCCTCCGTTACATCGGACGAGGATGGAGGGCTCTGGCGCGCAGGTGAATCGACGGGTGCCTGGCGCACTCCTGCGCGCCGCGCAGATGGCCGAGACCCGGGGCGGACGGGAACGGACAAGATGAGCCGTGGCGGTCGGTCAACCCGGCGCGACCGGAGAAGCCCGGCGGCGGCCCGACCTTAGAACGGCTCCCGGTTCACGCGATGTGCGCACCGCAGATCATGCAGGCATTACCGTAAAATCGCCGGCGCATCCCGCACCAGCTTCGTCGGCGCGGGTTCGTCGATCCACTGTGTCTCCATTGTCGAGCCTGTCAGACGGATGCGGAAGCGATCGTCATAGCCGTCGACTGCGAACCAACCATCCTCCGTCAGCGGCAAGAGCCGGCTGGATATGCCATTACGCCGCTCGAAATAGAGCGCTCCCTCTCTCGGCACGATCTTCCGGCCATCATAGGTTCCCGCCAGCGCCGCAAGTCGTGGCGCCGGTATCGACACCGGGTGCAATTGCGCCTCGACCACGGGAAGCGCCCATCGCCAGTCGGCCTGGTCGCCGGGACTGGCATCCGCCCGCGCCATCAACCTCCGCAGCGCCAACGCCTGGGCGGCAGGCAAGGCGCGGTCGAAATCGGCAGAAACGTCGGGCGGAACCCCGACCCCTTCCCAATTGGTGCCGGATACCGGATGGACTGGCCGGCCGAAGGAAACGCTGAGCATGAAGCCCGGCGCAACCGGCGTGAAGCCATTGTTGTTCGCCGCGCCCGCCGTCGTCGTGCCGACCAAGGTCCCCAATTTGAACTGTTTGACGTCATAGGCGAATGCCTCCGCCGCGGATCCGACCTGATCGTTGACGAGTATATAGAGCGGCTGGCGTTTCAGCCTTCCGGCCGGGAGATATTCGAGCGTGCGCGATTGCTCGGGTTCAGCGCCCGACCGCAGGAAGGTGATGTCCAGCCGGTCACCATCCATGAAATGGCTGAGCAGATAGCGCACCGCAGCGTGCGAGCCCCCGCCATTGTTGCGCAGGTCGATGATGAGGGCATCGCCACCGCGCAGGAAACGCATCGCATCATCATAGACCGCACCGGTCTGATCATCGATCCATTGGAAGCCGGTAATTCTCAAATAGCGGATATTGCCTGGCAAAATGCGCAGCTCCGCCAAGCCATGATTGGCGCGCGCCGCCTGATGCCCACGAAGGACGTCGACCGCACTCGTGTCGCCGACTCCGCCCGGCCGCTCGGCCGCGAGCGTCGCGGCATATTCGTCCGGTGCGTAGTTCAGATAGACATGGCGATCACCACTTGCAGCACGGAGATCATCCGTCACCCTTGCGGCGAAGGCGCGGGGGTCTTCCAGATCGTAGCGCCCCGAAGCCAGGCCAGCCTGCAGACGTGCGGTGATCGCCGGGACGCGTTGGGGAAAGACATATTGCCGCTGGATGGCAACGCTGATCGCGGCAACCGCCGCGGCCCGTTGCGCTCCCCCCAGCCTGACCGCTTCGCCGGCAGCGACAGCGACCGGGGCGGCGCGTTGCGCGGCCACCGGCGTCGCGGCGGCAAGAAGCAGCATGGCGGCGGGGCCGAAACACAAGCACCTCATAGGCTTTTCTCCGGCGGCTGCAGTTGCTCGATGAGCCGATCAAGGAAAGGGCGTTGCTCCAGCGCTTCGAGCAGCCGGACCAGGATGCCCTCCAGCGGCTGACCCAGATCAGCGTCCAGGGTACGGGCCGCAGCCTCCGTGGCAGTCCAGCACGCCTGCAGAGCCGGGATCATGGCCTCGGCGGCGGGCGTGAGGGCCACGATGCGCTCCCGCGCATCCGCGCCGGCGGCAAGGGACACAAGACCGCGCTCCGCCATTTGCGATATGGTCTGGCTGGCCGCGGAATGACTGACCGTGGAGCGCCGGGCAAGCGCGCGAATGGTCATCGGGCCATGACGCATCAACGCACGAACCATGGGGGTGTATCTGGGCCGGTAGTCGAGGCCCGCCATCTCGTAGCTTCGTCCGACCGCTTCATCCAGTTCTTCGGTGAGCCGGCGCAGCAGGGTGCCGAGGGTGGGCGATTCGGACAGCATCGAAATATATAAGCGCTTATATATTCCGGGCTCAATGGCTTTCTGTGAGGGCTTTTCACGGCCGCGACCCGCTATCGCGGCGGGCGAGGGCCAGCTCGCCAGAGGCGGCGAGCGGCTCCCGCCATGGCCACAGGGCGGCCAAATCATCGGCCGGATCGCGGCACCCGCCAAGCTGCGGAAATGCCCGGATCGGCAGAACGAGGCGGTGACGATCCTCCACCGACACGCCCTCTTCGCTAATGCGAACCACTTGCAACTTCTGACATCGATCTCTATCCGGCCGGGAAAAGGAGCACAGATGAAGATTGCACTCGGCCTGATGGGCGTCGCGGGAATGTGGGCGGGGAGCGCCGGCGCGCAGGATATCCCCGATACCGAGGACAGGAACCGGGACCGCGAGGACATCGTGGTCACGGCCGCCCGGACGACCCTGCCGGCGAGTGCGCTGCCGCTCACGGTGGACATCATCGATCGCGAAACCCTGTCCCGGCAGGTGACCGTGTCGGGCTCGGTCGTCGACGCGATATCCGCGTTGCTGCCGGCGTTTTCGCCGACGCGCGAGAAGATCACCGGGGTGGGCGAGACGCTGCGCGGCCGCTCCCCGCTCTACGCGATCAACGGCATTCCCCAGTCGACGCCGATCCGCGATGGCGGACGTGACGGCTACACGATCGATCCCCTCTTCATCGACCGGATCGAGGTGATCTACGGCTCCAACGCCCTTCAGGGGATTGGCGCGACGGGCGGCGTCGTCAACCAAGTGACGGTCCGCGCGCCGAAGCAGGACGGCTGGTCGGGGCGGACGCTGGTCCAGGGCAATGCCGGCAACGATTTCTCCGGCGCATCGCTCGGCGGCAAGCTGGGCGGCCTCGTCAACTTCCGCCGCGGTCGGGTGGATGCGACCGCCGGCGTGGCGTTCGAGCGGCGCGGCGTCTTCCTCGACGGGCGCGGGCGGCGCATCGGCTATGACGGCAACCAGAGCGAAATCCAGGACACCGACAGCCTGTCCTTCTTCGGCCGGGTCGGCGTCGCCCTGTCCGACACCGCCCGGTTCGAGGTCATCGCCAACCGCTTCCGGCTGGAAGGCAACAACCATTATGTGCCCGTGGATGGCAGCCGCGCGCTGGGCATCCCCGCGACGACCCGCCTGGGCGAGACGCAAGGACAGCCATCGACCGGCATCGCGCAGATGGTCTCCGCATCGCTGACCGACAGCGACCTGGCCGGCGGCGCGTTCACGCTGCAAGCCTTTTACAATCGCACCAGCGACACCTTCGCAGGCGGCATTCTCGCCACCTTCCAGGATGCGGCGATCGCGCCGGTCGGCACGCTCTTCGACCAGTCGCGCAACGTCTCGCGCAAGCTCGGCGGCAAGGTCAGCTACGAGCGGGCGGTGCCGGGCTTCGAAGCGCTCACGGTCACGCTCGGCTTCGATGCGCTGACCGACCGCACCGCGCAGACGCTGGTGCAGACCAACCGGTCCTGGGTGCCGCAGACCGACTTTCGCAGCCTCGCCCCGTTCGGGCAGGCCAATCTCAAGCTGTTCGACGGCGTGGTTCGCCTGGCGGGGGGCGTCCGCTACGAGAATGTCCGCCTGAAGGTTCCCGACTATACCACGCTGGCGAGCGCCGGCTCCCGCTTCGTGACGGGCGGCGCCCCGTCGTTCAGGCGCGCCCTGTGGAATGGCGGTGCCGTGCTGGAGCCGATCAAGGGCATCCGCGCCTATGGCAGTTACGCCGAGGGCTATACGATCGCCGATATCGGCCGCGTGCTGCGCGGCATCAGCCAGCCGAATATACGGATCGACGATTTCCTCGACCTGACGCCGGTGATCTCGAACAATCGCGAACTGGGCATCGAAGTGGCGCAAGGGCCGCTGACCGCGAGCGCCACCTATTACTGGTCGTCAAGCGAGGCCGGACAGGTGCTGGTCCGCAACGACGACGGCATCTTCAACGTCGTACGCCAGCCGATCGACATTGCGGGCCTCGAGCTCAACGTCGACACGCGGACGCCGGTGCCGGGGCTCAAGATCGGCTTCGGCTTCAGCCACGTGACCGGCCGCACCGATACGAATGCCGACGGCATCCTCGATGCCGACCTCGATGGCGCCAATATCTCGCCCGATCGCCTCAACCTCAACGCGGACTTCAGCCGCGGCCGGTTCAGCGCCCGCGTGCAGGGGCGCTACTATTTGTCCCGCCGCTTCCAGGGCCAGCCGATCGCCAATGATTTCACCGGTTACCGGCTGTTCGATGCCTATGTCGCCTATGAATTTGCCATCGGCCGCGTGATGCTGAGCGTGCAGAATCTCGGCAATGTCGACTATGTCAGCTATTACAGCGACACGCAGGGGCCGACCGACAATGCGCGCTTCTACACGGGGCGCGGGCGCAACGTGACGCTGGGCTGGCAAGCCGCCTTCTGATGCGCCTGCTTGCGCAGCTGCATCGCTGGACCGGCGCGCTGGCGGGGGCACTGCTGGCGCTGCTCGGCCTTACCGGCGCCCTGCTGGTCTGGCGCAACCGCCTGACGTTCGTGCAGCATGCCGGCGACGCGCCCCGCCACGACGACGCCGCGCTGGCGCGGATCCTGGACGCGCTGGCCCAGGGCGCGAGACCGGTCGATCGCGTCACCTTCGCGGGGGACGGGCTGGGCGTGCACCAGGTGGTCTTCGCGGACGGAAGCGGCGCCTATCTCAGCCAGGGCGGCGAGATCGTCGCGCGCTGGACCAGCATCTGGCAGCGGCCCGAGCTATGGCTGTTCGACCTGCATCATCGCCTTCTCCTCGGCGATGCCGGGGAGACGGCGACCGGTATCGCCGGGCTGATCGGCCTCTTCTTCGTCGTCAGCGGCGTCCTGCTGTGGTGGCGGATGCGCGCCCGGTTCCGGCCGCGGCCATGGCCCGCCCGGATGACGCCGGGTGCGATCGTCCACCACCATCGCGACCTGGGCATTCTCACCGCGCCGCTGCTGTTCCTGTCGCTGCTCACCGGCGTGATGATGGTCCTGCCCTCAATCGGGCAGTTGCTGCTGTCCCCGCTGGGCCAGGAGGAGCGGCTGCGCGTTCCGGAAGTGCCGCCCGGCCATGTGACCGGCGCTCGCCCCGATATGGGGGCAATGCTCGCCTCGGCCAGGCGGCGGTTCCCGGAGGCCGAGCCGCGGCGCCTGCAATGGCCGCGCAAGCCGGGCGCGCCGGTCACGCTGCGCCTGCGGCAGCCGTTCGAATGGACGCCGAACGGCCGCACATTCCTCTACTTCGATCCGGCAACGACGGCAGTATTGGGCGAAGCCGATCCCGTCGATGCCGGCGCAGCGGCGTGGGCGCGGGAGAAGCTCTATCCCGTTCATGCCGCCAGGACCGGCGGCCTCGCCTGGAAACTGGCCATGACCGCCTCCGGCATCGCCCTCGCGCTGCTGGGCAGCCTGGCGGTCTATGGCTTCTGGCGGACCCGGTGGAACATCCGAAGCGCCGCGCGCAGGAAGCGACACCCGTACCGACCTGCGTCATCGCCGGGCGACGGAGACGTGACCATCCCGTGACGCGGTTCGCCGCTGTCCGCCCTAAAACGCCATCGGCAGATGATGGACGATCCGGAGCGACTGGATCAGCCATCGTCCATCCAGCCGGACGAGGCTGGGACGGTAATAGCCTGACTCGATCGGGGTGATCCTGCCCTGCGCGCCCAAGGCATCGGCCGGCCAGCCGCCGTCCGGCTTGCTGTCGCCGACAATATCGAAGACCATGAACTGCGCATCGACCGTGGCGCGGTCATCGTCGATCTCCACCAGGACACCGCTCAGCAGGTTCTGGCTCCAGCCGCGATCCGGATGCGGTTTCATCATGGCGGCAACCGCCGCGGCGATGGCCTCGCGCCCCTCGATCCCGCCAAGCGACTCCATTTCCCCCCGGTTCGAATACAGGATCTCCACCTGGGCATCCGCCGTGAAGAGAGCAGCCATCGCGGCGCCATCCCGGCTGTCATGGGCGCGGACATAGCGACCCAGGACCTGCCGCACCGCCAGTTCGTCAAGCATCGTGAACTCCATTCGGCATCGTCGCTCAGATCATGTAGCCGCCCGATACCTCGATCGTCTGGGCGTTGATCCATCCGTTGTCGGCGGAGAAGAGGCTCGCGACCACGCGACCCACATCGTCTGCCTCGCCGATGCGGCCGAGCGCAGTCTGGCCGGCAAGAAGCCTTTCGAAATCCTCCGGAATGCCCCCGCCGAGATCAGTCCGGATCGCGCCCGGGGCAACGGCGTTCGCGCGAATGCGGCGCGGGCCGAATTCCTTGGCCATGTAGCGCGTGAGTATCTCGAGCCCGCCCTTGAACGCGGCATAAGGGGCGACCCCAGCCGTCGCGACGCGGGTCGTGGCACTCGATATGTTCACGACCTGGCTGCCCTCGGCCATCAGGGGCAGCAGCGCCTGGGTGAGGAAGAAGGGCCCCTTGAGATGCACCTGGAAGAGCCCGTCGAACTCCTCCTCCGTCACGGCCTCGATCGGCTTGAAGAGACCATGGCCGGCATTGTTGACCAGCCCGTCGATGCTCTCCCTGCCCCATTGAGCCCGCAGCGCTGCCACCACCTCGCCGCGGAACGCGTCGAACGAGGCGATATCGCGGACATCCAGCCGGAGCGCGCAGGCCTGGCCGCCCGCCGCGTCGACCTCGCGAACGAGCTGCTCGGCCCCGGCCGGATGCGTGTTGAAGGTGACGATCACCCCTATCCCGGATCGGGCGCAGGCGCGAGCCACGCTGCGCCCGATCCCCCGGCTGCCGCCGGTAACGATGACGACCTTCATGCCTGGGCAAAGGCCGCGAGATCGGCGTTGAACCGCGTCTTGTGCGTCGTGGGAAGCCCGTGCGGGGCCGCGGGATAGATCTTCAGCGTCGCCTGCCTGACCAGCTTCGCCGTCAGCCTGGCCGAATCCTCCACGGGCACGATCTGATCGTCCGCGCCGTGCACGATGAGGGTGGGCACATCGAACCGCGCCAGGTCCGCGTGGAAATCCTGCTCCGAAAATTGCCTGATGCAATCATAGGCGGCCTTCAGCCCGGCCATCATGCACATCGACCAGAAGGCATCCCGGACGCCTTCCGAGACCTGGGCGCCGGGCCGGTTGTAGCCGTAGAAGGGCAGACTCAAATCCCGGTAATATTGCGCCCGGTCAGCCAGCACGCCGGCGCGGATCGCATCGAAGGCTTCGATCGGGGTTCCGGCGGGATTGGCGGGCGACTTGATCATGACCGGCGGGATCGCCGAAACCAGCACTGCCTTGCGCACGCGGGCGGTGCCGTGGCGCCCGATATAGCGCGTGACTTCGCCGCCGCCGGTGGAATGACCGACGAGCACCGCATCGGTAATGTCCAGCGTGTCGAGCAGGCTGGCAAGATCATCGGCATAGGTATCCATGTCGTTGCCGTTCCACGGCTGCCCCGACCGACCATGCCCGCGCCGGTCATGCGCGATCACGCGAAACCCATTCGACGCCAGATAATAGAGTTGGTCCTCCCACGCGTCGGCGTTGAGGGGCCAGCCATGGGAGAAGACGACCGCAGGGCCGGCGCCCCAATCCTTGTAGAAGATGCTGGTGCCGTCCTTCATCTGCACGGTGCCCATGGCGATGTCCTTTCTTCTTGCGTGGGGAGCCTGGGCGAAAGCGGCAGCGCTTCCACCCTCGAACTGGGGAAATGCCGCGGCGGCGACAGCACCTGCGCCCATTTCCAGAATCCGCCGCCGCGACGGGTGCCGCGTCGAAGCATGGTTCATCGACCGCCCCCCGTTCGCGTGGCTGCGCGGGCGCGCAGCGCTGCATCATGGCGATCGAGAAAGCGCCGGATCAGCGGGGCCATCTCGCCAAGCTTGTCCTCGAGCGCGAAATGGCCGGTATCGAGAAGGTGAAGCTCCGCATCGGGCAGGTCGCGCAGATAGGGCCCCGCGCCGTCCGCAGGAAAAATCTTGTCGTTCTTGCCCCACACGATCAGCGTCGGCGGCTTGTACTGGCGGAAAAAGGCCTGAAATTTCGGATAGAGCGGGATGTTCGATCCGTAATCGCGCAGGAGATCGAGCTGGATGTCCCGGTTGCCCGGCCGATCGAGTAGCGCCTGATCATGAACCCAATTGTCCGGACTGATGCGCGACACGTCAGCGACACCGTCCACATATTGGAAGCGGGTCATTTCCGGCGTGACCAGGACGTTGAGCGCGTCGCGATGGGTGGCGGAGCCATCGGCCCAATAGGCCTTGATGGGATCCCAGAATTCCTTCAGCCCCTCTTCATAGGCATTGCCGTTCTGCACGATCAGGGCCGACACGCGCTCGGGATGCTTGAGGGCGAGCCGGTATCCGACCGGCGCGCCATAATCCATGACGTACATGGCGTAGCGCTGGACGCCCAGCTGCTGAACCAGGCCGTCGACCAGATCGGCATAGTGCTGGAAGCCATAGTCGAAGCGGCGATGATCCGGCGCGTCGCTCTGGCCGAACCCGGGATAGTCCGGCGCGATCACGCGATATTTGTCGGCGAGCAGCGGAATCAGGTTCCGGAACATGTGTGACGACGTAGGGAATCCGTGCAGCAGCAGGATCACCGGCGCATCGCGCGGCCCGGCCTCGCGATAGAATATGTTGACATCGCCGACGCGCGCCGTCCGATAATGCGTTTCGGACGCCCGCGCCGGCACACCGCGATCCTGAGCCGCTGCCGACAGCGGACTCAACGCGGCGGCGGCAAGGGCGAGCGACAGGACGGCCAATCTTCTGCGGTGAATCATCGCTGGATACTCGGCTCGAGGGGAAAGCTGATGGGACGAATCTATGCTGCCGCGCCGACCGCCGGAACGCCCGGCGCGCGGCAGGCTATCTGCCGCCACCTGCAACAATGATCGACCGGCTCGACGCCATGCGCGTGTTCGTCACCGCGCTCGAAGAGGGTAGCCTCGCCCGTGCCGGACAGACGCTCGGGAGATCCCCCGCTGCGATCAGCCGCGCCATCGTTTTCCTCGAGAAGCATGTCGGGGCGCCGCTGCTCCACCGGACGACGCGCAGGCTCCAGCTCACGGAGGCGGGGGAACGCTATGCGGGCGTGTGCCGCCGCGTACTCGCGGAACTGGACGAGGCGGACCTTGCCGCAGCGGGCGAGCGGGCCGAGCCGCGCGGCGTCCTGACCGTCACGGCCCCGGTCATGTTCGGCACACGCATCCTGCGGCCGGTCGTGGGCGAGTTCCTCCAGCACCACCCCGCCGTTCAGGTGCGGCTGCTGCTGCTCAACCGCATCACGAATTTCGTGGACGAGGGGATCGATATCGGGCTGCGGATCGCCGCCCTCCAGGATTCAGCGCTGTTGGCGCTCAAGATTGGCGAGGTTCGCCGGGTCCTGTGCGCATCGCCCGCCTATCTCGCGCGTCGCCCCGCGCCGCAGGCGCTGAGCGACCTTTCCCGGCACGACTGCATCGCGGTCGAGCCGGCCAGCCCCGAGGAGAATTGGAGTTTCCCGCCGGCCCCGGGCAGGAGAGTCGCCCGGACCGTCCGCATCAGGCCGCGCCTGATGGTCAACGCCGATGAGGCGGCGGTGAGCGCGGCGCTGGACGGCGAGGGGATCGTCCGCATGTTCTCCTACAAGATCCAGCGGGAGGTGCAGGAGGGGCGCCTGATCATCCTGCTTCCCGAGGACGAACCGCCGCCGGTCCCCGTCCATCTGATCGCTTCGGAGCAAAGGCTCGCCCTGCCCAAGGTCCGGGCCTTCATGGATTTTGCCGGCGCGCGGCTCCGGGCCAGTTTCAAGAGCATGGACAATCGCCGGCTCGCGACCGCCGCCACCGCCTGAAGCGCCGCATTCGAGCCGGCCCGCCACGGCCCCGCCCTCCCCTTATCGACCGTCATCAAAGCTTCACGTTCGGGGACCACCAGACCCTTTCTTCTGTGTGAGTTTCGGCCATGCCACGGATCCTGGTTGTCGAAGACGATAGCAAGTCGGCCGAGGCAATCGCCTCCGTGCTGCGCGACGAGGGCATGGCGGTGACGCTCAGCGACAACGGCGCGCAGGCGTTCCTGCTGGCGCGCGCGGGTGCGTTCGACGGGATCGTGCTCGACCGGATGCTGCCCGGCGGCATCGACGGCATCGGCGTGCTCGACATGCTGCGCGACGCCGAGATCATGACGCCGGTGCTGATCCTCAGCGCCCTGTCGGCGCTGGAGGAGCGCGTGCGGGGGCTGCGCGCGGGCGGCGACGACTATCTCGCCAAGCCGTTCGAGCCGATCGAGCTGGCCGCGCGCGTGACCGCGCTGGTGCGGCGGCGACGCAACGAGGGCAGCGCGACCATGCTCGACGCCGGCCGGGTGCGGATCGACCTGATCGCGCGCCAGGCAGCGGTCGACGGCGCAGCGATCGACCTGCAGCCGCGCGAGCTGCAGCTGCTCGAATATCTCGCGCGCCGGCCCGACCGGCCCGTCACGCGCGCCATGATCTTCGAGGACGTCTGGGGCTATCGCTACGACCCCAGGACCAACGTGATCGACGTGCACATCACGCGGCTGCGCCGCAAGATCGAGCGGGCGGATGCCCCGCCGCTGATCGAGACCTTGAGGGGAACGGGCTATGTCTTTCGCGGCACTCAGGCGCTGGCGCCGTAGCTCGAGCGCACGCTTCGCGCTGCTGTTCCTGCTGCTGTTCGGATCGACCTCGGCGGCGCTGTTCGGCTTCGTCTATGCGCGCTCGATTGCCTATTTCAACGCGCAGACCGACGAGTGGCTCGTCCGCGAGACCGGCCGGGTGATGCGGCCCGATACCGACCGCGCGACCGCGCTGGAGCGCGTCGCCGCGCATAATGCGCATGATGTCAGCCATCTGCGCACCTTCGCGCTGTTCGACCCGGCCGGCCGGCATGTCGCGGGCGACCTGCTCGACTTGCCGCGGGGGCTCGCCACCGACGTGCCGATCGAACTGGTCGCGACGACCAGGGGCGGGCCCGCGCCGCTCCGGCTGATGGTCCGCCGGCTGGCCAATGGCGATCGCTTCGTGGCGTCGCAGGACCTGCGCCAGACGCGCAGCTTCGCGGCCGAGCTGGTCGGCGCGATGATCCAGGCCGGCGCGGCGATGCTGCTGCTCGGCCTGGCGGGCGCGCTCGCGCTCGCGGCGGCGCAGGAACGGCGCATCCGCCGTCTCGCGCGGAGCCTGCAGCAGATCATGGCCGGGAAGCTCGGCGCGCGCCTGGCGACATCGAGCCGGCGCGACGAGCTCGACGACTTCGCCGCCGAGGTCAACCGCACGCTCGACGAGCTGCAGCGGCTGATGCTCGAGGTGAAATCGGCCGGCGACAATATCGCGCACGACATGCGGACGCCGCTGACGCGCCTGCTGGCCAATCTCCAGCGCGCCAATACGAAGGACGCGCAACCCGCGCAGATGGCCGATTCGATCAGCGAGGCAGTCGACGAAGTGCAGGGCATGATCGCCATGTTCAACGCGCTGCTGCGCATTGCGGAAATCGACGAAGGCGCGCGGCGCACCGGCTTTCGCGCGATCGATCTCGCCCGGGTGGTCGCGGACGTGGCGGATTTCCACGAGGTCGCCGCGATCGAGCGCGGCATCACCATCGCGCGCGCGATGCCCGAGCACCTGCCCTTCGAGGGCGATGCGGACCTGCTGTTCGAGGCGGTCGGCAACCTGCTCGACAATGCCGTCAAATACACGCCCGACGGGGGCCGCATCCTCATCCGCCTCGCCGACGGGCCCGTGCTGAGCGTGAGCGACACCGGGCCGGGCATCCCCGCCGGCGAGCAGAACCGCGTCACCCAGCGCTTCCACCGCGTCGAGGCGAGCCGGCAGCTGCCCGGCAACGGCCTCGGCCTGGCGCTGGTCGCCGCGATCGCGCGGCTGCACCGGCTCGACTTCCGCATCGGCGGCGGGCCGGGCTGCGTGGCCACGCTGGCGCCCGCCTGAGCGGGCCAACATTAACTCGAATTTACCCGTCCGACGCAGCGCAGCAACCAATCCGACGCCGTTGAGTCACGGGGCCTGCCTAGGGCCGTCGCGAGCAGCGGGGCCTCTGGGGGGCAGCCACAAGCAGAGAGCGAGACTGGACGCACGTCGCGGCCATGGGGCTCCCGCGTGCCGTTGACCGTCGTCGGGAGGTGCAGATTATGCCTATGGTTCTTCGTTACTCGTTGCTGGCCGGCGTCGCCGCCTGCCTCGCCTCCCCCGCCTTCGCCGCCGACGGCGACAAGCCGACAGCCGCCGCCGACCAGCAATCGACCAGCGCCGGCCAGGCCGGCCAGGCGAACGACCGGCAATCGCTCACCTCGTCCGATATCATCGTCACCGGCTCGCGCACGGCGCAGGAGGCGCCGATCAGCGTTTCGCTCACCACGACGCAGCCACAGGCAGCGATCAACCGCGAGTTCATCGACAATGCCAATGCCGGATCCGACTTCTTCGCGCTGATCGCGCTGACCCCGGGCGTGTCGCTGACGGGCAACAACAACGGCGCCGGCTTCACCGAGACCAAGGCGCAGATCCGCGGCTTCCAGGACGGCGAATACAACGTCACCTATGATTCGATCCCGTTCGCCGACACCAACAACCCGACCCACCATTCGACGAGCTTCTTCCCGTCGAACACGATCGAGACGGTCGTCGTCGACCGCGGCCCCGGCAATGCCAGCCAGCTCGGCCAGGCGACCTATGGCGGCAACATCAATCTCTATTCGCGCGCCGTCAGCGACACCATGGGCGTCGAGGCGCAGGCCGTGGGCGGCAGCTTCAACAGCTTCATCGGGCGCGTCACGCTGCAGAGCGGCAAGATCGCCGCGCTCGGCGACGCGAAATTCGTGCTGAGCGGCCAGTATCTGCGCTCGGACGGCGCGGCGACCTTCTCGCCCGTCGGCGACAAAAACCTGTTCTTCAAGGCAGTGATTCCGATCGGCGCGTCCAACACGCTGACCCTGCTCAGCACCTATAACCGCAATTTCTATTATCAGTCCGACGTGCTGAAGGGCGCGACCTGCGGCGCCTATACGACCGCCTCGCCGGCGCCGGCCGGTTCGACGCTGACGGTCGACCATTGCGCCCCGACATCGAATATCGGGCAATTCGGGCTGGGCTATTCGCTCGGGAACGACCCGACGAAGCAGGATTACTGGCGGTACAACCGGACCGACAAGAACAGCGACTTCGAGATCATCCGCCTGCAGAGCGACCTGGGCGCGGGCTTCTCGCTGGATAACCGCTTCTACACCTA
Organism: uncultured bacterium; assembly: GCA_903884945.1. Taxonomy (GTDB): domain Bacteria; phylum Pseudomonadota; class Alphaproteobacteria; order Sphingomonadales; family Sphingomonadaceae; genus Sphingomonas. The sequence continues at coordinate 31,238 of CAISGR010000279.1, forward strand.
CCAGTACAACAACCAGACCTTTTCGGGGAACACCGGCTCGGTGGTGTCCGGATTCACCGGCGCCGGGACCCCGGCATCCCCGTACAAGGCCGTCACCCTTGCGGCCGACATCCTCGGCTACGACAAGCTCAACAGCTATCGGAACTATGGCTATATCGGCCAGGTCAATTACGAATTCTCGCTGGGCAAAATCCGCGTCGGCGGCTGGTACGAGCATTCGGACAGCGACCGCCACACCTATGATCTCGACCGTACCACCGGGCTGCCGAGCTATAACGAGAAGTTCAACAATGGCAGCGGCACGGCGGCGGCGAACGCGCTGCCGAGCACCGCGCTGGCGAACATCGCCTATGACCAGCAATCGAGCTGGGACCAGTACCAGCTGTTCGGCGAGTTCGAGTTCCACCCGGTCAAGGCGCTGGCGATCACGCCGGGCATCAAATATATCCATTTCACCCGCGGGATCAGCGCGCTGGTGAACCAGAAGTCGCGCACCCCGCTCGACACCTCGGCGACCTGGACCCAGGCGCTGCCGTTCGCGACGGTCAACTGGCAGGCGACCCCGACCTGGTCCTTCTACGGCCAATATGCGAAGGGCTTCTACGTGCCCGACCTGTCGAGCTTCTATTCGCCCTCGACATCGCTGAGCAGCGCCCTTGCCGAGCTGAAGCCCCAGACCACGACCAATTACCAGATCGGCACCGTCTGGCACGGCGAGTCAGTCTCGATCGACGCCGATGGCTATATCATCAACGTCAGCAACAAGATCGGCACCTGCAACACCGTCGGCTGCGATACCACGCTGCTGATCAATATCGGGCAGGTCCGCTACAAGGGCGTCGAGGGCGGCGTCACCTACTCGCCCCTCCATAGGCTGACGCTGTTCGGCAACGGATCCTATAACTACGCGCGCAGCGTCACCAGCGGGGCGCAGCTCGCCAAGGCGCCCTTCACGACCGCGGCGCTCGGCGCCATCTATAGCGGCGGCGGCTTCCGCGCATCGTTCAGCCAGAAGTTCACCGGGCCATCCTACGCCACCGAATATGCGGGAAGCGGGCCGCGTAACTATCGCATCGCGCCGTACAGCATCGGTGAAGTCGCCGTCAGCTACCAGTTCCTGAAGCATTTCCAGATCGGCGCGACCGTCTCCAACCTGTTCGACAATCGCGCCATCTACGGCATTTCGGCGGGCAAGACCTATGGCGTGGACGACCAGTTCAACACCTATGCGCCGCGCGAGATCCTGATCGACCTGCGCGTGCGCTACTGATCCGGCGCGGCAGGAGCACGGCGCGATGGCACGGTTTTCGACCCCGCTGGCGGCGATCCTCGCCGTCGCCCTGGCAGCATGGGGCACCGCGTCGGCGGCGCCGCACCAGCTCCATTACCTGAGCGCGGAGGAGCTTGCCCCGGCCAGCGTCCTCCCGCCGCCGCCAACGCCGGGATCGGTCCTGGAGAAGGCCGAACTCGGCGCGCTTCACGCCATCGTCGCCGCGAGCACGCCCGAGCGGCTCGATCAGGCGCGCTGGGACCAGGAGCATGAGGATCCCGGCCTGTTCGACCGGACACTCGGGATCGAGCTCGAAAAGCTGCCCGCCACCTGGGCGCTGCTGATGGCGGTGCGCGAGGAGGCCGCTGCGGCCGCCGCGGCGGGCAAGGCGCATTTCCACCGCATGCGCCCCTGGGGCGTCGATCCGACGCTGTCGAGCTGCGAACATGCGCCCGAGCATCAGCCGACCAATTCCTATCCGAGCGGCCATGCGATCCTGGGCTATTCGGCCGGCTATGTGCTTGCCCGCCTGCTGCCGGGCCGCGCCAGCGACATTCTGGGGCGCGCGGCGGACTATGGCTATAGCCGCGAAGTGTGCGGGGTGCACTTCCCCTCGGACATCGAGGCGAGCCATGCCCTGGGCACGCTGGTCGCCGCGAAGCTGCTCGCCAATCCCGCGTTCAGGGCCAAATTCGACGCCGCGCGGCTGGAACTGGCCCGCGCGCATCTTGCCGGCGCGTGACGACGGGTTCGGCCGCCGTCAGACGATGGCGAGGCGAAGCACGGCGGTGAGGCTTCGCATCACATAATCGGTCAGCGATCCCCTGGGCTCGATCGCCCATTGGATCAGCGCGCCATGCAGCTGCGCGTCCAGCAGCTGCGCGACGTCTTCCGGCGGGAGGCGCACCGGCGGCAGACGATCGAGGATCGCGGCGCGAAATTGGGCGAAGCGTGCCCGCGCCATCGCGTTGAACACCGGATCGCGAATGTCCTCGCGCAGCCACAGCAGGTGATCCGCCAGCTCGGGATCGGGATCGGCGTGAAAGGCCTCGGTCGCGGCGCGATAGACGGCAAGCGTCGCAGCTTCGCCGCGCCCTTCGGGCAGGTCGGCGATCCAGCGCGCGAAGCGGGCATTGTCCTGCGCAAAGGCACGCTCGACCAGCGTCCGCTTGTCGCCGAAGCGCTGCAGGAGGGTGGCCGGGGAAAGGCCGGTCTCGGCGGCGAGGTCGGCCAGGGTGAAACCCGCCGGACCGGCCCGCGCCATCACCGGCAGCGCACGCTCGAGGATCTCGTCGTCGCTGATCGACTTGCGCCGGCTCATCGCCCCGTGTCCGGGGCCCGGACCACCATCCAGGCCGCGAGGCAGGCCAGCTTCTGCTCTTTGCGCCACGGCCTGCCGGCAGTCGCGCCGAGCGCATCGAGGCGCGCGGCGATATCGGCGGGCTCGAGGCCGAGGGCCTGCGATGACAACGAATGGAGCGACTTCTCGTCCATTTCGGCGACCGGGAGGCCCAGCCGGCCGCAGGCGAAACGCAGGGCATCGCGCACGGCGAGCCCCTCGGCGACCGGCGGGTGATCGGCATAAGCGAGGCTGTACGCGAGCAGATCGGATACCCATCCGGCGCGATTGACCAGCAGCGCCGCGACGGCGGGCGCCGCGCCCGCCTGGCGCAGCCTGGCCACGATATCCGCCAGGCCCGCCAGCGCCAGCGCCTCCTGCCGCCGGCGACCCTCGGCCACCGCCGCCACCGCCCGGGGCGACGCGCCGCCCGCAAGGCCTCGCTCCATCTCGGCCGCGACATGATAGGGCTCGAGCGCCAAACGGTCGCCCTCGGCGGCGGTCGCCAGGAAGGATGACAGCAGGACGCGCGGTCCGCCCGTATCCGCAGCGACGCCGACAACCACGCCGCCCCCCTTCAGCGCCCGGAAGCCGAGCACCACCGGGACCATCGCGCCGTCGAGACTCATGCCGGCGCCAGGCCGGGCCCGACCTCCTCCAGGCCGAGCGCCTCCGCCAGTTGCAGCGCCAGTCCGCGCCGGGCCGGGTCCTGGTGGATCTGGCAATAGCGCGCCCAGATGAGGAAGCGCGCCGCATCGTCCAGCGGCGGCCGCGCGGCCAGTTCCCGCACCTGCGCATCGAACAGGCCCGGGAAATCGGGAACGCGGCCGTCCACGTCGGTAAAGCCATATTCCCGCGCAAGGTCCGAGGCGAAATGCACAAGCCCCGCCTTGCGCGAGGCGTGCCCGTCGGCGGCCAGCGCGACCACGGCGCGGCCGACAAGGTGCGGCGTTTCCGATTCAGCGAAATAGGGATCCTGCGCGATCGCATCGCGCCAGTTCTCCTCGCGGACGCCGAGATGATCGAGCACTGCCTCCGATCGCAGGAAACCCGGCGAGAGCGCGAGCGCGGTGACGCCGGTTTGCGCCAGTTCCATGGCCATGCCGTAGGCGAGGCGCGCCAGCGCCGCCTTGACGAGATCGTAGACGAGGTGACCGCGATAGCCGGCGAAGTGGCCGTCGATCACCTCGACGATGAGCCCGCGACCAGCCTCCACCATGAGCGGCGCGAAGTGGCGGTTGGTGATGAGGTGGCTGACGAGCGTCTGATCGAGACAGGCATGGATGCCGGCGAGATCGATCTCCCAGAAGCGCCGCCCCCAGTCGATCACGGGATCAGCGCCCCAGATGCTGTCGACGAGGATGTCGAGCCGGCCCGCTTCGCGCCGCACGCGGGCAGCGAGGCCCGCCACTTCCGCCTCGACCGTATGATCGACGCGCACGGCGATGGCGCGGCCGCCCGCCTCCCCGATCAGCGCGACGGTTTCGTCGAGGGTTTCGGGGCGATCCATGCCCCCGGGATGCCCCGCGGCGCTGCGCCCGGTGCAGTAGACGACCGCCCCGGCTTCCCCGAGCGCCCGTGCAATGCCGCGCCCCGCGCCGCGCGTCGCCCCCGCCACCAGGGCGACCTTGCCCACCAGATCCGGTCCCTGCGCAACCATGTCAGGCGTCTCCCGCGCCATCCTTCGCCAAAGGAGGCTCATATATAAATGACCGATCATTTATATGTCAAAGCGGGTCGCCGGGGTCGGCCCTCACCGAGCGAGGAGGCGGAAGCTCCAGGGAGGCAGGAGCATCGTGCTGTCCTGCGCGACGGTGACCGGCGCCTCGTCGACGAAGTCGCGATAAGTGCCCGCGAACGGCCCGTCGACAAAGCCGATCTGCTGCGCCGTGCCCGACATGTTGAACACCGCCAGCACCTTGTCGCCATCCTGCTCGCGTACGAAGGAGAAGACTGTTTCGGGCCGGCTGTTCACCACCCGGACCATCGCCCCGCCCCAGGGGGCGTTGTCGAGCGCGGCGTGGCGCTTGCGGAAGGCGATCAGGCGCTGGAACAGCACGCCATTGGGGGATTGCTTCCAGGCGATCGGATCGCGTTCGAAGAATTCAAGCCGCCTGGTGTTGCCGGCCTCCTGCCCGTTATAGATCAGCGGCAGCCCCACGCTGACGAAGGACAGCGCGATCGCGTTGGGCAGCGCGGCGCCGAAGCGCTCGACGTCAGTCCCCTCCCAGCTGTTCTTGTCATGGTTGGAGGTGAACAGCATGCGCATCGCCGCGCGCGGCCAGGCGCCGTCGGCCCAGCTGTAATAATTGAACAGCGCGCCGGTATCGGCCTTGCCCATCGCAATATCATGCATCGCATTCTCCCACGTCCAGGCATAGCTGGCGTCGAAGGCGCGGGCGTGGAGATCGGGCCATTCCCATTCGGCGAGCATGAAGACCGGCTTGATCGCATCGAGCTCCGCCCGGGCATTGTTCCAGAAATCGACCGGGACCATGCCCGCCACATCGCAGCGGAAACCGTCGAAGCCGACGTCGCGCACCCAGTATTTCATCGCCGCGGTCATGTACTGGCGCAGCGCCGGCTTCGTATAATCGAGGTCGATGATGTCCGACCAGTCATACCAGGGCGTGGGGCGGAAGCTGCCCTTCCAGTCGCGCTCGTACCAGTCGGGATGCTGCGTCACGAGCGGATTGTCCCACGCCGTGTGGTTCGCGACCCAGTCGAGGATGACGTGCAGCCCGAGCCGGTGCGCCGTGGCAATGAAGGATCTGAGATCGGCGAGCGTGCCGAATTCCGGGTTCACGCCGTAATAGTCGCGCACCGAATAGGGGCTGCCGAGGCTGCCCTTGCGGTTCTTCGCGCCGATCGGCTGGACCGGCATCAGCCAGATCACGTCGACGCCGAGCGACTTCAGCCGGGGCAGCTGCGCCTCGGCCGCGCGGAACGTCCCCTCCTGCGTGAACTGGCGGGTGTTGAGCTGGTAGAGCACGGCCTTGCGGCTCCAGGCCGGATGCCGGATCTTCACATAGGCTTCGGGCGTGTAGCGTGCGGGGATCTTCTGCGCGGCGGCAGGCTGTGCACCGATCAGCGCCAGCAGCGCGAGAAGCCAGTATCGCATCGTCAGCGGTTCCGTTCGGGGGTCGCGCGAAGCGCGCGCATGCGGCGGCGCCCGCCATCGTCGATGGCCGCGATGTCGCCGGCATTGCCGCCGCGGGGGAGGACGATGCGGCGCGGCGCGGTCACCTCGCCACGCCCCGGCGGCCTCCTGGCGGCGAAAGAAGGACCCCGGCCGAAGCCGGGGTCCAGGCGGGGGGTGCTTGGGGAGGACTCAACGCTTCGCCGCGACGAAGCGGATCGCCTCGCCGCCGCCGGGGGCGAGCGCCAGCACGAGCTTGTCCCCCTGGCGGACGCGCTGGCGCTCGATCGTGATCGCGTGACGACCCTCGGTGCGATAGTCGGCGCCCGGGCCGTCGCGATAGATCTGCGCGGTATAGGCCTTGCCCGGATCGAGGAAATCGAGCGTGACCTCAAGCGAGCGGGCATTCTCGTCGGTGACGGCGCCGAGATACCAGTCGGCCGAATGCCGGTCCTTGCGCGCAATGGTGACATAGTCGCCGACCTCGCCGTTCAGCACCCGCGTATCCGACCAGTCGGTCGGCACGTCCTTGATGAACTGGAACGGCCCGGAATATTTCGCGTAGTTCCCGGGCAGGTCGGCCGCCATCTGGATCGGCGAATAGATCACTACATAGAGCGCGAGCTGCTTGGCGATGGTCGACAGGATGTCGCTGCCGCCCCGGCCCTTCAGGCTCAGAACGCCGGGCGTGAAATCCATCGGCCCGCCGAGCATGCGCGTGAAGACGAGGTTCGCCTCATGCTCGGGCGGGTTCTTCGGCACGCCCCAGGCATTATACTCCATGCCGCGCTGGCCTTCGCGCGAGACCCAGTTGGGATAGGTGCGGCGCAGGCCGGTATCCTTGATCGGCTCGTGCGCGTCGATCGCGATATGGCGCTTCGCCGCCTCGGTGACGACGCGCAGGTGATGCCGCGCCGATACCTGGCCCTCATGCCATTCGTAGCGGATCGAGCCGTCGGGCGCGCGGGCCTGCATGCCGCCCGCATCCGAGACATAGCCGGTCTTCACCGAATCGATGCCAAGCTGCTGATCGAGATCATAGGCCGCGCCCATCTGCGCCTCGTAATGCGCGATATTGGCCGAGGTTTCGTGGTGGCCGATCAGCACGACATGCTTCGACTTCGCATAGGCAGCGAGCCGGGGCAGATCGAAATCGGGATAAGGCTCGGTAAAGCTGAAATCGTCGCCGCGCGCGAACCAGTCGCCATCCCAGCCCTTGTTCCAGCCCTCGACCAGCACGCCGCCAAAGCCGTTCTTCGCGGCGAAATCGATCATCGCCATGGTGTTGGCCGTGGTCGCGCCATGCTTCGGCCCGGAATTCCAGCTCTGCTCGTCGAGATGCATCCCCCACCAGATGCCGACATATTTGCGCGGATGGACCCAGGACACATCGCCGAGCTTGTTCGGCTCGTTGAGGTTGAGGATCAGGTTGGACATATAGAGCCCGGCGGCGTCCGGGCTGATCTGGAGCGTGCGCCACGGCGTCGGGAAGGGCGCGTCGCGGCTGACCTTGGGGCCATCGGCCGAGGGCGTGAGCACTGCCTTGAGCAGGCCGCCCACCACCTTGGCGATGTTCATCCCGGCATAATCGACCAGCGCCGCTTCGTGAAACGCGATGTGCAGCCCGCTTGCGGTCTTCAGCGTGAGCGGCGTCTGCGCGATACCGATCTCGGCGATGGGCGTGCGGTGGTAGAGATATTCCTCGCGGTTGGATTCGAACGCCTCGCACCACCAGGCCGTCGCGGGTTCGGCGACGGCGAACTGAGTGAGTTCCTCGGCGATATTGGCGTGCTTGAGATTGGGCTGGTCGGGGAATTCATAGCGAAAGCCGACACCGTCGTCATAGACGCGGAACACGACATCGAGCACGCGGTGGAGCGCGCCGCCCTCCCGCAGCCGGACGCGCATCTCGGCATAATGATTGCGGATCGTGGTGCGCTCGCCCCAGGGCTGATCCCAGCTGGAATCGCTCGCGTTGCGCGTGACCGCCTCGATCTGAAGGTTGCGGAAGAATTGCGGCGCATCAGTGAACAGGAAGCCAAGATGCGACGGCGCGATGACCGGCTTGCCCTGGCGACTGACCGAATAATTGGCGTGGCCCTCCCCGTCGGTGGCGACCGCGACCGAGAGGATATTGCCGGGCGAGGCGATCGTCGCGTCGGGCGCCTGGGCCTGCGCCTGGGCGGCGAGCGGCAGCAGGAGCGCGAGCAGCGCGCCAGCGAGGGAAAGAAGTCGATTCATGCAATCTGCTCCGCGACCACGGCCGCATAGGGGCCGAAGCGCCATTGATCGGCGAGGCCGACCTGTTCGATGACGCGCCAGCGATCGGCCTGTTCCGGCCGCCATTCAAGCGAACGATCGGTGAAATTGAAGACGCAGAGCAGCCGCTGGCGCGGCGAGGCGCGTTCGAACACCAGCAGCGCCTCGGTCGCGGCGAGAATCGTGATGTCGCCGACCAGCAGCGCCTCGCTGGCGGCCCGGGTCGCCAGCAGCCGCCGGGTGAGCGCGAGCGTCGAGCCGGCATCGGCTTCCTGCCGGTCGACCGCGAGCGCGGCGTGATCGGGCCCGAGCGGCAGCCATGGCTCGGCGGTCGAGAAGCCGAGCTGGGGCGCATGTTCGAGCCACGGCATCGGCGTGCGGGCGCCGTCGCGGCTGAGCGTGAGCGGCCAGTTGGCGATCGCCTCGGGATCGCGCAGGCGCTCGAACGGGATATCGACCTGGGTGAGGCCGAGCTCCTCGCCCTGATAGAGGAAGATGTTGCCGCGCAGACAGGCGAGCAGCAGCATCTTCATCCGCGCGAAATCCTCGCGATGCTCGGGCGCCGACCAGCGCGAGAGCGCGCGCGGCGCATCGTGATTCTCGAACGCCCAGCTCGGCCAGCCCATGCCGGGCCGGTCGGGCCATTGCTCGACCGCCTCGCGCACCAGCGCCGGGGTCAACGCCGCAGCATAGAGGAAGTTGAAGCCATAGGCGCTGTTGAGCCGGTGCGCGCCCTGGGTGAACTGCTTCATCTCGGTCTCGGCATCGGCGCCGCCGACTTCGGCCACGGTGAAGCGCCCGTCATAGCTGTCCGTCAGCGCGCGGATGCGCTCGAGGAACAGCGGAATATCGGGGTGCGACTGGTTGTTGACGTGCAGCTGGAAATCGAACGGCCGGGTACGCACGCCGTTGGTGGCCGGCGCGGGCGGATTGTCCCGCAGTTCGGGATCGCCCATCGCGAAATTGATCGCATCGATCCGGAACCCGTCGACGCCGCGATCGAGCCAGAAGCGCGCCACGTCGAGCAGCGCGTCCTGCACCGCGCGGCTGTGGACGTTGAGCTGCGGCTGGGCGCTCAGGAAATTATGCATGTAATATTGGCCGCGCCGCGCATCCCAGGTCCAGGCCGGGCCGCCGAACACCGATTGCCAGTTGTTGGGCGGCGACCCGTCGGGCCGGGCATCGGCCCAGACATACCAGTCCTGCTTCGGATTGGTGCGATCGGACCGGCTCGTGGCGAACCAGCGATGCTCGTCCGAGGTGTGCGAATAGACCTGGTCGATGATCACCCTGAGCCCGAGCGCATGCGCGCGCGCGATCAGCGCATCGAAATCGTCGAGCGTGCCGAAGATCGGATCGACATCGCGATAATCGGCGACGTCATAACCGAAATCCTTCATCGGCGAGGTGAAGAAGGGCGACAGCCAGATCGCATCGACGCCGAGCGAGGCGACATGATCGAGATGCGCGGTGATGCCGGCGAGATCGCCGATCCCGTCCCCGTTCGAATCCGCGAAGCTGCGCGGATAGATCTGGTAGATCGCGGCACCGCGCCACCATTCGCGAGCGCGCCCGGCATCCGCTTCGGCGGCCGGCGGCTGGAGGGCCGGCCCGGTCACTTGGCGGGCTCCGCCGCGCAGATGGCGTAGGAAAGCGGCGCGAGCGTGACCGCGACGCTGCCGGGGGCGGACGCCGCCGGCGCGCACTGGCCCGCCAGCGCGGCAAAGCGCACCGACCCGGTTTCGACCTGGACCTGCGCGGCGACCGGCGCGGTCGAGGTGTTGAAGGCGAGCAGGATCTCGGCCCCGCTGACGGGGTCGAAACGCGACACGGCGAACAGGCCGGGCTTGTCGCCCTGAGCACGGACGCGCTGCAGGCCGCGCGTGAGCGCGGGGTGCGCCGTGCGCAGGCGTGCAAGCGTCGAGATGGTGGTGAACAGGGGATGGGCCTCGTCGAAATTGGCGTCGGCAGTCGTCTTGGTCGTGCCGAGCAGGTGATTGTCGTTATAAACCGAGACCTTGCTCGGGAACATGTCTTCCCGCGCATCCTGGTCGCCGCCGTCGCTGACAAAGCCTTGTTCGTCGCCCGAATAGATGGTCGGGACGCCGCGCAGCGTGAGCAGCATGGCGTGGCCGAGAATCACCCGCTGCATGATCTCGGCATCGCTCGCCGCGGGAAAGCCGCGCTTCACGAACATGGCGAAGCGCCCGGCATCATGGTTGCCGAGAAAGGTCGGGAGCGTCTGTGCCGCGGCGGGACCGCCTTCGTAGAGCACGTCGCCCGCGAACAGCCGGCCCAGTTCAGCCGTGCCCTTGTCGCTGCCCACCGTATCGATCACGGCGCGGGCAAAGGCGAAATCGAGCACCGCCGGCAGCTTGTCGACGCGGGTATGCGCAGCGAGCAGGCCGGGATCGAGCTGATCGGTGAACACTTCCCCGAAGATATGGAAGTTGGGGATGCCCCTGGCCCGCGCGCGCGCCTGCATCGCCGGCACGAAGGCCTGCCAGAATTCCGGGTTCACATGCTTGGCGGTATCGATGCGGAAGCCGTCCACGCCGAAGCGGTCGATCCAGTCGCCATAGATGGCGATGAAGCCCTGCACGACACGCGGATTCTCGGTGGCCAGATCGTCCAGCCCCGCGAAATCGCCGAGCGTCGCGCTCTCGCCCTCGAAGGTCGAGTTGCCGCGATTATGGTACCAGCGCACGTCGTTGAGCCAGTCGGGCGTCTTCGCATGCTCGTCGCCGCGCGGCACATAGGGCGTGTAGGCGAAGCGCTGGTCGGTCAGCTTCGCGAAATTCTCCGCGGTCTGCACGTCGTTGCCGGCGAAGCCCGGATTGATCGCGGGCCCGCCGATGCCGCCGCGCCGCTGGTAGGGATACTCGGCCACGCTGCGATAGGCACAGGCCTGGATGCCGCATTCGCGATACTGGATCACGTCGGCGGTGTGGTTGGCGATGATGTCCATATAGAGCTTCATGCCGCGCGCATGCGCCGCATCGACCAGCGCCTTGAAATCGGCATTGGTGCCGAAATGCGGATCGACCCGGGTGAAATCGGTGATCCAATAGCCGTGATAGCCGGCCGATTCCTGCCCCGGCGGCCCCTGTACCGGCTTGTTCTTGAAAATCGGGCCAAGCCAGATCGCGGTCGCGCCGAGCTGCCGGATATAGTCGAGCCGCCTGATCAGCCCCTGGAGATCGCCGCCATGATAGAAGCCCTTGGCAGTGGGATCATAGCCGGTGACGAGGCGGTCGCCCTGCAGCCCGCCGCGATCATTGGCCGGATCGCCATTCTCGAACCGGTCCGGCAGCACGAAATAGATCACCTCGTCCTGCGGCAGCCGATCGCGAAACGACGGCGCGGCGGCGGGCCGGGCCAGGGCCGGCGCCGGCGCCGGGACGGCCGCGGCGGCGAGGAGAAGCGGAAACACGAGACGCCTGATCATGCTGCAACCATATTCCGGGGGAGGGCGGCGCAGTGTGCCGCGATGAAATCTTCATGGGACGGCATCCGCCCGGCGACCTGCGCGGCGTGCCGGCGCGCCAGCGCAAGGAACTCGTCCAGCTCGCCCGGCTTCAGGCCACCGGCGAGCGGATCATAACCGGCGGGCGTGACGCCCTGCCCGAGCAGCACCTGCAGCCAGCCGACCTCGGCGAACAGCTCGTCGCCCTCGCGGAACAGGCGGCCATTGGCGCGGAACAGCTCGAGGCGGTGCGCCAGGCTGTCCGGGATCGCCATGTCGCGGCAGCTGCGCCAGAAGGGCTCGTCGCGGCCATTGGCGTGATAGTGCAGCACGAGGAAATCGCGCACCGCCTGCCATTCGCGATCGGTCTGGCGGTTATATTCGGCGATATCGGCCTCGGCGACGCGATCGCCCGGAAACAGCTGGAGCAGCCGTGCGATGGCCGACTGGATCAGGTGGATGCTGGTCGATTCCAGCGGCTCCATGAAGCCCGCCGCCAGCCCGATCGCCACGCAATTCTTCACCCAGGCGCGATGCCGCTTGCCGGTGGTGAAGCGCAGCGGGCGCGGATCGGCGAGCGGCGCGCCATCGAGATTCGCCAGCAGCAGGTCGGCCGCCCGGTCATCGTCGAGAAAGGCGCTGCAATAGACGAGGCCGTTGCCGGTGCGCTGCTGCAGCGGGATGCGCCATTGCCAGCCCGCCGCGCGCGCCGTCGCGCGGGTATAGGGGGTGAGCGGGCCGGCATTGGCGGACGGCACGGCGAGCGCGCGGTCGCACGGCAGCAGGTGCGACCAGTCGTCATAGCCGGCCGCGAGCGCCTGCTCGATCAGCAGCCCGCGAAAGCCCGAGCAATCGATGAAGAGATCACCGGCGATCCGTGCACCGCCCTCCAGCGTGACGCTGTCGATCGCGCCGCTTGCGCCATCGAGCGTCACGTCGACCACCTGTCCCTCGATCCGCGCCACGCCGCGCGCCTCGGCGTAGCGACGGAGGAAGGCGGCATAGAGCGCGGCATCGAACTGGAAGGCCCAGGCGATCCCGCTGGGCAGTTCGGGCCGGCCGGGATCGCGCGCGAAGCGGTTGCCTGCGGCTGCCTGCGCGCTTGCGGAATAGTCCCACAGGCTCGTCGTGCCGCCCGCGGCGCGGTGGCGAAGCCAGTAATGATGGAAGGGCACCAGCCCCAGCCCGCGCCCGATCGTGCCGAAGCCGTGGAGGTAGCGGCTGCCCGGCCCCGACCAGTCGACGAACTCGATGCCGAGCTTGAACGTCCCCTGCGTCTCGCGGATGAACGCGTCCTCGTCGATGCCGAGCCCGGCGTTGAACAGGCGGATCTGCGGGATCGTCGCCTCGCCAACGCCGATCGTGCCGATCGCATCGGATTCGACCAGCCGGACCGTGGCGCCCGGCGGCAGGAAGCGGGCGAGCGCCGCCGCCGTCATCCAGCCCGCGGTGCCACCGCCGACGATGACGATCGTCCGATCGGTCAGCTGGGACATAGGTGTCTCCGTCGGTGGCCGCTCCCCCGCATGCGCTATCGCGAAAGCGGGGGCGCGGCCACCGGCATCAGAATTTGAAGCTGAAACCGGCCAGGTAGCGGCGGCCGTATTTCTGATAGTCGATCACGTGCAGCGGCTCGCCCGGATCCGTCGTCACGAAGGCCTGGTCCGTCAGGTTCTGGCCCTGCACGAAGAGCGACAGCCCCTTCAGCATCCCGCCCGAAAAATCGTAGCCGACCTGGGCATCGATGATCGTCTCGCCCCGGGCACGACGCCGCACGCGGTTGGCGGCGAAGCCGGAAACCTCGCCGACGAAGGTCGAGCGGTAGCGGACGCTGCCGCGTGCCGAGAAACCCCATTTCTCGAAATAGGCAGTGCCGTTCGCCACCCATTTCGAATAGCCGGGAATGTCCTCGGCCGGCTGGCCCGGCGTCGGGCGGATGCTCGTCTTGGTATAGGAAACGCTGCCGGTGAGGCCGAACCCGTCGAGCGCGCTGGTGAAGGTCGAGAGGGGCAAGGTGCCCGCTGCCTCGACACCATAGAGATGCCCGCCCGAGCCGTTGATCGGAATGTTGACCACCCCGATCGGCGCGACCGTCACGCCCGTGCCGGGGCTCGACAGCGCCAGGTCCGCGGTGGGGATCTGCTGATCGAGCGTGTAGATGTAGGTCTTGAGGTCCTTGTAGAAGAACTGGGCCGCGAGATAGCCCGAGCGGCCGAAATATTTCTCGAAGGTCAGGTCGGCGGCGTTGGCACGCCACGGGCGAAGATCGGGATTGCCCGAGGTGCCCTGCACCACCGCCACCGGCCCCGAGATCGCGTAGCTGTAGCTCACCGTCGCGCGCATGTCGTCGATGCGCGGCCGGATGATCTCGCGCGCCAGCGCCACGCGAACGACGAAATCGCTGGGAAAGCGGAGCGACAAGTTCGCGCTCGGCAGGAAATCGACATAGTCGGTGCTGGCGCGGCGCGCGTTCGCGCCGATGTTCGGCGATCCGTTGAGATTCTGGCCGAGATAGACCGCGGTCGCGCCGTTCGAATTCTGGTCCGTCGCGATGAACTGTCCGCCGATATTGCCGGTCAGCTCGGCCGAACCGACCTGCGACTTGATATTGGCCTGGACATAGCCCGTCATGAGCTTCTCGCGCACGTCATAGGCCTTGACGACCACATCGCCATACGGGTTCGCGACCAGCTTGTAGATGCCCGCATTCAGGAGCGCGAGCGGATCATAGCTGATCACCGGCCCCAGGCCGAGATAGCTCAGGTCCGTCGTGCCGAGCCGGAACTGGGTCGGCACCGCGACGCTGGTCGTGCCGTTGGTATTGGCGGTGAGGCCGAGGAAGAACTCCTGCGGCGTCAGCTTCTTGCTGCGGTTGGTATAGTTCAGGCCGACCTGGAAACTGTGGAAGAAGCCGTCATCGACGATCTTCTCGACCTCGACCCGGTACTGCCAGAGCTCGTCCTTGATGACGCGGTTGTTGTAATAGCCGTCCTGGCCGCCCCGGATCGCGTCGCCATTGGTCGCGATCTGGTCGCCGCCCCAGCCCTGCGGCGAGGTGAGCAGGATCGCGTTATAGTCGCCATAATTGAGCGTCGGGTGGAAGAAGGTGCCCGTCGCGCTGCTCTGGAAGCCGATCGTGTCCGTCGCGCCGGTGCCGACCCCGCGGCCGGTGCCCGAATAGCTTTCCAGCGTCAGTTCGTTGCGGTCGGTCTTGGAATAGCTGAGGTCGCCGGTCACGTTCCAGCCGTCATCGCCCTTATAGGCGCCGTTCCAGCCGAACGAATAGAGCTTGGCGTGGCGCTGGAACACGTCGTTGCGCACCACCCCCTTCACGTTGGTGAAGGTTCCCGCGGTGATGAAGCCGTTGCTCGAGGCGCTCGCGCTGCCGCCGACGCCGCCACCGAACGCCAGCGGCAATTCGACGCCGCGCTTGATCTGGTCGTCCTTGAAGTCGGAATAAAAGGCATCGATGGTCGAGGTGAATTCGGGTGCCGGCTTCCACTCGAGCGTACCGTTGAGCCCGAGGCGCTTGAGCGTGGTCGAGGTGTTGTAGGATTTCGAGCCGCCGATCACGGCCCCCTGCGGCGTGCCGGCATAGCCCCAGGCGTTGAACTCCTGGATCTGGTACGGCTCGTCGGTGTAGCTGCCCGACAGCGAGACGCCGAGCGTTTCGTTGGCGAACTGGCCGACATAAGTGCCGTTGACGCGGTAGCCGAATTCCTTGGACCCGGCGTTGAGCTTGCCGAGATCGGCATAGCTGCCGCGCGCGCCGACCGAGACGATCTGCTTGCCATATTCGATCGGCCGGATGGTGCGCAGATCGACCGTGCCCGACAGGCCCTGCCCGACGATCGACGCCATCGGCGTCTTGTAGACCAGCACCTGGTTGATCACTTCCGACGGATATTGATCATATTCGACCGCGCGGCTGTCTCCGGTCGAGGTCTGCTCGCGCCCGTTCAGCAACGTCGTCGAGAAATCGGGGGCAAAGCCGCGGATCGAGATCGAGTTCGAGCGGCCCGACAGCCGCTGCGAGGTCAGGCCCGGCAGGCGCGCGATCGATTCGGCGATCGAGGCGTCCGGCAGCTTGCCGATATCTTCAGCCGAGATCGACTCGACGACCTGGTCGCGGCCCTTCTTCTCGGCGACGGCGGTCTCCAGCGACTTGCGGAAGCCGGTGACGACGATGTCGCTGCCCTCGGCATTTTCCTGGCCGGCGGCCGGGGCGGCGACGGCATTGGTCGTCTGGGCGTGCGCCGAGGCGACGCCGAGCACCAGGGCACCGGCGCTGACACCCGCCGAAAGTGCGGTGCGGAACAATTTCGCCGACGAACATGTGGAATAGGTCATATTATCCTCCCCTGCGGCCCACGGCGTCTGCTGCGCGTTGGGCATTTCTGGCACGCTATTGGAATTCCGGCGGAGCAAAGCCAAGCAAAGGGCATACGTATTCACAGCCATGCCGCCGCCAACCTGCTATGAAGTCGGCCAGGGCGAGCCGGACCACCGGCCGAACTCTTTGGGGAGGATGATTCAAGGCCATGTCGATTCAGGACAAGCCTACCTCGTTCGATATCGCGGCGCTCGCGGGCGTGTCGCAGCCGACGGTGAGCCGCGCGCTGCGCGGCGACCGGACGGTGAGCGAGGCGACGCGCAAGCGGATCGAAGCGATCGCGCGGCAGCTCAACTCTACCGTCGACAAGAACGCCTCGAACCTGCGCCGCGGCCAATCGAACACGCTTGCCCTGCTCTTCTTCGAGGATCCGACGCCGGACGATTCGCTGATCAACCCGTTCTTCCTCTCGATGCTGGGATCGATCACGCGGACCTGCGCGCTGCGCGGCTACGACCTGCTCACCTCGTTCCAGCAGCTCTCCAACGACTGGCATGTCGATTATGAGGACAGCCGCAAGGCCGACGGGATCATCCTGCTCGGCTATGGCGACTATGAGGATTACCGAGCGCGGCTCGACCAGCTCGAGGCGCAGGGCACCCATTTCGTGCGCTGGGGATCGGTGCAGCCCGAGCGACCGGGCGCGACGATCGGCTGCGACAATTTTCGCGGCGGTTATGACGCTGGCAGCCACCTGATCGCGCTGCGCCGGCGCCGCATCGCCTTTCTCGGCCAGGCATCGAGCCATTATCCCGAATTCGAGGACCGCTATCGCGGGCTGGTCGAGGCGATGCGCACCGCCGGAATCGAGGCCGATCCGCGGCTGCAGGTCGATGCGATCACCACCGAGGCCTCGGGCTTCGAGGCGGCCGAGCAGCTGATCGCGCGCGGCGTGCGCTTCGATGCGATCTTCGCGGCGAGCGACCTGATCGCGATGGGGGCGATGCGCGCGCTGGAGGGGCACGGCCTGGACGTGCCCGCCGATATCTCGGTCGTCGGCTTCGACGACCTGCCCGCGGCGAGCCTCGCCCATCCACCGCTCACCACGATCGCGCAGGACTATCGTCGCGCGGGCGAGTTCCTGGTCGATACGCTGCTCGCGCGGATCCGGGGCGAGCCGACCGATATCGCGATCCTGCCGCCGCGCCTGGTGGTGCGCGCCTCGACTGCGCCGCTGCCGGCGCGCGTGCGGACCGCGAAAAAGGGATGAGCGTGACCGAACGGCCGCGTCAGTCCCTCGCGGGGCTGTGGAACATCTCGTTCGGGTTCTTCGGCATCCAGGTCGCCTTCGGGCTGCAGAACGCGAATATCAGCCGCATCTTCCAGTCGCTCGGCAGCGATGTCGGCAGCCTTGCGCTGCTGTGGATCGCCGGGCCAGTGACCGGGCTGCTGGTGCAGCCGCTGATCGGCCATTTCAGCGACCGGACCTGGGGCCGGTTCGGGCGGCGCCGACCCTATTTCCTCGCCGGGGCGACGCTGGCCGCGCTGGCGCTGATCGGCATGCCGCACGCCCCGGTGCTGCTCGCCGCGGCGGTGCTGCTGTGGCTGCTCGATGCCTCGATCAATGTGTCGATGGAGCCGTTCCGCGCCTTTGTCGGCGACATGGTCGGCGCGCCGCAGCGCACCACCGGCTATGCCTTCCAGACTGCCTTTATCGGCGCAGGCGCAGTGCTCGGCTCGCTCGCGCCGTTCGCGCTGACCGCGATGGGGATCAGCAATATCGCGGCCGCCGGGGTGATCCCGGATTCAGTGCGCTATTCCTTCTATCTCGGCGCGGTCGCGATCTTCGGTGCGGTGCTGTGGACGGTGCTGACCACGCGCGAATATCCGCCCGAGGCGCTGCGCGCCTTTGCCGGCGAGCGCGATGCCCCTGCCCCGTCCCCGGTAGCACCCCGGCATGGCGCGCTGTGGCTGCTCGCCGGTGTGGCGGTGCTCGCGGCGGTCGCGACGCTGCGGCTCGAACGGGACCTGTACGTGCTGGGCGGGGCGCTGGCCGCGTTCGGGCTGCTCCGGCTGCTGGCGGCGGCGCTGGTGCGCGCCGGGCGCTGCCACAATGCGCTGTGCCACATCATGAGCGACCTGGCGCAGATGCCCGGCGAGATGCGCCGGCTCGCGGTCGTCCAGTTCTTCTCCTGGTTCGCGCTGTTCATCATGTGGATCTACACCACGCCGGTCGTTACCCAATATGTGTTCCTGTCGACCGACACCGCCTCCAAGGCCTATAATGACGGCGCCGACTGGGTCGGCATCCTCTTCTCGGTCTATAACGGCGTGGCGGCGCTGGCCGCCTTCCTGCTGCCGGTGCTGGCGAAGCGGATCGGCCCGGGCCGGACGCACATGAGCTGCCTGCTGATCGGCGCGCTGAGCTATGCGGCAATGCTGTTCGTCCGCGACGCTGACCTGCTGGTGCTGCCGATGATCGGCGTCGGCGTGGCCTGGGCCTCGATCCTGACCATGCCCTATGTGATCCTGGCCGGCGTGCTGCCGCCGCAGAAGCTCGGCATCTACATGGGCATCTTCAACTTCTTCATCGTGCTGCCGCAGCTGCTGGTCGCGACGATCATGGGCGCGATCATCCGCGGCTTCTTCCCGGCAGCGCCGATCTGGACGATGCTGATCGCGGCGATCGTGATGGCCTGCGCCGCGCTGGCGATGCTGCGCGTACGCGACCCGGAGGCAGCCGCGGGCTAGCCCGGCCGGGCTCCGGCCTTCCAGATCTCGACCACGCCGCGATCGCCGTCGACCCGGACCCGGTCGCCCGTCTCGATCACGTCGAGCGGATCGCGATCGAGATCAGTGACGGCCGGGATACGCATCACCACGGCGCCGAGCGCGGCCTTGGTGGTCATCACGTTGAACAGCATCGCGCGCGGCGCCTTGCCCGCCAGCCGCGCCATGTGGAACACGGCCGACCAGCCCGACGACCCCTTGGCGCCGGGGAAGACCAGGATCTTGCCGGCGAAGCTCTGGCCGCGCAGCTCGTGGCGGCTCTCGATCACCGTGCCGGTCATCGCGTTGACCCCGCCCCAGCCGGAGATCGTGTCGCGCGTCACCAGCGCCTCGCCCTCGGCGACGCCGCCCACCACCTTGCGCCCGGTGAGCACGATATCGGGCCGTGCCAGCGTTTCCGTCGTCATTGCAGGCGCCCCTTCCATTTGGCGGTACAGGCAGCATCGATGCATTCCTCGGTGGTGCCGTACCACCCCTCGATGCCCATCATCGCCGGCAGGTAGTGGACCTGCTTGGCGCTATCGAGCGCCGCGACCTTCGTTCCCTTGGGAACTGCCTGGCTGATCGCCGAGCAGGTATCGGTCATCAGCAGCGCGCCCGCGTCCTTGAGGATCCTGGTATAGCCATTGGCATCGGCCGTGGCCTTCACCGCGCGGCTGGTGAAGACCCAGAGCGCGCTGTTGGCGTGCACCTTGCGGCCTTCGATCAGGTGCGCGGCGTGCGCGATCTGCTCGATCGAATAATGCGGGCAGCCGAGCATGACATAATCGACATCGGTCGACGATCCGACCGCGTTGAGCATCTCGTAGATGCGCCGCCGCTCGGCCGCGTCATAGACGAAGGTCTCGCCGCGCGGCGCGCCCCCGAACGCCCGCTCCAGGCTCGACGCCTCGGGGGTGATGCCGACCATATGGTACATCTCCACGCCGCCCGACGAGGCCGCCGCGGCGCCGAAATGCTTGTGGCGGATAAGGCTCGCCTTGCTGATCGGCCCTTCGATCACCGGGATCGTATCCTGCACCGCATCGCCGACGAAATAGCCGAGCATGCCCCAGTCGAACACATCCTCGACCGGCACCTCGACCCGCACCCGGTTCTGGCCGAGGCGATAGTCGTCGCGGTGGAAGCCCCAGTCCGGGATGCGCTTCGCGAGCATCGCCGCGCTGGTCGACTCGCGGCCCTCGCAATTGGTGCGCCCGCCGATCACCGAGTTGCAGAACACCACGGCGGAGCTTTCCATCCAGGCGCAATGCTCGCCCATCACCGGGACATTGCCGGCGATATAGGGCGTGCAGGTCTTGAGGATCTGGATGCCGTGCGCGGCGGTCTCGCGCTCGTCGGACAGGAAATTCTCGTGCGCCTCGGGCGTCATGCCCTGCTCGGCCCAGAGCTCCGGATCCATGCCGCCCTGCAGATGGCAGCTATAGGCGTTCATCCGCGGCACGTCGACGACCTCGTCCGAATCGAGATCGAAAC
The DNA here is from genome assembly GCA_903884945.1 of uncultured bacterium. Taxonomy (GTDB): domain Bacteria; phylum Pseudomonadota; class Alphaproteobacteria; order Sphingomonadales; family Sphingomonadaceae; genus Sphingomonas. The sequence continues at coordinate 51,310 of CAISGR010000279.1, forward strand.
GGGAGAAGACGGCGCGATAATCGCCGCCATCCGCGCGGTAGTAATCCTTGAGCCACGGATGCGCCGAGCCGGGCACGCCCGCGACATTGTTGGTCTCGACGAAGCGTTCCGCGCCGAGCGCCTCGGCATAGCGCACGAGCAGTTCCATCGCCTTGCCGACGGCGGCGCCCTGCGCCCCGTCAAGCATCGCCTGTTCCTCGCTGGTCAGGGTCACCATGGCGTGCTCTCTCCTTTACATAGTATGCTACATATTACGGCGGATCGTTGGCGTTGCATAGGATTCTTCAACGGTGGTTCGGATCGATCGCGGGTCGCCCGGACGGCGCACCCGCTGCCCCTATCGCCAGGCGCGGGGGCGGAAAGAACAGGCGCGCATCATCCCTCGCGCATCTCATCGAGGCGGGTGAGGATCAGGCCGAGCGTGTCGATGGTGATCGCCAGCCGCTCGGGGTCGATGTTCCGCAGCAGATCGGCGCGCAGCACATTGGTGATCGCCATCACTTCGCGGATCACCCGGTGGCCCTTCGGGGTGATGGTGTTGACGGTGACGCGCCGATCAGTCTCGCTCTGCCGCCGTTCGATCAGCCCGTCCTGCGCCAGCGTATCGAGCATGCGGACCATGGTCGGCCCCTCGACGCTGATGAGCCGGGCAAGCTCGCCCTGGGTGAGTTCCTCGCCCGAAAAGGCGACGAGGAACAAGGTTTCCCAGCGCGCCATCGTCTGGCCGACCGCCTTGACCCGGTCGTTCGCGACCTTGCGCCAGCGCCGCGCGGCGACGACGATCGCCCGTGTGGTGCGGAAGAAGATGTCGTTGTCGGTGCCTTCCTCGAACTGGCTGTGATAATTGATCAGGTGGCGCTCGGCCGCCTCCATCGGGAAGCCGCCGAACGGCGCAGCCGCGCGCCTGGCCTGATCGCTGATGACATCGCGCCGGGGCTTGCCGACCGCCGCCTGCGGCCCCCGCTTCTGGTCCGAGCGCGGGCCGACCCGGCCACGGCCGCTCACTGTGTCCGCCATCGGATCGACAGGTTCGATTTCCCCCGCATGGTCCAAGGCATAGTCCCCTATGAGGCCATGCGACAAGGGTGCGGGGGGAAACGCCTCAGGCATCGAGATCAGTCAGCACCGCACCCGAGGCCATCGACTGCACGTCGCGGCGATAGATGCCGAGATAGCCGTCGGCCGGAACGGGGTAGCCATTAGCCGGTGCGGGGCGACGCGCCAGCTCTTCCTCGGGCACGTCGAGATCGAGCTGGCGCTTCGCAATGTCGACGATGATGCGATCCCCGTTGCGGACCTTGCCGATCGGGCCGCCCGCGACTGCCTCAGGCGCGACCTCGGCGATCGTCAGGCCCTTCAGGCAGAGGCCGGAAAGCTGGCCGTCGGTGACGAAGGCGACGTCCCGAGCGAGCCCGGCCGCGTCGATCGCGAACAGCACGATCGAGGCGCCGCCGCCCATTGCCGGGCCGCCCTTCAGACCCTGACCGCGCAGCACCAGGACATCGCCCTTCTTCAGCTTGCCCGCGGCGATGTCCGCCATCGCGCTCGGCGTATCCTCATAGACGACCGCGGTGCCGTCGAACGCCTCGGGGCGCGAGCCGTCGCGGATGCCGAGCTTGACCACCGCGCTCTCGGGCGCGAGCGACCCGCGCAGGATCGCGATCGAGGGACCGTCGGAGATCGGATTGTCGAGCGGACGGATGATGCCGGCATCGCCGACCGTCACCCCGGCGAGGTTCTCGCCCAGCGTCCTGCCGGTGCAGGTCATGGCGCCGGTGTCGATCAGTGGGGCGAGCTGGGCGAGCACGCCCTGGGCGCCCCCGGCATCCTCGAACTGCTCGATCCGCACCTTGCCATTGGGCCGCACGGCGCTGAGCACCGGGATCTTCCGCCCCATCTCCTCCCAGATGGCGAAGACGTCGACGCCGGTCTCGCCTTCGGTCGCGGTCGCCTGGAGATGCTTGATCGCGTTGATCGATCCCGCGACGCCGAGCACCATGGCGGCGGCGTTGCGGAAGGCACCCTCGGTGAGGATCGTGCGCGGCGTCAGCCCCTCATTGACCATCTCGACGATGCGCGTGCCCGAGCGGCGGGCGCAATCGAACATCCGCTCGCTGTTGGCGCGCACCGGCGCCGAGCCGGGCAGGCTCATGCCGAGCGCCTCGACCACGCAGTGCATCGTGTTCGCCGTCGCCATGCCCGCGCACACGCCCGGGCCGCGGATCGCCTGCTCGGCCATGGCGTCCAGGCTGTACTTGCCGGGCTTGCCCAGCGACGCGCCGACCGACCCCGAGAACAGGTCCTCGATATCGACATGATCCTCGCCGATCATGCCCGAGGCCTGGTAGCCGCCGATCACCAGCAGCGTCGGGATGTTGAGCCGCGCCGCCGCCATCAGGTGGCCGGGCGGGGTCTTGTCGCACGAGGTGAGGCAGATCATGCCGTCAAGCACGGCCGCCTCGACCTGCGCCTCGATATCGTTGGTGACGAGATCGCGCGCGGCGAGGATATAGCTGCCCGACTTGCCGGCGCCGGTGATGAAGTCCGACGGGGCGGTGGTGCGTACCTCGAACGGGATGCCGCCGGCGGCGCGGATAGCCTCCTTCACCACCTTCGCCACGCCGTCGAGATGCGCGAAGCACACGGCGAGCTCGGACGAGGAATTCACCACCGCGATCTTGGGCTTGAGCATGTCGGCCTCGCTCAGGCCCAGCGCGCGGAAATGGGCGCGACGGATGGCGGAATTGGCGGCGAGGCTGCGCAGGGTCATGAAACGGACTTTCGTGTCAGGAGGCTGGAACGGGTTCGAACGAAGGCGTGGCCGGCGCGCTGGACCGGTGCCGGACGACCAGGCCGATGCCGATCGCGCAGAGCGCGAGCACCGCCGGGCAGACGGCCAGGATCGCGAAGCTGCGCACGATCGGCAGGCCGCTCGACAGGACGATGCCGCCGAGGATCGGGCCGGCAATGCCGCCGACCTTGGCGACCGATGTCGCCCAGCCGCCGCCATTGGCGCGGATCGCGCTGGGGTAATAGACGCCGGCGATCGACAGGATGCCGAAATGGGCGCCGCCCACGAAGCTGGTCGAGACGATGGAAAGGATCAGGAAGGTGTCCGGCGACATCGGGACCAGGCCGATCGCGAGCAGCACCGGAAAAGCGCAAAGCGGATAGGCCGCGACCGCGAAGGGTCCGTAGCGATCGGTGAAGCGCATCAGCAGCAGCCCGAGCACCGCCCCCATCATCCCCGAGAAGGACGAGACATAGGCAGCGGTGTCACGCGCGAAGTGCAGATCCTCATAGACGATCGGCCCCCAGTTCGCCTTGAAATAGACCGCGAGCGTGCTGGCGATATAGGCGAGCCACAGGAGCGGCGTGAGCCATTTGAGATCGCCCTTGAAGAGCTTGCGCACCGTGAAGTTGCTTGCGTCGCGACGCTCGTCGCTGAGCACGAACAGATCGTCCGCCCCGGCCCCGAGCGACGGATCGAGCTTGTTCAGCGTCGCCGCGATGACCGCCGGCGCGCGCGCCTTGCTCGCCAGGAAGCGGATCGATTCGGGCAGCCCCGCCCAGAGCAGCGCCGCACAGACCAGCGTGCCGAGCCCGCCGAACACGAACACGCCTTCCCAGCCGAATTGCGGCGCGAGCCATACGGTGACCGGGCCGGCGAGCGCGGTGCCGAGGCTGTAGCCCATCATGATCACCGTCACGACGGTCGACCGAAGCCTGGTCGGCACATATTCGATGTTGAGCGCCCAGGCGAGCGGCAGCATCCCGCCGATCGCGAAGCCATCGAGGAAGCGCAGGATCAGCAGCGCCTCATAGCTGCCGGCAAGGGCCGTGGCGGTGGTGAGGATACCGAAGGCGAACGCCGCCCAGATGATCGTCTGCCGCCGCCCGATCCGGTCGCCGATATAGGCGAAGGCGAAACCGCCCAGCATCATCCCGAACAGCCCGGCCGAAAAGACGTTGCCGAGCATCGGCTTGTCGAGCCCGAGCTCGTCGCGCATGTACGGTGCGGTGAAGCTGATCATCATCATGTCGAAGCCGTCGAACACGGTGATGAGCCACGACAGGACGATCAGCCTGTAGTTGAACGGCCCGAGCCGGCGGCCGTCGATCAGCGCGGCGACGTCGATCCTGCGTGGCGGCTTCGCCATATTCCTATCCCTCCAGATTGGCTTTCAGGCGGTTCTTCAGGGCCGCCATGTCGATCTGGTGTACGCTACCCGAGCCGGCCAGCGTCAAGGCATGCGCCGCCGCAGCGCCCATCGCGATGCATGGCCCCATCACCCGCACCGAGGACAATGCGGTCGAATCCGCATCGATGCAGCGGCCGACCGCGACGAGATTGTCCGCACCCGCCACCGTCAGCGAGCCGAGCGGGATGGTATGGACGTGATCGGGCGGAAACACCTCCCACACATAACCCTCGCGGTTGTGATGCTGCTCGAGCGGCCAGGAGCAGCGCGCGATCGCATCGTCGAACCTGGTCGCGGCGCGGACCTCCTCCGTGGTGAGGTGATGCGTGCCGACGATCCAGCGCGTCTGGCGGATGCCGGGCAGGCCATAGGCGCGGATGCGCGCGTTGCCGAACGCCTCGGGGAATTCCTTGTGGAGGAAGGTCAGGGTGCGATCGGCCTGCTCCTTGCCGTCGATCTGCTTCTCGGCCGCCTCGAACGGATCGAGCGGCGTCTCGATATGCGTCATGTTGACCATGGCGACGTTGCGCCCGGGGAAGCTCGCCGCGAAGCCGTCGCGGCGCATCATCCCATATTCCAGGCCCTTGTCGAAGATGCGCTTCGCCATCGTATCCCAGTCGGGCCGCTTGCTGTCGTCGAAATCCTCGATGATCAGCATCTGCGATCCGTAGATCTGGCCGGTCTTCTGCACCCGGCAATCGAAGCCGGCCTGCCAGGTGACGGCGGCGTCGCCGCTCGCATCGATGAAGCCGTTCGCCCTGATCCGGACGTCGCCGTGGCGCGTCGCGATGTCGAGCGAGACGACCCGGCGATCCGCGACATTGACCTTGCGGATGATCGCGCCGGTGAGCGGCTTGACCCCGGCCCGGATGATCGCCTTCTCGACCCAGCGGCCGAGCGCGACCTCATTGTACATCGCGACCTTCATCACCCCGCCGGGGATGACATGGACATCGCCGGTAGCGCCGAGATCGTGGAGAATCTCGTCGGCGATGCCATGAGTCAGCTGGGTGCCATCCGGCCCCGGCGTGAACAGGCCGCAGAACATGCCGATGATCGAATTGACCGCCTGGCCGCCGAGCGACGGCAGGCCATCGACCAGGATCACGCTGTTCCCCGCGCGGGCTGCCTCGATCGCCGCCGAGGCGCCCGAGGCGCCCGAGCCGACGACGCAGATGTCGCACTCCCGCTCGATGACCAGCGGTTCGTCCTTGCGGGAGACGATCCGGGTTTCGGGATCAAACGGTCGGTCGAGCATGCGCAGTCCTCAGGCAAGAAAGAAAGAGAACCGGGCGGTGGGGCGCCGCCCGGTCCAGGGGAGGCTCAGTAGGCAATCCGGAAGCCGGCCTTGAAGGTCTGGCCGACCGGATTGAAGATGACGTTGTTGCCGGTGCCGTTGGCCCCGGGGACGAGCGGGGGATCGGTATCGAACAGATTGTCGACGCCGATGTAGAAGGAGAAATCCCTCTTCTCGCCCGGGTTCAGCTTGTAGGTCGCGAGCAGGTCGACATAGGTCTTCGCCTTGACGAAGTTCGTGTTCGAGCTGTTGGTCGCGGTGATGACATAGCCGGGCTGCTCGGCGCCGACGAAGGCAGCATTGTAGAAGCCGCTGTCGATGTACCGGACATGGGTGTTGAACGAGAAGTGCGGAGTCACGTTCCAGGCCGCGAGCAGGTCGAAGGTCCAGTCGGGGATGCCCGGGGGCGTACCGGCGCGGAGCCCGGTCTGGCCGGCGCGCTGGGTCGGCCCGACCGCATCGACGGTGATCAGATCCTTCACATAGGAAGCGAGCAGCCGCAGGTTCAGATCGCCGAGCCCGCCGAGCGGCTGGCGATAGCTGACCTCGAAATCGATGCCGCGGTTGATCAGCTTGTTCACGTTCTGGAACGTGTCGACGATGTTGGTGATCGGGTTGTTGGCGACATTGCCGTCACCATCCGCATTGGCAGGATCGCGCGTCACCAGCGAGCAGCTCAGGGCATCGCCCTGGAAGCAGCGCGTCACGATATTCTGCTGGCCGAGGGTGCTGATCGCATCGTCGATCTGGATGTCGTAATAATCGACCGAGGCGCGGAAGCGGCCGAGAAAGCCGCCCTTGGGCTGGAGCACGACGCCGACCGTGAAGGTGTTCGCCTTTTCCGGCCGCAGGTTCGGGTTCGAGCCGTTGGTGATCGGCGCGACCGCCTGGACGCCGCCGCGGGCCGGATCGGTCAGGATGCCCTGGGCAAGCAGGGTCGGCCCGAACAATTCGCTGACATTGGGCGCGCGGATGTCGCGCGACCGCGTGGCGCGGAAGCGGAGGAAATCGAACGGCTCCCACACGCCGCCCACTTTCCAGGTCGTGACGTCGACCGAGGAGCTGGCCGCGAAATCGCTCGAGCGCTTGTAATGCGTGCGCCGCACCGCGCCGCTGAGGCTCAGTTCCTGGAAGAAGGGCGTGTTGCCGAGAATCGGCAACTCGGTTTCGGCATAGCCCTCGGTCACGTCGATCTTGCCCGAGATCAGCGAGCCGTTGCCGGTGAAGAACTGGTTCGCCTGGGCCAGCGCATCGGCGCCGCCCACGACCTTGTCGCTGCGGAACTCGCCGCCGAAGCCGACCGCGACCGGACCGCCGGGCAGTTCGAACAAATGCCCCTGGATATTCGCCGCGACGACATGTTCGGTCGTGCGGTTGGTCTGGTAGCCATTCGCCGTGACATAGGCCTTGGCCGCCGCGAAGGTGCTGCCATTGGCATAGCCGAAGGGATTGAGCGGTACGCAGGCAGGATCGTCATTGGCGGTGCTCGCATCGGCATTCACACGGCACACGATCTGCCCGCCCGAACGCACCGCATCGACAGCCTTGAGCAGGCGCGACGTGATCGTGCCGTTGGTCGTGTCGCTGCGGAAATCGTTGCGGCCGAACTGGTAATAGGCATCGACCTTCCAGCTGCCGCCGATATCGTACTGGACCGACCCGACCGCGCGATACATGTTGTTGGTGATGCGGATATCGGCCGGGCCGATATCGTCGAAGCCCTTGCCCAGGGTGAAGGAGGTCAGCCCGCCCGCGGCAAGCAGCGTCGGGATATCGAGCGTCGGATCGGCCGAACGCGGGATGAAGGGATTGTCCGCCTGGATCGTGAGCGCGGTGTTGCGATAGGCGACGCCGCGATGCCGACCGGTGAGATGGCCATAGCCGAGGTTGAGACCGAAGGTCAGGCCGGGCGCCGCCTCCCAGTCCAGGTTGGTCATCGCATTGTACCGCTCGGTGGGCGAGTTGATGTAGAGCCCGCGGAAATAGATGTTCTGGCCTTCGCCCTCGCCGCCGACCTGATAAAGCGAATTGACCATCGAGCCGTACTGGAAGCGCCGCGGCGTGCCGTCGGCGGCAAAGGTGATGCCGTCGATCGGGCGCAGGACCGGCGTGGCGCGGCCATTATAGGCCGAGGCGGGCGGTGTGGTGACGCCGTTGAACGGCACGCTCGAGGGGCGGATATCGGCCAGGATATTGTTGGCCGGAATGCCGGTCTGGCCCGGATTGCGGCCGAAGTTCAGCCATTCGTCGCGGCACCATTGCCGTTCCTGGCAATCGCCGACGCCGTCGCTCTTCTCATATTCTGCGCCGATGATAACGTGAAGCGAGTCCGAAGCCTTGAAGCCGGCGGCGAAGCCGAGCTGCGAGTTCGCATTGTCGCCATAGCGGGTGATGCTCTGCTGCGCGTTGAGCTTCAGCCCCTCGAAGCGCTTGTCGAGGATCAGGTTGACGACCCCGGCGACCGCATCCGACCCGTAGACGGCGGAGGCGCCGCCGGTGACGACTTCGGCACGCGACAGCAGGATCGAGGGGATCATGTTGGTATCGACGGTCGCCTGCGTCGTCGACGGCACGAAACGCTTGCCGTCGACCAGCGTCAGGGTGCGCACCGAGCCGAGGCCGCGCAGGTCGAGGATGCGCCCGCCGACATAGCCCGCGGCCGCGGACAGGCCGGACGAGGCCGGGGTCTGCGTGGCGCGGAAGGCGGGAAGCTCGTTCAGCGCGTCGCCGATATTGGTCGAGCCGCGCGCTTCGAGCCGGTCGGCGCCGACTACGGAAACCGGGGTAGGCGCCTGGAAGCCGGTGGCGAGGCGCGATCCGGTGACGACGATGTCCTTGTCGGCTTCGCTCGGCGTGCCGGCATCCTGATTGCCGCTCGCCGCCTGCGCGGGCGCGTCCTGCCCCCAGGCGGCCGGCGCCGCCAGCGCAAAGGCCAGCGCGGCCCCGACCGCAACGGTGCTGACGCCGAGTCGTAAAGTCGCAGAATGGCTGGTGCCCGCTCTCTTCATCGCTCTCTCTCCCATCTCCAACGGTCTCGATGCCGCCAATTGATAGTATGTTACCTATACAATATTTCGATAGAATGCTACCTGTTTTTTCGGGTCAGCGCGATTGATGCGAAATGCCCGGCGTAACGGACCGAGTGGCGATCTAAGCGGGCGCCGGATTTGGCGCTTCAAATATCATATACGATCTGCAATAAGGGTCGGGTAGCGCTACCATTTCGGGCGCGACTCCGGCGACTCCCTCAAGGGCAGAAGGGCGCACCGGTCAGGAGAAGGAGGCCGGAATGGGCATTGCGCGCAGGGACGTGGCCGGAGCGCCGGGGGCGATACGCTCCCCTGTTCGGCAGGGCCGCCCGCCGGAGAGCGGCGCGGATCATGCGGCCAGCCGCATGGGCATGGAACGGCCTTCCCGTGACCGGGACCAATGTCGGCGCCGTGCGCAGCATCGTAACGGGGCCGACCGCGCCGCTCGATCAGCTCGACATGCACGCCGCAACCGAATGGGGCCGGCGGGGATATTCCAAATGAACATCAAGGGAGAAATGCGCGTGAGGAAATCTATTCTGGGCCTGTCGCTCGCGGCGACCCTGCTCTCCGGCACCGCGCTGGCGCAGACCGCGCCGGCCGACGCGCCGTGGCGCGACCCGGCGCTGCCCCGGGAGCAGCGGGTGGACGCGCTGATCGCGCAGATGACGATCGAGGAGAAGGCCTCGCAACTCGTCAACCAGGCGCGCGCGATCCCGCGGCTCGGCGTGCCCGCCTATGACTGGTGGAGCGAGGCGCTGCACGGCGTGGCGAACAACGGCTATGCCACCGTCTTCCCCGAGCCGATCGGGCTGGCCGCGACCTTCGACGCGCCGGCGATCAAGGACATGGGCGTCGCGATCGGCACCGAGGGGCGGGTGAAATGGAACCTGATCGAGAAGGCGGGGGGCGAGCACCACATCATGCAGGGGCTGACCTTCTGGTCCCCCAACATCAATATCTTCCGCGATCCGCGCTGGGGCCGCGGGCAGGAGACCTATGGCGAGGACCCGTACCTGACCGGCCGGCTGGGCGTGAACTTCGTGCGCGGCATGCAGGGGGACGACGCGCACTATTACCGCGTGTCCTCGACCGCCAAACATTATGCGGTGCACAGCGGCCCGGAGCCGAGCCGCCACAGCGACAATATCGTGGTCAGCCTGCACGACGAGGAAGACACCTATCTCCCCGCGTTCCGCGCACTGGTGACGGAGGGCAAGGTCGAATCCGTGATGTGCGCGTACAATGCGATCAACGGCCAGCCGGCCTGCGCCAGCGACTTCCTGCTCAAGGAGCGGCTGCGCGGCGCCTGGGGCTTCAAGGGACATATGGTGTCCGACTGCGACTCCATCGCCGATATCGAGCGCGGGCATCATTACACCAAGACCTTCGCCGAGGCGGCGGCCGTCTCGCTCAAGCTGGGCGTCGACAGTGACTGCGCCGAATTCGGCCGCGCCACCGGGCCGACCTCCGACTACGACCGCTATGTCGAGGCGATGAAGACGGGGCTGGTGAGCCAGGACGTGGTCGACCAGTCGCTGCGCCGGCTGTTCACCGTGCGGATGCGGCTCGGCATGTTCGATCCGCCTGCAATGGTGCCCTATAACAGCATCCCCGAAAGCGCGCTCAACGCGCCCGAGCATGGCGCGCTGGCGGCGAAGCTGGCCCGCGAATCCATGGTGCTGCTGAAGAACAACGGCCTGCTGCCCGTGAAGCCGGGCGTGAAGAGGATCGCCGTGGTCGGCCCGCTCGCCGATCAGGTGGACGTGCTGGCGGGCAATTATCGCGGCACGCCCGTCGCCCCGGTGACCGCGCTCGAGGGCATCCGCAAGGCCTTTCCGGGCGCCGAGGTGGTGTTCGAGCCGGGCACCGACTTCCTGCGGCTGGCCGAGCCGGTGCCTGCCGCCGCGCTTTCCACCGCCGACGGCCAGCCCGGGCTGAAGGCCGAGTTCTGGCGCGGCGGGGACTATAGCGGCGCGCCCGCGGTGAGCCGCGTGGACGCGACGGTCGCCTATGACCGCAACATGCCCGCGGTGATCCCCGATGCGGCGGTCGTCTCGGCGCGCTGGACCGGCTTCGTGGCGGCGCCGGAGAGCGGCCAGTACAAGATCGGCATCAACGGCCGGTCGGCGAAACTGTGGATCGACGACAAGCTGGTCGCCGACAACAGCGATCCGCAGCGCGGCAACACGATGATCGACATGACCTTCGAAAAAGGCGTGAAGCATAGCGTACGGATCGAACAGACGCCGAGCCGCTTCCCGCCGCGCTTCGTGTGGAACCAGGTACATGCCGATGCGCTGGCGCGCGCGGTGGCGGCGGCGAAGCAGGCCGATCTCGTCATCGGCGTGGTCGGCATCACCTCCGCACTGGAGGGCGAGGAGATGACGGTCAACGTGCCCGGCTTCGTCGGCGGCGACCGCACCAGCCTGGACGTGCCGGCCGACGAGGAAGCCGTGCTCAAGGCAGTGAAGGCGACGGGCAAGCCGCTCGCGGTGGTGCTGATGAACGGCTCGGCGCTGTCAGTGAACTGGGCCGCGGCCAATGCCGATGCGATCCTCGAGGCCTGGTATCCCGGCCAGGCCGGCGGCACCGCGATCGGCGAGACGATCTCGGGCGCGAACAACCCGGCGGGGCGGCTGCCGGTGACCTTCTACACCGGGGTCGACCAGCTGCCGCCGTTCAAGGACTATGCAATGAAGGGGCGGACCTATCGCTACTTCTCGGGCAAGCCGCTGTACCCGTTCGGCCATGGGCTGAGCTATACCAGCTTCGCCTATGGCACGCCGGTGCTGTCGAGCGCGGTGGTGAAGGCGGGCGCGCCGCTGGGCGTGGATGTCGAGGTGCGCAACACGGGCACGCGCGCGGGCGACGAAGTGGCGCAGCTCTATCTGAGCTTCCCGCAGGCGCCGGGGATGCCGATCCGGGCGCTGCGCGGCTTTGCCCGCGTCCATCTGGCGCCGGGGGCGAGCACGAGGGTGCATTTCGACCTGGACGCGCGCGGGCTTTCGAGCGTGACCGAGGCCGGCAAGCGGATCGTGGCGCCGGGCGCCTATAGGCTCAGCGTCGGCGGCGGCCAGCCGGGAACGGGCGCCCCGACGGCGGCGGCCGGGTTCACGGTGGCGGGGACGATGGCGTTGCCGGAGTGAGCCACGGATAGCTCTACGGACGGGGGCACGGTGCGGACGCCGTGCCCCGCGCGTTGTGGAAAACAGCCTTGAGAAGGAGCGGACACGGGATCGCGCGAACCGGCTTGCGGTGCATTCCTGCCACAGGCCGGGCGCGGTTGAATCGACGGCGCAGGCGCTGCGGGCGACCGCCACTGTTGAGAATGTCATGCGGTTTACTGACATTTTGGCCGAGCCGGCGCCTCGCGCGGCGATGTGCAACATTATATAATAATATCAGTTATTTATTTTCGATCCGCTCTAGCTCCGCGTCCGGCTCTCCATGCTGATTTAGCCTCTTCTATTTCGGGCAACTGCCTCTTCTTGTGCCGAGCGTGCCCGCCGTGTCCTTTCGTCGAAGATCGACCGATCCTCGAAGGTTCAATCGGGGCGTCACGCCGAATTCCGGGCGATGGCAGCGAAGCGCCGGCCGACCAGGCAGGATCTGCCACGGGGTCTGTGTGTCGTCAGCACGCAATACCAGCACTCGCGTTCAGGCCCGAGGCCCAAACCAGCCCTCCCCGTCGATTCAAATCCTCCCCCTAAGCCCCCTAATGCCCCAAGATCAGGAGGTGTCGGATGGCTATCAATATCCCCCCGCTCGGCGACGCGGCCCGCGCGCCCCGCCCCGTCGGATCGACGCTCGCCCCGAACATCACGGACCGGGCAATCCACGCGTTGCCGCCCGAGACAACCGACAAACCAGCAACATCGAGCATGTCAGACATTGCGCCCGTGGAAGAACAAAGCCTCAAGGCGTGGATCGAGCGGTTTCTGGAGCGGAACGAGCATCTCGCCCGTCCGCAGCCCACATCCCCGCCACCATCGGCGTTCGACGGAGCGCCCGCGACCTGGCAGGCACCGGAGCACTTGGCCGCGCTCAATCCGCACGGCGGCTATATCGCGATGCACCTGATCTCGCGGATGACGGACGACCTGGCCGAGCTTACCCGTAGCAAGCGGGCCGCGACCTATTCCGAAGTCTATGAATATCTGGGCCACGCGCTGGTGGCCCTCGGGGTCGCGCCGCAGGGCTACACGGCCGAAGAAGCGACAAAATGGTGGCGCATGGGTGGCTCCTCCGTGCTTCAGGCCGCGGCGAATGACCCACATGACGGAGACGGCAACTGGGCCGAACTCGATGCGCCAACCCGACCTGCTGCGCTGAACGGGGTAGCCATTGACCGTTGGGCTGATCTACAGACCCATTCCGCAGGTCACCGATATATCGAGGCCGCGCTGGGTGCTCAGCGCGCCGCGACCGACCTCGCCGCTCGCTACGATCCGTCTTCACCATGGGCGGCGCCGTTGGAACCGGCCGGAGACCTCCATCTGGGCGGCGCTCTCGACGGCAATGTCGCTGATGGCGCGCCGCTCCATCCCAGGATTTCGCGCTTTTCTCTGGCAGGCGGGGAAGCGCCCAAGCCCGGTGCCGCGACCAAGGCAATCGCGCAGGCAGATCAGACGGGCGCAACCAGGCGGCATGAACGGCCGGCGGCCCCGCTCGGCACGGACCTATCGACCTATGACATGGGCTTTGGCGACAAGGCCCATGGTTTCCACGGAGACTATCGCACCACCCCACAGGCACGCGCCTGGCTGACCGGATTCCAAGGCCTCGCCGGCCCGGCCACACCCTATCCGGACGGATCGCCCGGCAACGAGAAGCTGTCGACGAAGGGACGGCGCAAGATACGAGAAGATGTCGGCTATCTCTACACCCTGCCCGAAGTAAAGGCCCTTCTCGACCTGATTTCCGAAACAGAGGGTTCAGCGGTAGACGGCTATTACCGCACTCACGCTCCAAATAAGAAAAGACTTCCGAATCTCGACACCTTTCATGGTGCAGTTCCGAGCGGCCGGTACCAGATCAAGCGAGACAATTGGGAAAATTATGGCGGAGCGTGGTGGTCCAGGAACGACTTCTCCGAAATCACTCAGGATATCATTGCCATAACACAGCTTCGCCATAAAGGTGCAATTGACCAGCTTATGAAAGGAAATTTAAGCGGAGCACTCAGCATCGCGGCGAACATATTCGCCTCCATTCCGAAGAGCGTGGCTGAAGATCATAGTCGCTATACAAAGGGCTACACCGACGACAGTAAGGGACAATCCTTAACCAAAAAGGCGCGGAAGAAGATCATTCTCGACCAGCCGACACCGGTGGATTTCCGAGATCTTCCCGCACGGTTCGAATATTACTTGAAATCCCGCCGCGCAGAATTTAACAGAGCTGAACAAGCGTGGAAGACCAGCAAGATCCTCCCCAAGGCCTTCATCTCACCGTTGAGGTGGCGGTCTTTTGGCCTTGATGGATTCTAGGCGCCCTTTTTCACATCGGACAATGGTCGCGGGGCAGGCATGAATGTTTCCCGGTTCGCGTGTCGTATCACCCTCGCCGCGCTCTTGCCCTTGCTCGCCCTGGCATCGTGCGCGCCACCGGCCGCGAGAAAGGACATGGTTACGCCCGGAATCGACAAGCCGGCCTGGGTGGTGAAGGCGGATTTCGATCGTCTGTTTCCCTGCCTGGACGGCGGCTTCAGAACATGGGACGATCGCGACGACCGGGACTGTGTCGGTGGGGCGACCGTCGAGCCCGCCGACTCGCCGGCGCCACCGGATCGGGTGGAGATTTACATCGCGCTATTCGATTTTGCCGAGGACGCCGTAACCAGAATCAGGCGGGAAATTCCGCCGATGTACGGCCAGGTGATGCGCTATCTCTTCCCCCACTGGCCAGAAGCGAACGCCTGGCTTTCACGCAGCCTGGAACATACGCGCGAAAGCGGCTGCCCGCGCATTGCCCATGTCCGGGACCTGTGGATCATCGTGCGACCCGGCTACAATGACGCGGCGCAGGCTTATGCCGACGTCATGATCACCAGATCCGCCGGCGAACTCGCCGAGTGGCGGAAGTTGGACGACCCGATGTGCGACGGACCGCCTTTCGTGGAGGAAATCCGCCTGCCGAACGCCTGACGAAATGACCGGCGCACGGTGGCGCGCGATCATGCGCCAGGCGCCCGGTCACGCAGGAAAATCCGGCGCGCTTTCTTCAAAGCGCCCCGGGCATGGACTTGCCGACGCCGGCCTGAAATTACCCGCTCACTTGGACGTCGCGGGAGTCGATATCTTGCTTGGCGTCGGGGCAGTCGCCGGAGCGGCGACGGTGGCGGGAACCGCAACAGGCGCCGCAGCGGGCACGCCCTGCAGGGGCATTTCTGGCCCGCTGGCCAGCGCCACCGGTACGTCCTCATCCAGATAGGCCTTGATGATCGAGCCCGCCGGAATCCGGGCGCTGGTACCGGTCATGAAGAACCCTGCAGGCAGGAAGACGATCGCCGAGACGGCGGCCGCGCCCACGCCGCCGGCGACACCCTTGTCGTCAGTCGTGCCGGTAAGCCTGATCTGCCGATCACCGACGCGGAGATACAGGACGCGTGCGTCGAAATGGCCAGACTTCCCCCACATGCCCTTGTTCCTGACGCTGGTGATCTCCCCCACGCCTGGCGTGCCGACCGGGATGACAACCTGGCCGTTGAGCGAGACGGGTTCGCTCGTTTCGATCTCAAACCGCTGGCCGACGCGAAGCGCCTTGTGCTCGGTCGTCAGTTCGGTGCGCGTCCGCACCGGCACCTCCGTTCCGATCCGCAATATCGATGCCTGCGGTGCCCCGATCACCAGCGCCTGCTGCGCAGCGAGCGGCGCAGACATGGTGACGAGCGCGATCGACATCGCGCCCAAAAACGCCTTGTTCATGAAAAATCCCCCCCGGCACATCCTCGTCATCGAGTCGTGCACGCAGGGAGAAGAGGCTAAATCCCATGCGCCGTCAATAATTGGCCCACTGATTATTTTCCAGGATTTTATTGCACATCATCCAATCGTTCACAAATAATGGCAGGCAACCCAATATTTCTGCACGCAACAATTCACAACGGCAGATTTTAGAACGCAGGATACAGCACTTCCACTTGCGAGGCTTGTCCGATGCCGCGCGACAGCCGAATTTCGCTGGCAAGGCGCCCATCGACGGAGCTTTGTCTGGAGGTTCAAGCACCATTAGCCATCAAGCGCGCCCGGATCGCGCCGCGCCATTACAACCACAGTGGCTTCACCCCGCGTTGACCCGTCCCGACCCGCCCGCCACCTTCGCGGCGGGCACGGAGCGCGGGGGATCTCATGGCAACGCAGCAATCGGCGACCGTCAGCATCACCAACGCCAGCCGCGGCAATGCCGTCATCACCCTGTTCCACAGCAACAGCAGCAACGGGACGCAGCGCGGGCAATGGTCGGTCGGGCCGGGCGCGACGGGCGGGCCCCTGCCGGTGCTGTTCCAGACCGGCTTCGGCACCGGCGGCATCCTGGATTACTGGTCAGTCATGCTGTTCGTGAAGGACGGCCCCGATGCGGGGCTGTATATCAGCAGCGGCTCGGCGATCGTCCCGTGGTGGAAGGAAGCCCAGCTGCAGCATGCCGATGCCGGCGCGTCGCCGACCCTGTCGGTGAGCCCGACCAGCTTCGCCATCGCGCTGGCTTCCGGCACGACGCAGGACGGCACGACGCGGCTGTCGCCGGCGGCGACCAAGCCGATCAGCCATGTCTTCGTGCTGATGCTGGAGAACCGTTCGTTCGACAACATGCTGGGCATGTCCCGCCTGCCCGGCATCACCGCGGCCTCGACGGCGGATTCGAACAGCTATGTCGACCCCAAGGGCGTGACTCACACCTATTATGTGCAGCGCGGCGCCCCGCTGGCGCTGCCGTCCGATCCGGGCCACGAATTCGCCGACGTGGTCGAACAGCTATGCGGCCAGGGCAAGACCTTCGACAATGTGCCGCCGGCGCACATGGCCTATCCGCCGATCACCAATGGCGGCTTCGCCGCCAGCTATGCCACCTCGACCACCGAATATCCGCACCTGCGGCCGCCGGCGATCGACGTGCAGGAGATCATGGACTGTTTCGACACGCCGGCGCAGCTGCCGGTGCTCTACGCGCTGGCGGAGAAATTCGCGGTGTGCGACCACTGGTTTTCCTCGCTGCCCGGCCCGACCTGGCCGAACCGCTTCTTCCTGCACGGCGCATCCTCTGCCGGCTTCGACGACAGCCCGAAGAACACGCAGATCGTGCGCTGGGAGATACCGGGGAACGGCTTCAACTATCCGCATGGATCGATCTTCCAGCACCTCGACTCGGCGCGCATCCCCTATCGCTTCTACCATGATGCCGGTGCGGACTTCCTCAGCAGCTACAGCGACGATCCGGCTGCGGGATCGATCCTGGGGGCAGTGCCGCAGGTCTCGGCGCTGACCGGCATCAGCCTCACGGATTTCAACGGGATGGAGCAGTTCGCATCCGACCTGCAGGGCCCCTACCCTTATCCCTATACCTTCATCGAGCCGCATTACGGGGACCTGACCGGCAATTATGCCGGCGGCTCATCCCAGCATCCGATGGACGACCTCTATGGCGGCGAGCATCTGCTGGCGGCGACGGCCAAGGCGATCCAGGATTCGCCTTATTGGGAATCGAGCCTGTTGCTGGTCATCTATGACGAGCATGGCGGCTTCTATGATTCGGTCCAGCCGCCGGCGGCGGTCCCGCCGGGCGACAACCCCGACTATGGCTATAATGTCCATGGCTTCGACTTCACGACGCTGGGGGTGCGGGTGCCGGCGGTGATCGTGTCACCGCTGATCCAGCACTACACGGTCGACTGCACCCCCTACGACCATTCGTCGGTGCCGAAGCTGCTCGAGGACCTGTGGCAGCTCGCGCCGCTGACCCAGCGCGATGCGGCGGCCAAGTCGCCGCTCGCCGGCCTGGCCACCACGCCCCGCAGCGACCGCATCGACATTCCGACCCCGATGCCGCCGCTGGGCGCGGCCAAGGCGGTGCGGACGATGGCGGCGCGCGCGGCGGCACTGGCCCAGCCGATCCCGGAATCGGGCAATCTGGTCGGCGCGCTGGCCAATCTGCGCAAGGCCGATGTCGAGCTGTCGGGCGGCACACCCCTGGGGATCGCCGCGGTTGCCAGCCGCTATGCGGCCGTGCGGACCATGGCCGATGCCGAGGGCTATGCCGCCGAAGTGCTGGCGAAGGTGCGCATGGTGCAGCGCGAGCGCGCGACAGTGGCGCGGCAGCGCCCAAGCTGAGCCGGGGGCGCCGCCGACCCGGCGGCGCACCAGCCACGACCCCGGCTCGCCCAGCCGGACCGGCAGCCGTCGCAGGCGCGGACCCGGCCTGCCACCCGTGCAGCGGGAATGCCCATCCCGGGCAGGCGACCCATGCCCCCTCGGCGCCGGCGCGATCATGATCGCCCCCGGCGCACGACTGCCACAAGCAGACGCCCCGCCGGCAGCCCGCGCGCCGGGCCGGCACCATCGTATTTTTCCCTAGGGCAAAACACTCACGCCGCCGGCCCGGCGCGCCATTCGCCTATAATTCTACGTAATAATCGGGCGGCGCGAGGTTGTAATGAAGTTAATGACGCGGATCTCCATCAGTAAACGAATATTAATCATCGGAGCTGCGTCCCTGATCGGCCTGATATTGGTGATCCTGCTGTCGATCGCGCAACTTAACAGCGCGCTGCGCAGCGGCTTCAACGATCGCACCAAGCAAACACTCGACGTCGCCTATAGTGTTCTCGAACGATACCAGGCCGATGAACAGGCCGGCCGGATGACGCGCGCCCAGGCCCAGCAGGCCGCGAAGGAAGCGATCAGCGCCATGCGCTTCGGCAAGAAGGATTATTTCTTCATCTTCGACACCGGCTTCATGATGCTCGTGCATCCGGCCAAGCCCGAGCTGATCGGCACGAACATCGCGAACAAGCCCGACGCCAAGGGCAAGTTCCATTATCGCGAGATGATGCAGGTGGCGACGACGCGCGGCGCCGGCTTCGTCCAATATGACTACAAGATGCCCGACGGCAGCGGCAACAAATCGAAGATCTCCTACGTCCGCGCCTTCAAGCCATGGGGCTGGCTGATCGTCACTGGCGTGTTCGATTCCGAGATCCGCAGCGCAGTCGTCTCCGCCGCGCTCGATCTCGCCAAGGTCGTGGCCGCCATCCTCATCGGGCTGGCCGCGCTGATCTGGGTGGTGAGCCGCTCGGTCACCGTGCCGGTCAACCGGATCACGCAGCGCATGCGCAGCCTGGCCGCCGGCGACACCCGATCGGACATTCCGGGCACCGACCGCCGGGACGAACTCGGCCAGATGGCGGAAGCGCTCAAGGTGTTCCGCGACGATGCGATCGCCAAGGGCGTGGCCGAAGCCGCAAAGGCCGAAGCGGATGCCGACCAGGCGATGATCGTCACCCTGATCTCCGACAAGCTGGAAGGCCTGTCCCACGGCGACCTGACGGGCACGATCGAGGAGCGCGTGCCCGGCGCCTATGCCGCGCTCAAGAACAATTTCAACACGGCGCTGACCAACCTGCGCGGCCTGATCGCCGCGCTGGCGGAAGCATCGCAGAGCATCGAGACGGGATCGAACGAAATCGCCTCCGCCTCTGACGATCTGGCGCGGCGGACCGAAAGCAATGCCGCCAGCCTCGAGCAAAGCTCCGCCGCGCTCTCGCAGATGAATGCCCGGCTCAGCTCGAGCGCGGATTCGGCGGATCGCACGGTGGGGTGCGCACAGGACGCGATCGCGATGGTCCGGTCCGGCCGGTCGACCGCCGACCAGGCGAGCGAAGCGATGGACCGCGTGTCGGACAGCGCCAAGGGCATCGACAGCGTGATCGAGGGCCTCGACAAGATCGCGTTCCAGACGCGCGTGCTCGCGATGAACGCCGCCGTGGAAGCCGGGCGTGCCGGCGAGGCCGGCCGCGGCTTCGCGGTGGTGGCCGACCTCGTCTCGGCGCTGGCCATGCGCGCCGAGGAAGAAGCGGGCCGCGCCCGCGAGCAGCTGACCGCGACGCAGGACGATATCGTGATCGCCGTCGGCGCGGTGAACCGGGTGGACGCAGCGCTGGCGGATATCACCGGCAGCGTCGAGCAGGTCCACCAGTTCGTCGACGCCATGGCGAACGACAATCGCGCGCAATCGCTGACGATCAGCGAGATCGCCACCGCCGTGAACGCCATGGACCGCGCGACCCAGCAGAATGCCGCGATGGTGGAGGAGACCTCCGCCGCCGCCCGCACCCTGGCGAACGAAGTCGGCAAGCTCACCGACCAGTCCTCGCGCTTCAAGACCCAGCGATCCGACATGCGGACGACTGCCGCGCCGGCCCGCGCCATGCCGCCGGCGCCGCTGCCGCCGGGTGCCCTGAACGGGGCGCGAACCGCCGCCACGCTGGAATTCGCCGCCTGAACGCGGCCCCCGCGCCACCTGCCCACCCCTGCACCGCCCCCGGCAGCGCCACCAAGCGGGGGAGGTGCGGCCAGCCTTTGCCCGCCTTCCCCACCTGGAGCCACCCATGAATTCCGCGATATCCCGCATCCTGCCCGGCATCGGCCTTGTCGCGCTGTTCAACTGGCCGATTGCCGCCGGCGCCCAGACGCAGCCCGGAACGCCGACGCTGGAGAATGCGACGATCCTGGTGATCGCCCAGACCGACCAGCTCAGCCCGCGCGCGTTGCCGTCCACCCCGCCGAGCGAAGCGACGCAGGACCGCGCCCCGGCCAACCATTCGACCCGAGCCTATCCGCCCCAGGCCGACGGCCATGGCGTGAAGCTGGGCGGCTACAACAAATCCCGCTGGGCCGAGGACTGGCGCAAGATGCGCGACCCCGCCAATCGCCACGACTGGATCGACCGGCTGAAATTCCTGCCGCTCGACGCAGCCGGCGATATCTATGTGACGCTTTCGGGCGAAATGCGCCTGCGCAGCGATTTCTACGCGAATCCGGGCCTGGTCGAAGCGCCGTCACGCCGCGAGGACCTGCTGCGGCTGATGGGCGGCGCCGATCTCCATCTCGGCCCGAATGTGCGCTTCTATGGCGAACTCGCGCATGGCGGGATCGGCGGCGACAATATCGGTACGCCCGCGGCCAAATCGCGCAACGCGCTGTTCGTCCAGCAGGCGTTCGGGGAGGTGAGCGGCACGATCGGGCCGGTCGTCCTGGGCGCGCGGTATGGCCGGCAGGAATTCACCGACGGCCCGTCGCTGCTGGTGTCGCAGAAGGACAACAACACGATTCGCAGCGCGCTCAACGGCTTTCGCGGATGGGTGCAGACCGATCGCGTGCGCGCCGACATCTTCGACTTCCGCTATACCCAGCTCGGCACCGGGGGGACCGGCGACGACCGGTCCGACCCGGCGACATCCTTCTCCGGCATCACCGCCGGGGTGGTGCTGGCCAGCCACAAGGGCCGCAAGCTCTATCTCGATCCGTTCGCCTGGCGCGAACGCATGGATGCGGTGCGCTGGGGCAAGACCACCGCGCGCTCGGTGCGCCATTTCTACGGGGCGCGGCTGTGGGGCGATGTCGGCCGGCTGACGCTCGATTGGACGGTGGATCGCCAGGACGGCGATTTCGGCGGGCGCGACATCAGCGCCTGGCATTTCTCGCTGGCGCAGACCTATGCGCTGAAGGTGCATGCGCTGTCGCCCGAGATCGGCATCCATTTCGATTATGGCAGCGGCGGCGGCAGCTATGACGGCGGCACGATCCGGGGCGCGACCGCCCCGGTGGCCGGCACCATCAGCTACAGCTACCAATCAGTGCTCAACATCACCAACCTGTTCCAGATCGGCCCGAACGTGACGATCGCGCCGATCAAGAACATATCGGTGACGACTGAATATCTGCTCGGCTGGCGCGCCTCGGCAGCGGATGCCGTCTATCGCGGCAACGGCTCCGCCTATGCCGGGACGGAGAAGCTCAGCGGAAGCCATGTCGGCGATTCGCTGCGCGCCCAGGCCACCTGGAAGATCACGCCGCGCCTGTCGCTGATCGGGCGCTACGAATATTTCATGGCGGGATCGCTGCTGAGCCGGGTGAACTATACCGATTCGCAGTATCTGGCGGGCTGGGTGAGCTACCGCTTCTGAACGCAGCGGGCGATTCGGGGGCGGGACGATGCGCGCGCGGGGCCTTGATTCAACCGTTGCGCGCCCTGCCCTATTCCGGCGGTATGAACCGTCGCACCCCCCAGCTCGAAAACACCCTCCTCTCCGGCATCGAGGAGGGCATCCCGCTCCGCACACTGTGCCGGCGCAGCGGCATCCCGCGCAGCACCGTCCAGGGCTGGATGCGCGATCCGGATTTCGCGCGACGCATGGCGGAGGCGCGCACGATCGGCTTCGAGCGGATCGTGGACGAGATCCTGGCGATCGCCGATGACAGCAGCGACGACTGGGTGGCGCGCGAGGTCGGCGACGACAGCGCTGCCGGGCCGCGCCGGACCGTGATGGTCTTCAACCCCGCTTCGGTCGCGCGCGCCAAGGCGCTGACCGACGCGCGGCTGCGGGTGCTCGCCTGCTGGTATCCCCGGCGGGCGGCGGGGCCGGGAACGGGCGGTGCAAGGCGTCCTTGATTCCGCTCAAACGCGCGCCATCGCGGCGCTGCTAGCCGGTGGGACGCCGGCGCGGCCGGCGATCGGGCGAGGTTTTCCCCAGCGAGGTTTGCAATGGATAGCGCACCGAAGGCGAGCGCAGGCGGTTTCTGGCGGCGATCGCATCATCTCGACCGGATGACGCTGGGCGAACTGGTGCGTGCCTATTTCTCGCATTACGCGATCATCGCCTATCTCCTGCTGACCGCCGTTTCGATCGGCGTCTGGGCGTGGCGGCCGGCCGGGCCGGTGCCGACGGTGGCGGCGATCGCGCTGGTGGTGCTGGCCTATCCGCTGATCTGGTATGTGCTGCACCGCTGGATCCTGCACTGCCACTGGATGTTCAAGACGCCGCTGCTGGCGGGCGTATGGAAGCGGATCCATTACGACCATCACCAGGACCCCAACCATCTCGAGGTACTGTTCGGCGCGCTCTACACGACGCTGCCCACGCTGCTGATCGTGGCGGCACTGCCCGGATATCTGATCGGCGGCATCGGCGGCGCCGCGGCGGGATTCGGCGCCGGGCTGCTGTGCACCTGCTTCTACGAATTCTTCCACTGCATCCAGCACCTTTCCTACAAGCCGCGGATCCGCTGGCTGGCGGTGATGAAGGTGCGCCATGTGGAGCATCATTTCCACGACGAGGACGGCAATTTCGGGATCACCAACTTCGCCTGGGACCGGCTGTTCGGCTCGCTCTACACGCGCATCGACCGGCCCATGAAGAGCCCGACGGTCTTCAACCTCGGCTACACGCCGGCAATGGCGGAACGCTATCCCTGGGTCGCGCAGCGATCCGGCGGGGTGGCGACCGGGCATCCCCGGCAACGGCGCAGGCGGGGATAGCGGCGCCCTGCCGCTATCCGCACCGGCCCCTCCCCACTCCCCGGGGAGGGAGTGATCGGTTGCGAGAGGATGGGAATGCCTCCCGGGGCGTTTCCCGACCCTGCCGGGGGGCAGGATCGACCCGATCGCATCCGATCACTGCAGCGGGCGACTCACTGCAACGGACGACGCGCGGGGGCTGGTCCCCCGCCGGATCGCGATCTTGGCGGTTGGCGATCGCCCGCGCCGCGGCGAGACCGGCGGGCGACGCGGCGCCGCGATTCGGCTATCCGGCGGCGCCCCGCATGAGGTGATGATGAAGCCCGTTCCCCGCTCGCCCTGGATCACGCTGCACCGCTATCTCGGCCTTGCCGCGATTCCGCTGCTGGCCTTCGCGGCGATCACCGGATCGCTGCTGTGCATGGTGCGGCCGATCGACGCGGCGCTGAACGCCGACCTGTTTCGCCAACAGCCGGTGGCGAGCCCGTTGCCGGCGGCGATGGTGGTCGACCGGTTCGCCGCGCACCACCCGGAATGGCAGGTCCGCTCCTTTCCGCTGACGATCGCGGCGGACGAACGCATCCCGGTGAAGGCGGCGCGCGCCGACGCTCCCGGCGGGCCGGCGACCGACCAGCTGTTCCTCGATCGCGCGACGGGCGAGCCCGCGGGGGCCCGCCGGATCGGCGCGGCGTGGAGCCGGCGCGGCGCGACCGAATTGCTGCACGATGCGCATTACACCCTGCTCGGCGGAAAATGGGGCCGGTGGATCATGGGGATCGTCGCGATCGCCTGGCTGATTGGGCATTGCATCGGCTTCTACCTGACCCTGCCGCTGCGCGCGCCCTTCTGGAAACAGTGGAAGCGGAGCTGGAAGCTGAGCTTCAGGAGCATGTTCGCCCGCTTCATGCTCGATCTGCACAAGGTGAACGGGCTGTGGCTGTTCGTGCCGCTCACCGCCGTGGCGCTGACCTCGGTCGGGCTGAATTTCTTCACCGAGGCCTATGAGCCGCTGGCGGACGCGCTGTTTCGCGAGCCGCCCGAACGCGCCGTGACCGCGCCGGCCCGGCCCGTGCCGCTGACCTTCTCCGGCGCGGTGGCGGCGGCGCGGCAGCGGGCGGCGGCAACGGGCGAGCAATGGCTTCCGGCGGCGATCACCGTGCAGGCGGCGACCGACCGGATCGGCGTGCAGCTGTGCGACGACGGCACGCTGAACTATCATGCGCTGGGGCCAGTGGTGTATCTGTTCGACCGCAGGAGCCACGCCTTTGCCGAGGCGGTCGATCCCTATCGCGGCAACCCCAATCTCGCGATGATCCGCCTGCTCTATCCGCTGCACAGCGGACGGATCGGCGGCCTGGCGACCGTCGTGCTGGTGTTCCTCTCCGGCCTCGCCACGGCTGCCCTGTGCGTCACCGGCGTCTATGTGTGGTGGAAGAAGCGCAAGTCGCGCGTGGCGCTCCGCCGGGCGCGCGCACCGGCAAACTGACCGGTGTGTTTGCCGGGCAGCCGCGATATGGAAGGGCGGCGGGGCCGGCGGGGCCGGCCCGCGAGGGAAGCCGGGGCATGATGACTGATCCCTATCTCCAGGCACGCATTGCGCTGTTGCGGCAGGCCGTGGCGGGTGACGCGCCGCCGGAGATGTATTTCGAGCTGGCCGAGGCGCTGGCAGAGGCGGGCGAGCCGCGCGAGGCGGGCGCGACCTTTCGGCGCGGCTATCTGCTGCAGCCGTCGATCTACCCGCTGCTGGGCGAGGGGCTGGGCGGCACGCGCGCCGAACTGGAAGCGCGGCGCGATTACGCAGCGACGCTCGCCGGCAATGGCGCCGGCTTTTCGCCGGTGCTTGCCGCGCTGGCGGTCGCGGAGGCGCATCTGGGCAACAGCGTCGCCGTGCGGCGGCTGGTCGACCATGAGCGCTTCTTCCACAATGCGCTCATGGCATTGCCCGACGACCTGGACCGCGCCGACTTCAACCGCGCGCTGGCAGCGGAAATCCTGTCGGGCCTCAAATATTACGACCGGCCGAGCCGCCACGCGATCCGCCGGGCATGGCGGCAGAACGACATCATGGCCTCGTCGCTGCCGGCGCTGCAGCGTTGGGGCCAACTGATCCGCGACACGATCGATCGCTATATCGCCGCGCTGCCGGCGGCGCGGGACCATCCCTTCCTGGCGGCGCGGCCTGCGGACTATGCAATCGAATCCTGGGCGCTCTCGTCCGACGGCGAGAGTTTCCACATGCCGCATATCCATCCCCGCGCCTGGATGAGCGGCGTCTATTATGTGAGCCGCCCCGAAATCTCGCGCGCGCCGGGCGGGCTTGAGGGCTGGCTGCATGTCGGCCCGCCCGCGATGCACGGCGTCTCGGCCGAACAGGGCTGGGCGGAGCGGATGGTGGCGCCCGAGCCGGGCAGCCTGGTGATGATGCCGGCCTATTTCTATCACTGGACCAAGCCGATGGGCGTGGACGAGGAGCGCATCTGCCTGGTGTTCGATGTCGTGCCGGTCGAGCTTGCCGAGGCCGGCACGGGCGACGACCGGGATGACGGGGCCGGCTGACGACCGGCCAAGGGTTGATCCCGGCCGCATCAGCCCCCTACCAAGGCCGCCGGAACGAGTTGCAGGGAAGAGCGGGCATGCACGACGCGCTGGAAATTCTCGCCGGCAAGGCGGCGGGGAATCCCCAGGCCCTGATGAGCGTCGCCCGGGCGATGGCCGAGACCAGACCCGACCGCGCGGCGGCGCTGGCGCATGCGGTGCTGGAGATGGCGCCGCCTGCCGCGATCGCCACCGCCGCGGCGGCGCTGCTCAAGGAAATGGTGCCCGACTGGCATTTCGTCATCGTGCGCGACCAGGTGCGCAACCACGCCTATGAGGCAGCGCTGCGCCGCGCCGTGACGCCTGAATCGCGCGTGCTCGACATAGGATCGGGCACCGGACTGCTGGCGATGATGGCGGCGCGCGCCGGCGCAGGCGAGGTGATCACCTGCGAGCAGAATCCGGCGGTGGCCGAGGCAGCCGGGCGGGTGCTGAAGGCCAATGGGCTCGACCGGATCCGGCTGATCGACCGGCACTCGTCCGAGCTCGACCTCGAGCGCGACCTGGGCGGGCCGATCGACGTGCTGGTATCCGAGATCGTCAGCAACAACATGGTCGGCCAGGGCTGCCTCCCGGTGATGGAGCAGGCAGCGCGCTGGCTGAAGCCGGGCGGGCGGATGATCCCGGAGGCGGGCAGCGTGCGGATCGCGCTCGCCTGGAGCGAGGCCGCGGCGCAGCGCCGGATGGGGCTCGTCGAGGGCTTCGACCTTTCCGCCTTCAACACGCTCGAGGGCACGGCACAGGTGCACAAGGTAGGCGATCCCGGGCTCAGCATCCGCAGCTCGACGGCAGACCTGATGCGCTTCGATTTCCGCTCCGGCGGGCCCTTCCCGCCGGGCGAGGCACGGGCGGAACTGGTTTCGGACGGCCGCCCCGCCAACGGGTTCATCCAGTGGATCCGGCTCGAGATGGACGAAAGCATCACGTACGAGAACCGGCCGGAGCCGGGCGCGAAATCCTGCTGGGCGCCGCTCTTCTATCCTCTGCCCGGGACGCTCGACTGCGCCGCCGGCGAGACGGTGCGGGTCGCGGGCGCGCATGACCGGGTCTCGCTGCGGCTGTGGATCGACGCAGCCGGATAGGACGTCAGAGACCCGGCTTCTGCGCGAGATAGGCAGCGAGGCGCAGCGCGTGGCGCAGGACCGGGGTGTCGGGTGTCGGCCGCGCATTGCCCGAGAGCGCCGGCTTGAGCGCCTCGGGATCGGGCAGCGCCGCGATCCTGGCGTGGAGCGCATCGAGATCGAACAGGTCGCGCACCGTCGCATCGGCCGCGAATGCGTCGAGCCGGCCGGCGAGCTTGTCGCGTTGCTCGGCCATGATCAGCGATACCCCGGGAAAGGGCGTCGACTTGCCATGGTGCCCGCGGATCGCCTCGGGCAGAATTCCCTGCATTGCATCGCGGAAGACGCGCCGCCGCCAGCCGCCGCGCAGGAACAGGTCGCTGGGCAGCGACAGGGCATAGTCCACGACGCGGCGATCGAGCATGGGAAAGGCGAAAGCGATGCCGTGCCGGGCGCCCTGCGCGGCCCAGTTCTCGCAGCGCTGCGCGATATGCGGCGACCCGATCAGGCGCACGCGGTTCGTCCGCGCGTCGGGCGCCATCAGGAGCATTCCCGCGGCGTCGGCCTGCAGGCCGGCGACGAGATCGGGCGACAGGCAGGAGGCGAGACGATCCTGCAGGCCAGCGCCCCGCCGCCGGGCAAAGGCCGCGTGAAGCGCGACCGGCGCGAGAAAGGCCAGGATTTCGCCGCGCAGCAGCGCGGCGGCCGACGCGCCACGCGCGCGCTTCAACGCGGAGAATTCGCGGGCGAGCATGCGCCACCGGCCGCGCAGCAGATGCTCCGCCAGCGCGCCCCGGCCGTTGAAGGTGGCCGCCTCGTCTCCGCCCCAGCCGCACAGGATCACCTGCACGCCCGCCGCCGCCGCGTCGGCGCAGACCGCACTCTCCGGTTCCTCCGGCCCCAGCGGCAGGGGCACATCGGAGTGGTAGGGACCGGCGTCGACATCGTCGCGCGCCGGGCGGACCGGTGCCCAGGCAATGTCCGGCTCCTGATCGAGCACCGACTGGACAAAGGCCGTTTCATCCTCGAGCGCGATATCGTTGCGCTGCACGTCAAGGAACGACCAGGCGCGCAGCGTCCCGCCGCGATCGCGAAGCGCGCGGGCGGCGAGAACGGCGATGGCGGACGAATCGAGCCCCCCGCTCAGATGGGTGCCGACCGGGCCCGTGCGCGGCAGCCGGCTGCGGACCGCGGCCTCGACCAGCCGGCGCATTTCGGCAGCGGCAGCTTCCGGCGTGGCCTTCAGCCGTCCTGCCGCGCGCACATCCGGCGCCCAGTAGCGCCGCAGCGACAGGCCGGCGGGAGTAACCTCGAGCATATGCGCGGCCGGGAGCCGGCTGACCCCCACGAACAGCGTCTCGTCGGGCCGTTGCCGCTGCACGAGATGGCGGGCAAGCGCCATGCGCTCGAAGCCGCGTGCGACGAGACCGGCTGCGTGGAGGCCGGCGGGGAAGGAGGCGAAGCCGAACAGCTTCCCCGGTTGCCAGACATAATGGAAGGGGCGGACCCCGAAG
Source organism: uncultured bacterium (assembly GCA_903884945.1). Lineage (GTDB taxonomy): Bacteria > Pseudomonadota > Alphaproteobacteria > Sphingomonadales > Sphingomonadaceae > Sphingomonas. The sequence continues at coordinate 79,522 of CAISGR010000279.1, forward strand.
ATGTCGCGGGCACAAAGCAGGCGGCCGGTTGCTGGCTCCCACTGCGCGATGGCGAAATCGCCCAGGAGATGGCGCGGGGCATCGCTCCCCCAGCGCGACAGCGCCGCGGCAAGGAGATCGTCGTCGTTCACACCGGATGCGCCGAGCAACGCAGCCAGCTCCTCCGGTGCATCGAGCCGCACATCAGCGGCGAGCACCTGCCCGGCGCCCGGCCCGGCGAGCGGGCCCCGTGTGGCAGTCGGGGCGAAATCCACCACCGCGAGCCCGGCGCTTCCCTCCGCCCAGCAGCGCGTCACCGGGCGCAGCGGCGCCGCGACCATGCCGGCCGCCATCGCCCCGATCGTCCCGGGCGCGACGGCTTCGCCGTCCAGGCGATACAGGCCGCATATCAGCCGCATCGCGCCACGGCCTCCCGCCACGCGCATCCGGCAACCCCGGGGCGACAGCAAGCATTGCGGGCGAGGACCTTGCCGATCAATTGCCGCACCGCAGCGAGAAGCAATCTTGCGGCCAGGATCAGCGTATCGCGCATTGCACCGACCTTAGCGGGGGAGCCGCAACGTTAACAGGCATTTGGCGGAGCATCGACCAGATGAAAAGCCGCCGTGCGGCAGCGCAACCATTCGCCTTGATCTAATCGCATGTTCCTGTATTATTATTACGAAGATCATACATAGTGAGAATTGGGGCAGGTCGCATGGATCTCGAAAATCAGATCGCGCCGCAGGACGGTACCCTGGGCGCACGCAAGTCCTGGGAAACGCCGACCTTCGAGCGCTACGACGCGCGCCGGGAAACCAAGGGCAAATATGCCACTGTGACCGAATTTACGACGACGACGGGCCCCGGGTCCTGATCGACGCGCGGACCTGACCAGCCGGTACGCGACTAGATGATTGAAGCAGTCGCGGCCTCCACCTGCGAACCTTTATTCTATCGAATCTCAGGTCTTCGGGTGCAGTCGGACATCCGGCTGCACGGCAGCATCGAGTGCGCCCGATCCGACGACCCGCAGATTCGAATCCTGTTGGGACCTGTTCCAGCGGCGCTGGATGACGCGGTTTCGACCGGCGCCAACTGGCAGTCAGCGCCCCCTGCCTTTCTCCTGAACGTCCCCGGCGTCGTGCGCTTCCTGGTGACCTCCGGGCGCGAGATCGTCGTCGAGCCGGCCGCTGGCGTGTCGCTGGACGATGCGGCGATCTTCATCGCCGGCACCGCCATCGCCATCGCCCTCTACCAGCGGGGCGCGCTGATCCTCCACGCCTCCGCCGTCACCCATGACGGCGGCGCCTTCGCCTTCAGCGGCGCCTCGGGCGCGGGCAAGTCGACGCTGGCCGCCCTGCTCTGCCTCGACGGCAGCTGCGCGATGCTGAGCGACGATGTTTCGGCGGTCGATGTCGCCGGGGAGCATCCCATACTCGCCGCCGACGGCCGGCGCTTCCGGTTGTGGGACGACGTGATCGAATCGCTCGACCTGGCTGATCATCGCGGCCGGCAGGTGCGCAGCATGATCAACAAATATCATGTCGAACTGCCCGTCCCGCGACCCGATACGGGCCTGCCGCTGCGCGGCATCTACCTGCTGGAAGCGTTGCCCGCCGGCGACGCACCGTCAGTCGAACTCCTGCCGCCCGGGCGGGCGGCCTTCGCGCTCGACCATCATCGCTATCGCCGGATCCTCTCCAACCATATCGGCGACATGGCGCAGCGCTTCGGCCAGATGGCGCGCCTGGTCGACAGCGTCCCGGTCTATCTCTTCCGTCGGCCGGTTGCGCTGGACGACAATGCGCGGACGGTGGCGTGCCTGAAGGCGCATTGGGCGTCGCTCGGGACAATACCGGGATCGCCGCCGGCGTGACCTCCTCGCCTGGTCCTGACGGCCCGGTATGGATCGCATCCTACATGAAATCGGGCAACACCTGGATGCGGCTGATGATGATGCATCTGCTGAAGCCGCACGAGGAGAGCTGGACGCCGGACCAGCAGATCACCGTCGGCACCGGCCCGTTGCCGCGGAGCGATATCGAGCGGGCATCATTCATCGACACCTCCCTGCTCAGCGCCGACGAGCAGGATCTGCTCCGCCCGCTCCTGTGCGACGCGGAAGCGCGCGAGCAGCCCGAGCGCTGCTTCTTCAAGACCCATGACGCCTATCGCTTCAATCGCGACGGCGCGCCGATCCATGGCAGCGCGCCGCGCCAGGCCGCCTTGTACCTGGTGCGCGACCCGCGTGACATCGCCATCTCCCTCGCTACCTTCTGGAACTGGTCGCGGGAAAGGACGGTCGCGTTCATGAACAATCCGGAGGGCGACCTGCAGGGGATTCCCCGGCATTTCTCGCGGCAGATCTTCCAGAAGACGCTGGACTGGAGCGCCCATATCGCAAGCTGGCTGGAGCAGGATCGGGTCCCGACCCTGCCGATCCGCTACGAGGACCTGCGCGCCGCCCCGGGCCACTGGCTCGCGCGCGCGCTGGATTTCCTGGAGATCCGGGCTTCCACGGCGGAGATCGACCGCGCCGTCCAGCTGACCGACTTCAAGCGACTAAAACGCGAGGAAGAGGCGCATGGCTTTTCGGAGCGGTTCAAGCCCGAGATCCCATTCTTTCGCCGCGGCGAGACGGGGGAAGGCCGCGCGCTGCTCGACCCCGAACTGCTGGCCTCGATCGAGCGCGTCCATGCGCCAATGATGGCGCGCCTCGGCTATAGCGCCGCGACCGGCACCGGCCCGCCATGAGCGAGCCGCCGCGTTGAGCCCGGCATCACGAGCGATGTCATCGATAGCGCAGAATCGAGCACGATCGGGGCTCGATCAGCTGCTCCCACCCTCTTAAGGGGTAACTGACCGGCCAGCTGCGCGAGGGCGGTACCGACGCGCCGGGCGCAACGGGGCAAGGACACAGAAGACGCCGGCGCCCCCCCGGGGGGGCGGCCTATTTGGGAAGACCTGATGACCGCACCTGCCTCGATCGACGACACCACCCTCCTGCGACAAGGATCGGACGCCCTGACGGCCCCACTGGCCGAGAAGCTGCTGATGCTCAGCGTAACGCAGGGCAGCTATTTCGAATTCTCCGCAGTGACCCGACGAATCTGGGAACTGCTCGAGACGCCCCGCACCCTGGGCGATCTCGTCGCCCGCCTGATCGAGGAATATGAGGTCGAACCGGAAGTCTGCCGCACGGAAGTGGGCGCGGTGGTCGGGCGCCTCGTCAGCGAGGGCCTGATCGGGATCGACTGAGCCCGCGCCAAGGCGACGCCGTTCAGACGTGGTCTTCGAGAATCCGCGAAAAATCGGTCAGCCCGAGCGGGCCGTTCAACAGTTGCAGGTGCAGGGCGGCCCAACCCGAATTGGCCTCGAGCAGGAGCGGGCCTTCGGGCGTGATCGCAATGTCCCACCCGAGAAAGGCGAACCGGGCAAAGGCAAGCCCATGAGCGCGCACCGCCAAGGCCCGGCATTCGGACCAGAAGGGCAGGCACCGGCCGACGATCGGCTCGCCAGTATCGGGATGCTGCCCGATCTCGCCCGCGCCCTTCCCGAAATGGAGCGCGCGGGTCAGGGCCCCGCTGCCCGGGTCGATCGCGCAGCCGATGCCGGCGACCGAAATCGCGCGATCGCCGCAGGGCAGATAAAGGATCGCCGACACCATCGCGGCATGGCCGTCCCGGTCGATCCCGGTGACGATGCGCAGGCTGGCGAGCGCGCCATTGGTGATGGCCGCGACGACCGGGTGGTTGGCAAGCCTCGGTTGGACGATGCAGTCCCGCGCGCGGACATGCCCGCCAAAGCCGGCCGCAGGGACCACCCTGCCCGCAGCGTTGCGATAAGCGTCGCCCACGCGCTGCCAGAGCGCGGCACCCTGGCCGCTCTGTCCGTCCAGGCTCTTGACCCAGATTTCCGGCCCGACGGGGACGAACGGCGTTGCCGGCGCCACCTGCCGGCCGCCGCGAAACGCCGCCAGGGTCGGCACGGCCGGCAGATCGTGCGCAGCGCAGATTTCGGCGAAACGGGCCTTGTCCTGCACATCCTGCTGGACTGCGCCGCGCCGGGCGTTCAACGCGGCAAGCGCGGGCAGATCGGTCCAGAAGAGATAATGCGGCAACGCCGCGCGCGGGCCAGGCTCGTCCAGCCGATAAGCGCGATAATCGAACGGCGGCACGTTGCGGGTGAGCGCCAGCCGCCATGAATCGAGAATGCGGCCCCATCGCCCGGGCCGAGATTCAGCCGACTGAAGCCTGATCGCTGTGTGCAACGCCCCGACGGGCCAGGCGAGCAGCATCCCCGTGAACGCCAGCGGGCGCAGCCAGCGGCGGCGACGCGGCAGATGGGCGGGTCCGCTCAGCCGGCGAAGCCGCGTCGTTGGGGTCGGCGCCGGGCCGGGCAGGAACGGGAAGCCATATTGGCCATAAGCGAGCAGGCGCGCCCGCGCCCGGCGGACCGCGCTCATGCGCACGCGCGCCCCTGCGCGACAGGAGGGTCGCACGGCATGACATCAAGCGAAAGGCAGAGGCACTGCCCGGCGACCCGGGTGGGAATGGTGTCATGCGCCAGGAACGACGGGAAGATCAGCAGCATCCCCGCCCCGGGGCTCGACATGCCGGCCGGGTACGGCGCCCAGCCCTGCCGCGTCGCGGCGGCCGGACGGCACGCCATCGGCGGATGGGACAGGATCACCCCGGCGAGGCGGTGATGATCGATCTCGCCCTGGACGATCATGGCCTGCGTGCGCCAGCGCGCCAGTGCAAGCAGCTCGGCCAGATTCCCCCGTCGGCCAGCCGCGGCCAGCGCGTTGGCACGGCAGGCGAGGAGCGTGGCGATGCCGATGTCCCGCGCCTCCAGATCGTCGAGCAGCGCGCCCAGCGCGGCTGCTCTGACCTGGTGCAGCATCCAGTCAGCCGCGATGCCCAGCGCCGCATCATCGCGCGCATCCCGATCAAGTGTCTGCAAGACCGCGTCCATCGCTTCCTCGCACCGGCCCTGCCCCCCGAGCAGCCCCGCCCGTTCGACGCGCGCGCAAGGCCGCCCCTTCCGCCGCGGCGCTCACGCGGACGCTTTCCCTCGAGGCAAAGCGCTGTCCATCGCGCGCCACCATGGCGGAAATCGGCACCCGATGAAATGTGGAACCGGCCTCAGCCGCCGAACAGATGTCTGAACTGGCGCGGCTGCGAGCGGAGATACTGGTTGGGTGCGGTCACCGTGCCGCCCAGTTCCGCGGCGGCATGCCAGGGCCAGTGCGGATCGTAGAGAATCGCGCGGGCGAGCGCGATCATGTCGGCATCGCCCGTGCCCACGATCGCCTCGGCCTGCTGATAGTCAGTGATCAGGCCGACCGCGACGACCGGGATGCCCACTGCCTGCTTCACCGCGCGGGCGAGCGGGACCTGGTAGCTCGGGCCGACCGGGATCTGCTGGTCCGGGTGGAGGCCCCCGCTCGACACATGGATCGCGGCGCAGCCCCGCGCCTCCAGCGCGCGGGCGAAGGCGACGGTCTGCGCGATATCCCAGCCACCCTCGACCCAGTCGGTACCCGAGACGCGCATCGTGACCGGGCGGTCAGCCGGAAAGGCGGCACGCACCGCATCGAACACCTCGAGCGGGAAGCGCAGGCGATTCTCGAGGCTGCCGCCATAATCGTCGTCGCGCTGGTTGGAGAGCGGCGAGAGGAACTGGTGGAGCAGATAACCATGCGCGCCGTGAAGCTGCACCGCATCGATCCCGAGCCGCGCGGCGCGCACGGCGGCGGCGGCAAAGGCGTCGCGGACCCGGGCAAGCCCGTCCCGGTCGAGCGCGGTGGGCGGGCGCTGGCCATTGGCGAAGGGCAGCGCCGATGGCGCCTCGGTCTGCCAGCCATGCGGATCGTCGAGCGCGATCTGGTGACCGCCATGCCATGGCACCTCGGTCGACGCCTTGCGCCCGGCATGACCGAGCTGGATCGCGACCGGCATCGGCGACCAGCGGCGGATGCTTTCCAGCGTGCGCGCCATCGCCGCCTCGGTCGCGTCGTTCCACAGGCCGACATCGGCCCAGCTGATCCGCCCCTCCGGCAATACCGCCGTCGCCTCGATGGTGAGCAGCGCCGCGCCGGATAGCGCGAGCTGGCCGAGATGGATCAGGTGCCAGTCGGTCATGCAGCCGTCCTGCGCCGAATATTGGCACATCGGGGCGATGACGATGCGGTTGGCGAGGTGGAGCCCGCCCACCTCGAGCGGCTGGAACAATGCAGGCGAACTCATCCCGTGCCTTTCAATGCCGGTGCGGAACCGATGCGCCGTCGCGCGCTATTCGAGATCATTCTCGCTGATGACGATCATGCCCTGATCGCTGTTGCGGGCGAGCGCGACCAGGCCGGCCTCCGCGATCGAGTCGCTGAAGCGGTTGAACATGTCGATCGCGTCGTCTTCCGGCGCGTCCCCGCTCAGTGCCTCGAGCACCGCGTACTGGACGGCGAACTCATAATCGTCGCCGTCCACCTCGGCGGTGAATTCGACGAGCTGCTCATCGACATTGTCGAGCAGGGTCGAGAGATCGATGTCCATCTTGTCTGCGGCCATATCCGATATTCCCCATGGTCGGCGCCAGCGGCGCCTGGCTTGATGTGATCGACAACGCGCCGGACGGTTCGAAGGTCCGGGCGCATCGCCTGCGCCACCGATGCGGGTTCTTTCGTCCGGAGGCAATCCGGATCGGCACCGGCATCGCCAACATGGCGCGGGTTTTCCGGCCGGGGCCTGGCCGGCGGCGGCGGGACGATGCCGGAGACAGCCTCGTCCCGCTCCGGCATGGCGCGCGTCGCCAGGGCGGGTGCCGACCGGAATCCGGTCAGCCCCCCGGATCAGCGCGCACTCTTGGCGGCCTTGGGCGCCGCTGCCTTGGTCGTCGCGGCCGGCGCGGCTGCGGCCGAGCGGGCGGCGACGGCGGCGGCGAGGGCGCGATTGCGGCGCTTGTTGGCGGTGCGTAACTGTCCCATCGGGAATCCCATCATGTCGGAGAAAGCCGCGGCGCCCGGCCGGTTGCCGGCTGCCGCGATAAATCGCCGCCTGCATGGTCATGGTTCGCGGGCCGTGACAAGCGCCATCGTTTACGCCGCGCCGCCTCACACCAGGAACATCGCCACCGCCGCGACCGCCATCACCGCCGTCGCCGACCAGCCGAAGAAGCGCAGGGCCGGCGAGGCGGTATAGGCGCCCATGGTCGACCGGCGCGAGACGACGATCATCATCGCCACCATGATCGGCACCGCGACCACGCCGTTGATCACCGCGCTCCAGAACAATGCCTTGATCGGATCGACCGGCGACCAGTCGAGCCCGATGCCGAGCAGCGTCGCGACGCTGATGACCGCGTAGAAGCCCCGTGCCTCGAGCGGCTTCTTCTCCAGGCCGGTGGTCCAGCCGCGCGCCTCGCCGATCGCATAGGCAGCCGAGCCGGCAAGGACGGGGATGGCGAGCAGCCCGGTGCCGATGATGCCGAGGCTGAACAGCAGGAAGGCGAACTGGCCGGCGACCGGCTTCAGCGCGCTCGCCGCATCCGCCGCCGTCTGGATATCGGTCTTGCCCGCCGCGTGCAGCGTCGCCGCCGTGCCGATCATGATCGCCAGGGCGACCAGATTGGAGATCGCCATGCCGGCAAAGGTATCGATGCCGATGCGGCGAAGCTCGGCCGGCGCCTCCCTGGGCGCGTCCTTCAGCGCATGCTTGGCGTCGTCCTTGTCGACCTCCTCCACCTCCTGCGAGCTCTGCCAGAAGAAGAGATAGGGGCTGATCGTGGTGCCGAAGACCGCGACGATGGTGGTGACGGCGGTCGCACCCGCGACGGTGGGCCAGACCATGCCCCAGCCCACCGCCGCCCAGTCGACATGCACCATGAAGACCAGCGCGACATAGGCGAGCAGCACCAGCGTCAGCCATTTCAGGATCGACGCATAGCGGTGATAGGGCACGAAGATCTGCAGCAGCAGCGAGCCGATGGCGAAAACCGCGGTGAAGACATGATCGCCCCGGCCGACCACGAGCTGCGCCGCCTCGCCCATCGCGGCGAGATCCGCGCCGATATTGATCGTGTTGGCGACGAACAGCAGCGCGACGAGACCGGTGACGATCCAGCCGGGCATGATCTTCGCCATGTTGCGCGCCAGGCCCTGATCGGTGACGCGGCCGATCCGCGCGCTGACCAACTGCACCGCCGTCATCAGCGGATAGGTGAGGACGAGCGTCCACAACAGGCCGAAGCCGAATTGCGCGCCGGCCTGGGAATAAGTGGCGATACCGCTGGGATCGTCATCGGCGGCGCCCGTGATGAGGCCCGGGCCGAGCTGCTTCATGGCATCCATCGGTCGGCGACGCTGGGTGAGGCTCATTCACGGTCCTTGGTGCGGGGGCGGCGCCCGGTCGAGCGCGTCATCGGATCGGGCCTGGGCGGCGGGCGCCATCCGGGCGGCGGGGTCATGCGCTGCTGGCTGGTGCCCAGCCCCATCGCGCCGGGCTGCTGGCGGGTGAGGCCGGCCGTATCCGCGGCGCGCGCGGCCTCGGGCGAGGCGCCGCCGCGCAAGAGATTCAGCTGGTCGCGCAGGCGACGCGCCTCCTCGAAGTCGAGCGCCTCGGCGGCGGCCTCCATCCGTTTGCGCACTTGCTCGATCGCGTCGGTCATCGGCGCACAACGCTGGTGCCGGGAAATGGACGCATGCCGACCAGCCTGATCCGGATCAATGCACCGGGCCGACCGCCACGGCGCCGAGCCCGAGCCAGCCCGCCATGCGCTGCAGCTCGACGGTCAGGCGCTCGACCGTGTCGGCGGGCGCGCCGGGCTCGAGATGGATGCGATGCGCGATCAGCCGCGAGACCTGGCGATCGGCTTTGAGATCGACCCGCGCGACGATCCGTTCGTCGAGCAGGAAGGGCAGCACATAATAGCCGTAGGTGCGCTTCTCGGCCGGGGTGTAGATCTCGATCCGGTAGCGGAAATCGAACAGCCGCTCCGTCCGGGCGCGCTCCCACACCAGGGGATCGAACGGGGCGAGCAGCGCGGCACCGCGGATGCGGCGGGGACGCGGGGCGTCGCGGTGCAGCCAGGCCGGGTGCGCCCAGCCCCGCACCGTTACGGGAAGCAGCACGCCCTCTTCCGCCAGCGCCGCGACCGCGGTGCGCGCTTCCTCGGGGCCGATTCGGAAATAGTCGCGCAGGTCGGTCGTGGTTGCGATGCCGAGGGTGCGGGCGGCGCGCTCGACCAGCGCGCGCTGTGCCTCAGCTTCGGGCGGCGTGGGCAGATCGAGGATGCGGGCCGGGATGACCCGCTCGGTCAGGTCATAGACGCGCTCGAAGCTGCGGCGGCGCGTCGCGGTGGTGATATGACCGGCCCAGAACAGCCATTCGAGCGCATGCTTGGTGGCGCCCCACGCCCACCAGCCGGTGCCGCTCCTGCCCTGTTCGAAATCCGAGGCCGCGAGCGCCCCCTCCGCGCGGAGGCGCGCCAGGATCGCCTCGGCCTCGGCGCGGCGCTCGCCGGCAAAGGCGCGCATGCTCTTCCAGCCCGTATCGCCGCGATCGGCCCGCGCCATGCGCCAGCGCAGCAGCGGATGCAGCTCCAGCGGAAGCAGCGAGGCCTCGTGCGCCCAATATTCGAACAGGCGGCGCTCGTTGCTGCGGCCCCAGGCGGCGCGATCGAGCAGGTCGCGATCATAGCTGCCGAGCCGCGAAAAGGCGGGCAGATAATGCGCGCGGACGAGCACGTTGACGCTGTCGATCTGATGCAGCGAAAGCCGCTCGACCGTGCGGCGCAGCCGGCCGCGGTCGGCGCGCACGGGATGCGCGGCGCCGAAGCCCTGCGCGGCCAGCGCGATTCGCCGCGCCTGCGCCAGCGACAGCTGCTC
>CAISGR010000280.1 GCA_903884945.1 uncultured bacterium
ACGGCTGGCTTCGCGCCAGTGGTCTACGGCTGGCCCCGCCGGCAAACAGCGCCGGGGCCAGAGACGGCCCGCGCGGCATGTCGTTGCTGTTCGATCTGCTGAACCGGAGCGCCCTGACGGTTCAGACGAGCGGCGCCTTGGACTTCAAGCCGAGCGCCGGGGTGATGGCCTATATCGCCAGCCAGATTACCGCGCCGAGTACCTACTATCCATCCACCACCCTGCGCGGCAACTGGCCCGTTTTCAACGTCCGGTCCAGGAGCGCCACGCTCTGGACGGCTAGCTACTCTGATCGCTCGTTCCGCTGTTACGACGTGGCTCAGCTAAAGGCCGGATCGAGCAACGCCGCTGTGATCGATAGCGCCCTGCCTTGGGAAATCATCATCCGCATCGGCCAATCGAACGCCGGCTCAGGCGGCGAAACTGGCATCACCCTGGTTGGGCCGCTCTTCCCCTTCACGACCTTCCTTCCGAGGGGCTATTCGTCGATCTACGGCAACGCCAATCCCACTGCCCCCGCAACGGACGTGGACAGCCTATACGCCACCGGCGGGCCGGCGCCCGTCGGCACGGCGGGGCAGTTTCCGAACACCATGCTGGGCTGGGCGCTTGAGCAGCGTAACGCCGACCAGGGCACGCCCACGCCGGGCTACTGTATGGCGACGGCATGGGAGGGCGGCGAGCCCGTCGGCGCGTTCCTGCCGCCGACCGATCCGAACTACATGTCTGGCCACTACAACTACCAGAACATGCTGTTGCTGGCGTCGAGCTTCCCGGCGATCGCCGCGTCCTACGGGCGCACGGCGCTTGCCCGCGTGGTCATCTATCACCAGGGCGAATCCGGTCCGAACAACCGCAGCACTTGGGCGGCGCAGTACGGCGCGTGGGCGACGGCCGCGCTGCCGGCGGTGAAGGCGGCTCTAGGTCAGTCCACAACGCCTGTCGCTTTCGTGGTTCAGACCAACCAGGATACCGACACGACGGTGGATCTGGCGCAGTGGGACATTGGCGCCTCGCCGACCCTGAAACGAACAGACTCGATCCTTGTGGCCTCGTCATATCAAGCGCCGATCAATCCGGCGGACGGTATCCACAATATGGAAATCGGTCGCATGGTGATCGAGGAGGCGGTTGCGGACGCCTACCTCACCCTCGCCGCGACGGGGAGCTGGACGCCGCTCAAGCCAATCAGCGCCACGCGCCACCTTCAGGCCGTGACCATCACCTTCGCGACGCCGGCCGCCGCCACCTTGGCGTTCGAAACGGACTGGGTGCCGGCGGTGGGCGATAGCGGCAAGGGGTTCTCCTACGCGGACAGCGCCGGCGCGATCGTCATCAACAGCGCCACCGTGAGCGGCAACGTCGTGACCCTCAACCTCGCCACGCCGCCGTCGGGCACGAGCGAGGTTGTCGGCTACGGCCTGAAGCAATTCGCGCTTTCCGGCTGGAGCGCGCGGCGCGGCCAGCTGTGCGCCATGACCAGCAAGCCTTCCTTCTACTATCGGCAGGGCTACGCGGTGCCGCCCCAGGTTCGCCACTACTGCCCGGTCTTCGACTTCCCCATCACCATCGTTTAATCAGAGGAGGGCGCCCGCCATGGCCGGCATCCGGATCGACACCGTCTTCACCGACACCACGCTGCCCACGGGCGCCAGCCTCGCGAGCCAGCTGCTGGGCTCCACCGGCCTGTCACACTGGTTCCAGGCTGACCCCAGCTATGTGACCCTTGGCACGGGCCAGAACATCGCCAGTTTTACGGATCGCGTGGCGACCGGACAATCGTTCACTCAGGCGACCTCAGCCAACCAGGCCACGCTAGACGCGAACGTATTTGGCACTTACGCCGGCGCGGACTTCACCGCTGCAAATAACGACAGCTATACCCTTAGTGGATCGCAGCCGACCCTGACGGCGCCGTTCTCAATCTGCGTCGTCTTCAAAACGCGCGCGACGACGGCGGCGCAAAACCTTCTCGGCTCATTCACCTCGGGCTCCATCCGCTCCATCCTCAACCGTGGCTCGACCGCTGCTCAGCTGCAGCACCAGTACGGCACGTCAAACATGGTTTTCCCCATTGTCGATGGGGTGGTGCAGGCTTTGATCTATGGCTTCGACGGCGCCTATCTGCGCGGCTCCATCGGCGGCGGCGTTGAAATACCCAAGGTCGCCGCAGCAGGCGCGCCGGGAACCGGCACGATGGTTATGGGAACGCTCACGGGCGGCGGACAGCCGTTCGACGGCTTCATCTCCGATGTGATCATGTTCAACAACTGCGTGCTCGACAACCCGACGGCGCTGGCCAACCTGCGGGCTCTGGTCGCCGGCGTCTACGGCGTCACGCCCTGATGTCCGGCGCTATATCCTGGAGGCGCATCGCCTCTAGGAGGCGGCTCGCGCGATCAACTCCGGGCATTCGTTTTCATCATTTAAAGCCGGGGAGCCGCCATGGCCTTCGACTGGTCGCCGATTATCGCGGCAGGCATTACTGGCGTCCTTGGTGCGGGCGGCATGGGCGGCGTGTGGCTGTTCATGGCGAAGCGCGCGGAGGTCGTGAGCGCCGAGCGGACCGCCGACCTTAAGGCCCGCGCGGAGGCCCCGGCGGACATGCTGGGCGCCATGGCCGCGTTCCAGGCCGCCCTGAACGTCCAAGCCAAGGCGCTGACGGCCGATTTGCGCCGAGAGCTGAAGGTCCAGGCGTCGCGCCTTGAGCA
>CAISGR010000281.1 GCA_903884945.1 uncultured bacterium
AGCGTCACGCGGCCCGGGCGCCGCTCCGCGCAGAGCGGCCGCGCGGCCCCGAGCAGCCGGGCCTGTCCCGCCCGGCGGCACGGCGCCGGCGCCCCGGCATCCTCCGGCTCGATCGCATAGCCATAATAGATCTCGATCCGCGGCACATCGCCGTCAAAGCCGCGCGCCGAAGAGGCGAAGCCCGCCCCGCGGCACCGCGCCGGCGCGACCAGGAACAGCACGGTGCCATGGTCGGCGCCCACCCAGCCATCCGGCAGCGGGCAATGGAAGCTGCGCGGCGGTGTGCGCAGCGTCAGGCCGTGATTCGCCGTCGCATAGGCCGCGGGCGCCGGCAGGGGCGGGGTCGTGCCGTCCGCGCCCGCCATGGCGGGAAGCGCTGCCGTTGCCGCTGCCGCCGCCACCCAGGCCAGTATCCGCATGCCGTCCTCCGCGTCCCGGGCGCCGCCGGCGATGGTGCCCGTCGGCCGCCCGTAGCGCAGCCTGCCCGAGCGCCGCGCCCCGCGCCACCCGAATCGCGCGCCCCGAATCGCGCCCCCCGTCCGGCCCGTGGCGGCGCTGCACTGCGGCCGAAACGGCCCCGTCTGGCCGCCGGGCAGGAGGCGGAAGCCATGCCGCCGCGCGCCGGATTGCCTTCTTCCCGGGGTCGTTACGGGCCACGATTGCAATCCGCGCAATCGCTAAGGGAATGTACGCAATTGCAACAATCTCTGCTGCGGCGCACAAGGATCAGGCCTTTCAGGCATCCTCTCCTAAAACTTTCAAGGCCAGCCCCAACGGGCTGGCCCTTTTTTTTTTGTCCTACGTAGGCCAGCGGCGGCGCCCGGAAGCGCGCGAATCACCGGGCTGGAGTCGCGCCCGCCGCTCCCTCGCTTTCCGTTTCCGCCGCCGCCTTCAGCCCTGCCAGCAGCGCCCGCCACCAGTCGCCATGGTGTCGCAGGAAGGTCATGCCGACCATGTCGTGGCGCGCCGCGTGCGGGGCGGGGATGCTGTCCCAGCCGAGATGGTCCACTGTCACCCGCGTGTCGGTGCCGACCGGCTCGAAGCGGATGTCGACCGCGGTCGACTGGCCGGCCGCAAAGCTCGCCTGCCGCCAGGTCAGCGCCAGCCGCGCGCCCGGTTCCCACGCTGTCACCCGCCCGATCTCGAACACGCTGCCATCCGCCTGCGTCTCGGTGAAGCGGCCGCCCAGGCGCGGCTCGATCGCCAGCCGGCCCGGCCCGGCGCGGGTGAAGCTGAACAACGGGCTCGGCTGCCACCACAGATGGATCTCGCGCGTGAACGCCGCGAACACCCGCGCCGGCGGCGCCGCGATGCGCAGCGCCACCTGCACGCGCGTGCTCATCGCCGGCCCCGCCGGCGCGCGCCCGCCGCCGGCGTCCCTTCCACATGCGCCTTCAGCGCCGCGAGCTGGTCGGCCCAGAGCCGGTCGGTCTCGTCGACCCAGGCTTTCAGCCCCGCCATCGCCCCAGCCTTCAGCGCATAGATGCGCACCCGCGCGTCATAATCGGGATGTCCTTCCTCGATCAGCCCGCCGGCCTTGAGCAGGCGCAGGTGCCGGCTGAGCGCCGCCGGGCTCAGCCCCACGCCCTCGGCCAGTTCGCCCGCGCGCCGTGGCCGGTCGCGCAGCAGCTCGATCACGCGGCGCCGGCTCGGATCGGCCAGAGCGGCCAGCGTCCGGTCGATCGCGCCGCTGCCCGGGCCGGCCGGCGCGGGATCGGCCGGCGCGGGGGTGCTTGCGGGGGTGCGGGCGGGGATGGGGGCGGCGCTCAGGGGAACATCTCGATCTTCAGCCCGGTCGCCGCCGCAGCCTCTTCCGCCACGAACGGGCGCAGCGTCTGGCCGAAGGTCCGCATATGCCCCTCCGGGTCGCGCGCGCGATAGGTGCGGTCGCCATAGAATTGGTCGGCCGGTTCCTGCGCGATCGTCGCGCCCGCCGCCCGCGCCGTCGCGCAATGCGCGTCCAGGTCGGTGTCGAGCTGGACGTGCACCGACTGGCTGTTCTTGCCCCCGATGCTCGCCGGGCTCGCGCTATAGTCGGCCCATTCGTTGCCGAGCATGAGATAGCCGTTGCCGAACGCCAGCTGCGCGTGCGTGTGCCCGCTCGCCGCATCGGTGATCACCATCGTCCGCTCGAAGCCGAACGCCCGTTCCAGCCAGTCGATCGCGGCCACCGGATCGCGGTAGAACAGGGCCGGGGCAAGCGAAGCGCGCTCCATCGGAATCTCCTCACGAATCGGTCAATATTTAACGAAATAGACAAATATATTCGCCCCAGGTCAAGGCCCTGCTTTGTCGATATGCTGGGGTGGTCCACGGAGAGAAAAACATGGCTTTTCTGCTCGCCCTCGCCGCCCAGGCCGCCGCTTCCCTGGCCGGCACTTATGACGGCCACCAGATGGAGCTCGCCGCCGGCCTCGAGCTCCGCGCCGACGGCCGTTTCGAGTACGGCCTGGCCTATGGCGCGCTCGACGAAACCGGCCAGGGCCGCTGGGTCGTCGCCGACGGGCGGGTCCTCCTCACCAGCGATCCCGTCACCCCGCCCCGCATCCTCCTTGCCGCCCGCGGCCCCGCGCCGGCCGGCACGCTCCGGGTCACGCTCGCCACCCCGCCCGGCATCTCGCCGCAATATTTCGATGCGGTCGTCACCACCGCGCATGGCGCCACCGCGGGCGGCCAGCTTTCCGATGACGGCCTGGCGCTCGGCGTCGATCCGGCCGATCCGCCGGTCAGCATCCGCCTGGTCCTGCCGATGGTCGAGCTGCAGGGCGATGTCGTCCCGCTCGATCCCGCCGGCGGCTATGCGCTCGCCTTCCGCTTCGAGCCGCACGATCTCGGCAAGGTCGATTTCCGCGGCACCGCGCTGCGCATCGATCACGGCGATCTGCTGCTGGAGCGCCACGGCCGCACGATCCGCTTCCGCCGCACGCGATAGCGCGGCTCAGGGCGCGGCGGGGTCTCGCCGCGCCGGCGCCGGGGCGTCCTGCCAGCCGCCGCCCAGCGCCTTGAACAGGCTGATCTGCGCATCGGCCACCGCCGCATCCGACTGGGCCCGCGCCGCCCGGGCATCCGCGCGGTCGCGCTCCGCCTCGATCAGCAGCAGGAAGCTGTCCGCCCCATAGTCGAAGCGCAGCCGCGACAGCCGCGCCGCCTCGGTGCTCGCCGTCTCGGCGCGGACCAGCGCCGCATTGCGATCGAGCGCGCCGGCATAGCGCGCCAGCGCCTGCTCCACTTCCTTCAGCGCCGTCAGCACCGTCCCGTCGAACCGGGCGAGCGACGCGTCCGCCCCGGCCCGCGCCTGGCGCACGCGCGCCCGCGCGACGGTCTGGTTGGGGAAGCTCCACGAGATCAGCGGGCCGAGCGACCAGGACAGGCTCGGCGTCTTGAACACGTCGCCCGGCCGCTGCGCGCCGAAGCCGATCGAGCCGAGCAGCTTGATCGAGGGATACAGGTCGGCCGTCGCCACGCCCACCCGCGCCGTGTCGGCGGCAAGCGTCCGCTCGGCGGCGCGCACGTCCGGGCGGCGCGCGAGCAGGGCGGCGCCGTCGCCCACCGGCACCGTCACCGTCACGCGCGGCGGCGCCAGGCACTTGTCGGCATCCGCGTCGATCGCCTCGGCCGGCCGGCCGGTCAGCGTCGCAAGCGCATAGAGCGCGGCGCGGCGCTCGGCCTCGAAGCCGGGGATCTGCGCCTGGGTATTGGCGAGCAGCACATCGGCGCGCTGCACGTCGCGCCGCGTGCCGCGCCCGGCGGTGAACAGCGTGTTGGTCAGGTCGAGCGTCTGCTGCTGCAGCTTGACCGTGTCCATCGCGACGATGCGCTGCGCCGCGTTCGAACACGCCGTGGCATAGGCCCGCGCCGTCTCGGCCGCGACCGAGACGCGGGCGGCGTCGAGCTCCGCCGCGGCGGCATCGGTATCGCCCCGCGCCGCCTCGATCGCCCGGGTCACGCCGCCGAACAGGTCGATCTCATAGGAGGCGTCGAAGCCGACCGAGTAGAAATCGGTCTCGAACGCCTGGCCGGTCACGCTCTTCGTCGCCGCGGTGCGGCTGCGCGTGGCGGAGGCGCTGAGATCGGTCGAGGGCAGCCGCGCCCCGCGCTGCTCGGACAGCACCGCGCGCGCGCGCGCCAGGTTCGCGGCGGCGGTGCGGATGTCGGTGTTGTGCGCCAGCGCGTCGCCGACCAGCCGGTCGAGCGCCGGATCGGCATAGAGCTGCCACCAGCGATCGGGCAGCGGCGCAGCCGCGACCTTGGTCGACCGCGCCGCCTCGGCGAAGCCGCCGGCGGAGGCAGCGGGCGTCGCCGGCGGGCGATAGTCCGGGCCGACCGTGCACGCGCTCAGCGCCAGCGGGATCAACCCGATCGCCAGCGCGCGCGGATGCGGGATGCGAGGCAACGTCATGCCGGTTCCCCCGTCTGCTCTGGCGTCGGCGCCGGTTTGCCGCCGCGTCGCTTCGAGGCCACCCAGTCGCCGAACTTGCGGCTGATCACGTAGAAGCTCGGGGTGAACAACAGGCCGAAGGTCGTCACGCCGATCATCCCGAAGAACACCGCCACGCCCAGCGCCTTGCGCATTTCCGCGCCCGGGCCGCTGCCGATCACCAGCGGCACCACGCCGAGGATGAAGGCGATCGAGGTCATCACGATCGGGCGCAGGCGCTGCTCGGCGGCATGCTCGGCGGCGGCGTGCATCTCCATGCCCGCCTCCTCGTTCTGCCGCGCGAACTCGACGATCAGGATCGCGTTCTTCGCGGCGAGGCCGATCAGCACGACCAGGCCGATTTGGGTGAGGATATTATTGTCCCCCGCCGTCAGGTTCACGCCGAGGATCGCGGCGAGCAGGCACATCGGCACGATCAGGATCACGGCGAGCGGCAGCACCAGGCTTTCGTAATTCGCCGCGAGCAGCAGGAAGACGAACAGCACCGCCAGCCCGAAGACGAGGGCGCCGGTATTGCCCGCCTGCTGCTGCTGGAAGGCAAGTTCGGTCCATTCGAAATGCATGCCCTTGGGCAAGGTCTCGTCGGCGAGCTTCGCCATGGTGGTGAGCGACTGGCCGGAGGAATAGCCGCGCACCGTATCGCCCTGGAATTCGGCCGACGGATAGAGATTGTAGCGCACCACGCGATACGGCCCGCTGTCGTTCTTCAGCGTCAGCACCGCATCGAGCGGCACCATCTCGCCTGCCGCCGATCGCGTGCGCAAATGCCCGACATCGCTGATCTGGTCGCGATAGGGCGCATCGGCCTGCGCCGTGACGCGATAGGTGCGGCCGAGAAAGTTGAAGTCGTTGATATAGGTCGAGCCGAGATAGGTGCCGAGCGTCGAGAAGATGTTCGATACCGGCACGCCGAGCTGCTCCGCGCGGTCGCGATCGATATCGGCGAACAGGCGCGGGGTGCGCGTGTTGAAGGTCGTGAAGGCGCTGGTGATGCCCTCGGTCTGGTTCGCCTTCATCATCATCGCGAAGGCCGCGCCCTCGAGCGCCTTGAGGCCGAGATTGCTGCGGTCCTCGATGATCATCTTCCACCCGCCGCCGGTGCCGATGCCGCGGACGGGCGGCGGCGGCACGACGAGGATGTTGCCGCCGTTGATCGCGCCGAACTGCTTGCGCAACTCGTTCGCCACCAGATCGGCATTGAGGCGATCGCCATAGGCCTTGAGCGGAATGAACATCGCGCCGGCATTGGGCGCGGTGGAGAAGGTCGCGCCGTCCAGGCCGGCAAAGGCGACGGTCGCCTCGGTCGCCTTGTTGGCGAGCGCGATCTTGGTCGCCTGGCCCATGATCTCGGTGGTGCGCTGGAGCGAGGCGCCCGGCGGCAGCTGGATCACCGCGATCAGATAGCCCTGGTCCTGCGCCGGGATGAAGCCGGTCGGCGTCGCGGTGAAGCGCCAGCCGGCCAGCCCGATCAGGCACGCATAGACGATGCCGACCAGCGCGAGCGCCCGCACGGCGCGCGCGGTGAACTTGCCGAAGCGCTCGCCCAGTCGCTGGAAACCCCGGTTGAAGCCATGCGCGAACCGCGCGGGAAGGCCGAGTAGGCCCGCGCGCGGCTCGGCCTCGCTCTTCGGCTTCAGGATCATCGCAGCGATCGCCGGCGAGAGCGTCAGCGACACGAAAGCCGAGATCACCGCCGCCGATACGATCGTCAGCGCGAACTGCTGGTAGAACTGCCCCGAAATGCCGGGGATGAAGCTGGTCGGGATGAACACGCCGCACAGCACCAGGGCGATCGCGATCAGCGCGCCCGACACTTCGTCCATCGTCTCGTGCGCTGCCTGGCGCGGCGTCAGGCCCTTCTCCTCCATCAGCCGCTCGATATTCTCGACCACGACGATGGCGTCGTCCACCACGATGCCGACCGCGAGCACCATGCCGAACAGCGACAGGTTGTTGAGCGAGAAGCCGAAGGCCGCGAGCATCGCCAGCGAGCCGACCAGCGAGATCGGGACCGCGACCAGCGGAATCACCGTCGCCCGCGCGCTTTGCAGGAACAGCAGCACGACCAGCGCGACCAGGATGATCGCCTCGATCAGCGTGTGCCAGACCGCCTCGATCGACGCCTGGATATATTCGGTCGGATTATAGGGGATGCTGTACGACAGCCCCGGCGGGAAGCTCTTCGACGCCGCGGCGATCTCCGCGCGCACTGCGTCGGCCGTGGTCAGCGCATTCGATCCGGGCAGCTGGGTGATCGCGATCGCGGTCATCGGCTTGCCGCTGAGCTGCGCGTTGATGCTGTAGTCCTGCGCGCCGAGCTCGATCCGCGCGACGTCGCGCAGCCGGGTCAGGCGCCCCTGGTCGTCGCGCTTGACGATGATCTCGCCGAACTGGTCGGGGGTGGTGAGCCGGCCCAGCGCCTGGATGCCGAGCTGGAAGGCAGTCCCGCCCTGGTTGAACGGCGGCTGCCCGACCGAGCCGACCGCGACCTGGGCGTTCTGCCCGCGGATCGCGGTGACGATCTCGTCGACCGTCAGGTTGCGCGAGGCAGCGCGATCGGGATCGATCCACACCCGCATGTTATAGTCGCGCCCGCCAAAGCTGCGCACGCCGCCGACGCCGGGGATGCGGAGGAGCCGGTCGATCACCTGGGTCGTGGCATAGTTCGACACATATTGCTCCGACAGCGATCCGTCGGGCGAGGTGAGGGCGATCACCATCAGGATGTCGGGCGAGTTCTTGCGCACCGTCACGCCGATCTGGCGGACTTCGTCGGGCAGGCGCGGCTCGGCGGTGGCGACGCGGTTCTGCACCAGTACCTGCGCCTGATCGACGTTCACGCCCTGCTTGAACGTCACGGTGATTGCGATCACGCCGTCCCCGGTCGACGAGGAGGACATGTAGATCATGTTCTCGACGCCGTTGATCGATTCCTCGAGCGGCGCCGCGACGGTTTCGGCGAGCGTCTCGGCAGTGGCGCCTGGATAGGTCGCGCTGACGACCACGGTCGGCGGTGCGATCTCGGGATATTGCGCGACCGGCAGGCCCGGATAGGCGACGATCCCGAACACGACGATCAAGACCGACAGCACCGCCGCGAAGATCGGCCGTTCGATGAAGAAATGGGGAAACTTCACGGGGTCAGTTCGCCGTCGCTTCGGAGGCCGGTGGGGCGCTGTCCGGCTGCGAGGTCGGCATCGTATCCGCCGCCCGCGGCTTCATCACGATCGTCCTGGCGTTCACCGCCATGCCCGGCTGCAGCGTCGTGATCCCTTCCACCACCACCTTGTCCGTGGGGCCGAGCCCGGTCTTCACGACCCGCAGGCCCTCCACCTGCGGGCCCGTCTCGACCGGGCGCGGCGCCGCCTTGCCATCCTTGCCGACGACATAGACGAGCTTGCGCGTCTGATCGGTGATGATCGCCTCGTCGGGCACGAGCATCGCGCGGTAATGGCCCGAGCCGAGCAGGCGGGCGCGGCCGAACATGCCGGGGGTGAGGAAGCCATCGGGGTTGGCGATCACGGCATGCGCGCGGATCGTGCCCGAATTGGTATCGATCGCATTGTCGACGAACTCCATCCGGCCGTGCCAGCGAAAGCCGGTCTCGTCGGCGAGCTGGACTTCGACCGGGTTGGGCGTGTTGCGCGAGGAGCCGCGCTCGCCGGTGCGATCCTGCCGGAGATATTTCAGATAGAAGCTCTCCGCGCCCTCGAACGAGAACCAGATCGGATCAGTCGAGACGACACGGGTGAGCACGGTCGTGCCTTCGGTCGCGAAATTGCCCTTCGACACGCGGCGATCCGAGACCAGTCCCGTGATCGGCGAGCGGACGGTGGTGAAGCCGAGGTTCAGCTGCGCGTTGCGCACATTGGCCTGACCCGCCGCGAGATCGGCGGCGGCGCTGCGCACATTGGCCTGCTTGGTCTCATATTCTTCCTTGCTGATCGCCTGGGCGGCGAGCAGCTTGTCGGCGCGGGCAAGCTCCGATCGGGCATTGATCAGCGCGGCATTGGCCTTGGCGGCCTGCGCCTGCGCCTGGGCCAGCGCGGCGGCATAGGGGCGCGGATCGATGGTGAACAGCGGCTGGCCGGCGCGCACGCGCTGGCCATTGGTGAAGAGGATGCGATCGATTGTGCCCGAGACGCGCGGACGCAGTTCCACATCCTGGATCGCCTCGAACCGGCCGACATATTCGTCCCAATCGACCACGTCGCGTTGCAGCGGCGCGGCGACGCTGACCTGGGGCAGCGGCGGCGCCGGCTTCTTATTGCCACCCGAGCAGGCGGAGAGGGCAAGGGCGGACAAGGCGAGAGCGGCAGGGGCAAGCGAAACCGGCCAGCGAAAGGCAATCTGCATCGGCGGCTCATCCCCTTTTTTGCGCCAGCGTTTTCGGACGTCCTCTCGAGAATGGTTCCTGGGTCTTTCCCGCCCGGCGCGCGCATTCGCACATAAGATGTTAATATGAGTCATGTTTTGCAAGGGCGAACGGGCGAATTCGCGTGGGATCGCTGCCCTAAATTGATAGAATGACCGATAAAAATTCTTTCGGTGGCATATTGTGCGCCTGCGTGCCCCGTCCGCGTGCGTTGGCGCGGCGATGGGTGCTCCGCGTTGGGAAAGGGGCCAGGCATGACGAGGCGGCGAACCACCTCGACCCGAACGACACGCGTCGTCCGTGCGGCGCCGGCTGTGGCGCTTGAGCCGGTGAACCATCGATTCCAGGCGTCGTACGAAAATCTGCGGTGACAACACGGTAGGCCGGCCTATCTCGACAATATGCCCTATCTTTTTCTTGCCCTGGCCATCGTATCGGAAGTCACGGCCACTTCCTTCATGAAGCTGTCCGATGGCTTCACCCGCCCGATACCGTCGATCGTGACCGCGATCGGCTACGCCTTGGCATTCTATTTTCTGTCGCTGACATTGCGGACGATCCCGACCGGCGTTGCCTATGCCCTTTGGTCGGGGGCGGGCATCGTGCTGATCACCGGGATCGCCTGGATTTTCCAGGGCCAGAAGCTCGACGCCGCCGCCCTTGTCGGGATGGGGTTCATCCTGGCCGGCGTGATCATCATGAACGGCTTTTCCAACACTGCCCCGCATTAGGCGAAGGATTGCGGTGACGGAAATCGTTTCGACTGCGATCCGGTGTGATCGCGGCAGCAAGCCACGATGACCTAAGTAATGTTACGTATGCGTATCCATTACTTCGGAAAATCATGCTTTGCGCCGTCGGACTCAAGCTTTGTTAATCGTGTCGGGATATCGCAGGGTCTATGGGTTCATCAGTCTTCTTCTCAAGTCGGCTTTCGCCAAGCCTCAAGAAAGAACTTCAAGCAGAGCAGTTTCAAATCCTGAAGACCCAGATTCCGCTGCTCTATGCGGTCCTTACGGTCAACACCTGCATTCTCGCCTCGTCGATCCAAGGCCTCGTGCCGGCAAGTCTCTCGCTTGCCGCGCCAGCGGTTTTCCTGTCGCTGATCGTCCTTCGGGTGACGGTGTGGTTGGTCAGGGGCAAGATCAGCCCCGATGCGGCGCAGGTGAGTCGTTACCTGACGGGCACGACGATCGTCGCCTCCGTCGTGGCGGCGGGACTGGGCCTGTGGAGTATCATATTGCTCAACTCGGGGGTGGGCACCCGACCGTTCGTGGCGATGTTCATCGCGCTCGGGTCGGTCGCCTGCGCCTTCTGCCTCGCCAGCCTGCCCCGTGCCGCCTTCGCGACCATCCTGTTTGCGACCACCCCCGTAATTGTCGCGCTGCTGATCGCGGGCGATCACGAGCAATTCACCACGGGGCTGAACCTGTTGCTGATCTTCGGGCTGATCCTGCGGCTGGTCAGCCACCACTATCATCACCTCGTGGACCAGGTGATCCTGCATTCCAAGGTTCGCGTGCTGGCCTATACCGATCACCTGACGGGCCTGCCGAACCGCGCGTTGTTCGCCGAGCGGCTCCAGTCCTCGCTGAAAGAGGCAGGGGCGGCGGGCGCGCATGTCGGCCTGATCATTCTCGACGTCGATCATTTCAAGACCGTCAACGATTCCATGGGCCATGCCGCCGGGGATGCCCTGTTGAAGGAGATCGGGGGGCGCCTGCGCCGTAGTGCGCCTGCCGGGGCTACGGTCGCGCGGCTCGGTGGTGACGAGTTCGCGATCATCCTGCCCGGTCTGAGCGCGGCGGAAGCCAATCTGGAGACCGTCAGGGCTGCCTTGAAGGACCTGGAGATGCCGATCCCGTTCGACGAGCAGATCCTCGATGCGCATGTCAGCGCGGGGGCCGCGATGTGGCCGACGGACAGCGCGGATGCCGACGATCTGCTCAAGAGCGCTGATCTTGCCCTTTACGCCGCCAAGGCAGTCGGGGGGGGCGCAATCCGGGGCTTCCGCACCGCGATGCGCGAAAATGTCCGCCGCAAGACGACAATGCTGTCGGAAGCGCGGGGCGCGCTGAACGACGATCGCATCGTCCCTTTCTATCAGCCCAAGGTGCGGCTGGCGACGGGCGAGGTGGTCGGGTTCGAGGCGCTGCTGCGATGGCATCATCCGCTCAACGGGCTGCAATATCCGCGGTCGATCGGTGCCGCGCTCGAGGACAAGGAACTCGCCGCGCACCTCACCGATCGGATGATGGACAGCGTGTTTGCCGATATGCGCGGCTGGCTGCAGTCGGGCGTGCCGTTCGGCAAGATCGCGATCAACGGCGCGGCAGCCGATTTCTTTCGCGGCGAGCTGGCCGAACGCGTGCTCGAGCGGCTCGATCGCTTCGGCATCCCGCCCGAGCGTCTCGAACTGGAAGTCACCGAATCCGTCTTTTTCGGTCGCCGCGCGGAGAGCGGGGTGCGGACGCTCAACGCGCTCAACCGCGCCGGGGTGACGATCGCGCTCGACGATTTCGGTACCGGCTACGCCTCGCTCACCCATCTCAAGCAATTCCCGGTCGACGTGCTGAAGATCGACCGGTCGTTCGTCTCGAAACTGACCGACAATGACGGGGAAGAGGATGCCGTGATCGTCGGCGCGGTGCTCAACCTCGCGCATAATCTGGGGATCGTCACCGTTGCCGAAGGAATCGAGACGATCGCCCAGCGCAATTATCTTCGGCGCAAGGGGTGCGATCTCGGGCAGGGATATCTGTTCAGTCGCGCGGTGGCGGCAAGCCGGGTGCCGGGGCTGGTCAGCCGGCGTTTCCTGATCGATGCGGGAGGCGAGGTGCTGCAGGCGAAGGCCTGACGGGCAGGTCCGGCCGGCGACCTGCCGAGGACGGCAATCACGCCGCGAGTTGAGCCCATTCCAGCCCGAACCGTGCGAGATATTTCCGCAGCCGGTCCGCGTCGTTCGATGAGGTCCGCCGCGCCCGCGATGCCGCGAACAGCGCCCTTCCGGCTTCGGACAGCGAGCGGCTACGTCGGCACACCGCGACGACATGGGCGAGCTGCACGCGGTCGAACGGGTCGAGTTCGTCCAGCGCCCCGTCATCGAGCAAGGCCTCCAGCCCGTCGTCTACCGCCGCGCTTTCCGACGCCCAAAGCCGGGTGAGGCGTGCGATTTCGGCTTCGGCGCACGCGCTGTCGATCCGGCCCTTGGGAGAGAAGGTCGCCATGCGCGTGACGCTCGCCGCGAGATCGCGGAAATTGCCGGCCCAGCGCCCGCCCGCACCCGTTGCGAAGGCAAGATAGCGCTCGCGCGCTTCCTTGTTGAAGGTCACGCGCGCGCCCTCGCGTTCGGCGAAACGGTCGAGCTCGTAGTCGAGATTGGGCTCGATATCCTCGCGACGGTCAGCCAGCCCGGGAAGCGCGAAGGTCCACAGGTTGAGCCGCGCATAGAGGTCGTCGCGGAAATGCCCTTCCGCCACGGCGCGACCGAGATCGCGGTTGGTGCCGGCGATCAGCTGGAAGTCGGACGCTGCCTCCTTGTCGGCGCCGACGGGAAGGAAGCGCTTGTCCTCGATCGCGCGCAGGATCATCGCCTGCTCGTCGATGCCGAGCTCGCCGATCTCGTCGAGGAACAGCATGCCGGTGTCGGCGGTGCGCAACAGCCCGGGGCGATCGGCGGCCGCGCCGGTGAAGGCGCCGCGCTTGTGGCCGAACAGGGCGGACATCGCGCCGTCCCCCTTCAGGGTCGCGCAGTTCACCTCGACGAACGGGCCGACAACCTGATGCTTGACGCGCTTCAGCTCATAGATGCGCCGCGCGAGCTGGCTCTTGCCGGCGCCCGTGGGGCCGATCAGCAGCACCGGCGCGCGGCTGCGCACCGCGACCTGCTCGATCTCGTCGATCAGATGGTTGAAGGCCGCGTTCCTGGTATCGATGCCCGATTTCAGGAAGGACGTACTCTCGGCACTGTCGGCAGCGAAGCGGGTGGCGATGCTGTCGTAGCGCGAGAGATCGAGGTCGATGATGTTCCAGCTGCCGGGCGCACCCGTCGGCATGCCGCGCTGGGGCTGGGTCTGAAGCAGGCGGCCGGGGAGGTAATGTGCCTCGGTCAGCAGGAAGAGGCAGATCTGCGCGACATGGGTGCCGGTGGTGATGTGGATCAGATAATCCTCGGCCTCCGGATCGAACGGATAGGCACGCGCGAAGTCGAGCAGCTTGCCATAGACCTCCTCGAAATCCCACGGATCATTCAGATTGAGCACGCGCTTGTCGACGGTCGTCTCGGGCGAGACGCTGGCGATGTCGTCGGCGATGTACTCGGCGAGGCGCGTATGGGCGCTGCCGTGAAGCATCACGAAGCGATCGACGCGCAGATCCTCATGCATGGTGAGCCCGACCGACGGCCGCCACTTGTTCCAGCGCGAGGGGCCGAACTTGCTCGCGTCGAGGGTCGAGCCGAGGAATCCGATGACGGTGAGCGGTTTCATGAGATACCTTCGCCGAGCGCGCGTTCACGCAATATCCCGAGGGCGTGCAGTACGCGCGGGCGCGCACTGGCCAGCTTCATCCAGCGTGGCAGGCGCGATACCATCGACCAGTGATAGGGCTGGGTCGAGCGCTCACGCAGCGTCGCACCGAGCCAGGCCGCGAGCAGCTCGATATGCTGCGGATTCCACGCCCACAGAATATCCTGTCCGACCGGCTCGATGAGGAAAAGCGGCAGATCGAAATAGGGATCATAGCCTTCGCGCCAATCATGCCCAGCGGGCGTCGCCGGAAACAGCGTGATATGGTTGCAGCCGGCGCACCGCACCCGCACAGTCAGCCCAGTACTGCCCCTTGATGCTGCCATTCGCCTCCCACGTGCCACATCGCGCCCACAATGACCGCAGCGTGGCCGGTTCAGCGCGATCGTTGCAGTGCGGGTCTTCGCTGCGGCGAACGCGTCAGCATCGCGATGGGAGAATCCGCAATGCCGACAGCTCAAATTTGCGACTTCGCCACCAGGACGCCAGCAGTTACGCGGCGGCTGCACGCGCGCGGACCGGTCGCATCGCGGGCATCGCACCCAGATCGCGCCGGGCAACGTCAACAAAACGTTATTGGGTTCGCGC
Source organism: uncultured bacterium (assembly GCA_903884945.1). Lineage (GTDB taxonomy): Bacteria > Pseudomonadota > Alphaproteobacteria > Sphingomonadales > Sphingomonadaceae > Sphingomonas. Next base: position 13,928 of record CAISGR010000281.1, read on the forward strand.
TGACGTCGAGCGATGGAAGTGGCCGGCATAGTCTATACCATAGGATAAATTACTATCCTGATCGATACCATTATACAGCAGGCGCCACAAGGCATCGACTGCCAGTATCAACGTCGTGTGAATTAAATATAATTTTTTCGGCATGTTAGCGTAGTGCCGCATGGCTTTCCGCGAAACTGGCACGCGCTCTGCAATACCCAACATGTCCAGCCGGTTCGTCGAACATCCGGCAGGACGGCGCGGTGAGGGGCGGTCGGAATGGGCCGGCCGCCCCGGATCGCAACCGAGACAATATCAGGGCGTAGCTCAGGCGCGCAGAGCACCGGTCTTGGGCACCGGGGGTCGTTGGTTCAAATCCAGCCGCCCTGACCAGAAGGACAAGACGATGGCAAACAAGGGACTTTTCGCATCCGCGATCGCAAGGCTGCTCCCGGTCACCGACACGGTGAACCGCGAAGGCGCGCCTGCCTATGCCCTTGGGGCGGAGGCGACGCTCGCCCAGCTTGCCGCGACCGGAACCCTCAACGACAGCTTCTATGCGAGTGCCGAAACGCATCTCGCCGAAGCGATCGCTGCGGCAAAGGCTGTCGATCCGATGTTCGTCGCCCGGTGTGCGATCTATGCCCGCAAGGCCGGGGCGATGAAGGACATGCCTGCCCTGCTCGCCGCATACCTGACGGTGGCCGAGCCCGACCTTGCCGTGCGTGTCTTCGGGCGCGTGATCGACAATGGCCGGATGCGCGGGTGCTGCCCTTCGAGGAGAAGGTCGTGCGCATCAAGCTCGATCCGTTTGCCCGCCTTGCCGTGAACACGGCGAAGCTGGCGGCGATCGGCGGGGGCGGGACTGCGGTCTCGGCACCGCTCGCGATGCTCAATGCGGAGAAGGCGGCGGTGGATCTCGTCGTGATCGTTTCGGATAACGCTTCCTGGGTTGACGCCCGGGCAGGCGCGACCGCGACGATCCGCGAATGGGAGAAGCTGAAGGGCCGGAACCGGGCTGCGAAGCTCGTCTGCGTCGACATCCAGGCGCATGGCTCGACCCAGGCGTCGGGCCGGGCGGATATCCTGAATGTGGGAGGCTTCTCCGACGCGGTGTTCGATACGATCGCGCGCTTCGCCTCGGGTGACGCGCGGGATTGGGTGAGCATCGTCAGCGAAACGGAGGTGTAAGAACAGGTCGTGGCGAATGCTGGCGGGACTACATCCACCAGCGACAGTCCGGAGAGTAAAGCGCCCCAGCGCCAGCAATGGATTGGGGAGATGCGGGTTCAAATCCCGCCGCTGGAACGTAGCTTAAGGACGCCCAATGTCTCGCCGATCTCGTCGCCACGACCGCGACCTATCAATCGTCATGCCGGACTTGTTCCGGCATCCAACGGGCCGCAAGAGCCTCAGCCGGGTGAATGCGGCGCGTTGGACCCCGGAACAAGTCCGGGGTGACGGCGTGGGTGTGAGAGCGTGCCGACTAAAACATCACGGCGAATGCCGGTCGGACTACATGTGTCGCGGGTTCGACTCCCGCCTTGCCAAGAGGCTTGTAGCTCAGTGGTAGAGCATGTCCGGCCAACACCTCGTTGCCGTGAACAATTCAAGCTGGCGAATGCCGGTGGGACTACATCTGGTTGTGGCCGAAAGGTCTAGCGGTTCGAATCCGCGTGTCTCATCACTCTCGTCGCCAGCACCAAACAATGCCGGCGAATGCTGGCGGGACTACAGGTCAGAGCGTCTGCCCTCGATGCAGGAGGTCGGTGGTTCAACTCCACCCCCGGGCAGCCGGGTAGCTCAGAGGAAAAAGTCTCGCCGAATCTCGTCGCCGGCACCGAATACGCAGCCGTGGCGCATGCCGCGCGGGACTACATTCGAAGCCGAGGATGCCGGTTCGATTCCGGCCGGGCCTTGTGCCCGTAGCTCAGTGGAAGAGCATCGGAAAAATGTCTCGCCACCACCTCGTCGCCACGGCCGCTTCATGCAACAGGAAGAACAGGAGGTCGCGATGACCGAGACGAATTTCGACTACCAGCACGTCCCCGGCGGCGTGCCGATCAAGATGTGGACCCGCGGCGTGCCGGTCGACGACAAGGCGCGGGCGCAGCTCGCGCGCGCGGCGCAGATGCCGTTCGTGTTCAAGCATGTGGCCGCAATGCCCGACGTCCATGTCGGCATCGGCGCGACCGTCGGCTCGGTCACCCCGACCAAGGGCGCGATCATCCCGGCCGCGGTCGGGGTCGATATCGGCTGCGGCATGATGGCGGCGCGGACCTCGCTGATGGCCAGCGACCTTCCGGATAACATGGAAGACGTGCGCGCCGCGATCGAGCGGGCGGTGCCGGTTGGCCGGCAGGTCGGCCGGGGCAAGCGCGATACCGGTTCGTGGGGCGACCCGCCGGCCGAAATCGTCGAGGCCTGGGCGACGCTCGCCTCGCGCTTCGGCCAGATCGTGGCGAAATATCCGCGGCTGGGGAACACGAACAACCTCGTCCATCTCGGCACGCTCGGTACAGGCAACCACTTCATCGAAGTCTGCATCGATACCGAGCAGCGGGTGTGGGTGATGCTGCATTCGGGCTCGCGGGGCGTGGGCAATGCGATCGGCAGCTATTTCATCGAGCTGGCGAAGCAGGACATGCGCAAATGGTTCATCAACCTGCCCGACCAGGACCTGGCATACTTCCCGGAAGGGACCGAGCATTTCGACGATTATGTCGAGGCGGTCGGCTGGGCGCAGGATTATGCGGCGCTCAACCGGCGGATGATGATGACCAATGTTATCCGGGCGATCCGGACGGTCATCGCCAAGCCGTTCGAGGCCGAGCTGGAAGCGGTCAACTGCCATCACAATTATGTGACGCGGGAGAATCATTTCGGCGAGAATGTGCTCGTCACCCGCAAGGGTGCGGTGCGCGCGGCGAAGGGCGTGCTGGGGATCATCCCGGGCTCGATGGGCGCGAAATCGTTCATCGTGCGCGGGCTGGGCAACCCGGAATCGTTCGACAGCTGCTCGCATGGCGCGGGGCGCGTGATGTCGCGCACCGAGGCCAAACGCCAAGTGTCGCTCGCCGAGCACATCGCCGACACGGCAGGCGTCGCCTGCCGCAAGGACGAAGGCGTGATCGACGAGAGCCCGCGGGCGTACAAGCCGATCGAGGCAGTGATGGCGGCGCAGGCCGACCTGGTCGAGATCGTCCATACGCTGAAGCAGGTGGTGTGCGTGAAAGGCTAGGCTTTTGGCGCGCGCTACAATCCCCTCTCCTTCCGGGAGTGCGCTTCAGCTTTCGGGTGCGGGATGCCCCCGGCATCCCGCAGATCATGCTGGGAGCATGATCGACCCGAAAGCTGGAGCACACTGGGCAAGCTGCGCAGCAGCGCGGGGTGAGGTTGAGGGCGAGACGCTGATGGTGTCGCCCTCACCCTCCCACGCCTTCGGCACGGGCCCCTCCCTCTCCCGCTGGGAGAGGGAGTTTTAGAGAGTGGAATCCAATGATCATCATCGACGGATCGGAAGGCGAAGGCGGGGGGCAGGTGGTGCGCAATGCGTGCGCGCTGTCGCTCGTCACGGGCGCGCCGTTCCGGATCGCCAATATACGCGGCGGACGCGAGAAGCCGGGGCTGATGCGCCAGCATGTCACCGCGATCGAGGCCGCGTGCGCGATCGGCGGGGGCTCTTGCGAAGGCGTGAGGGTCGGCTCGCGCGCGATGAGCTTCACGCCCGGCACCGTCCGGGCCGGCGACTATCATTTCGCGGTCGGCACCGCCGGGAGTACGGGGCTCGTCCTCCAGACCATCCTAATGCCGCTGCTGCTTGCCGACGGCCCGTCGCGGGTCGTGCTCGAGGGCGGCACGCACAATATGCTTGCGCCGCCATTCGAGTTCATCGAGCGCTGCTTCTTGCCGGTCGTCAACCGCATGGGGCCGACCGTCACCGCGAAACTGGTACGGCACGGCTTCTATCCGAGCGGCGGCGGACGGATCGAAGTGGAGATCAATCCTGCCCCCCTCGTCGCCATCGACTGCACTGAACGCGGCGCGCTGCTCGACCAGTCGGCGACCGCCTTTTTCGCGGGGCTGCCGTTCGACGTGGCAGACCGCGAGATCCGGACGGCGCAGAAGCAGCTCGACTGGCCCGAGCGGTCCTTCTCGGTGCGCGAGCTGCCAGAGGAGCGCGGGCCAGGCAACATCCTGTTGCTCGAGGCACGCTATGAGCATGTCACCGAAATCGTCAGCGGTTTCGGCAAGCTCGGCGTACCCGCCGAGCAGATCGCGAAGCGCGCGGCGGCGCGGATGAAGGGCTACCTCGAATCGACTGCGTTCGCGGGGCCCTATCTCGCCGACCAACTCCTGCTGCCCTTCGCGATCGCCGGTGGCGGGGCATTCACCACGGTGAAGCCCAGCCAGCATGCAATGACGGCGGCGGACGTGACGGCGCGCTTCCTCGGCCGCCACACCGCCTTCGTGCACGAAGCGAACGGCATCCACCGCGTGGTGGTCGGCTGATGGCGCAGGTCAGCCGTCGTAGGGCGTGCCATCCGGGTTGCGATAGTGGCGGAGCGGCGGTGTGACCTTGCTGGATCCGGGCGCGCCCGGATCGTCGTCGCCGATGTCGCGCACGTCCTCCACGCTTTCGGGGATCAGGTCGTGCCGGGCCCGGTCGTCGCCGGGCAGCGGGTGGTGGGGTGTGGATCGATCGGACATGGCGTGGCTCCGCTGGCTGACGAAGGCCCAACGGTTGGGGAGGGGCGATCGTTGCAGGCCGATCGCCGGGCAGGGTGCCAGGCGAATACGGGGTCACCCGGCGAGCGGGCCGCCAGCTGTAATCCGCCGTTCAGCTTCGTCGCGATAGTTTTCCGACTCCCTCTTCAAACCCAAGCGGAGGATGAAGCCATGAAGAAGATCACCACCGGCCTTCTCGCCGGAATCGCTGCGCTCGCAGTCGCGGGCACCGCCGTGGCGGCGACGGCGCACGACCATGTATTGAAAATTGCGCTGCCCGACGGATCGGTCGAGCATATCCGATACAGCGGCGATGTGGCGCCGCAGGTCGTGCTGCTGCCCGCGCAGACAATGCCGGTCGGGCCGGTCGCCCTGTTCGAGGCGCCGTTTGCCGATTTCGACCGGATCGCTGCCGAGATGGACCGACAGGCCGATGCGATGTTCCGCCAGGTCGCAACGATGGCGGCTGCGCCCGCCGGTCGGGATGGCAAGCTCGATACCGTCGCGTTCGGTAAGCTCCCCGCCGGCACCTTCCATTATTCCTTCGTGTCCACGAGCACCGGCACTGGTACGTGCAGCCGCAGCGTGGAGATGACCTCCTACGGGCCGGACCGGAAGCCCAAGCTGGTCTCGCAAAGTTCGGGTGATTGCGGTGCGGCGGAAGGCCGCGTCACCCCTGCTGCGGTGCCTGGACCGGCGGCGCCGCAGCCGCTTACCCCGGTCAAGGCCCAGGCGCCGGAAGCCCGCGCCGATGGCGGACCGACCATCTGACGGCATACGATGACGGGGAGGGGCGGGCTGTCGGCCGTTCGCCCCTCCTTGCGTCGGTCATATCGAGAAGCGCCGACGCAACAGGCCGCGACCGGCCCAGTCGGGTACGCGGCGGCCATCAAGCAGGCTGATCGCCGCGATCTGCGCCACGCTGACCGGGATCAGCAGATAATGGCCGAGCACGATCGCCGTGAGCGCCGCGCTGCCGAACAGCCCGAACATCAGCACGATCATCGTGACGAAGGCGGCGCGATGGGCCGTGACGGCATAGGCGAGGAGCGCCCCCATGCCCGGCACGAGCACCGCGATCCACAGGATCGGCGAGAAGGACAGCCCCAGCACAAACAGCGAGACAGCATAAAGCAAGGCGCCGAGGTAGAAGCGCCAGGCCCCCCGGGCCATATCGTCAGTCATTTCCGTCCCCCGTCCTGCGGTAGCGTCACGGCGAGATGCCGGCCGGTCCGTTCTTTTTTCGATGATGTCAGTGCGCGCCAGTCGGTCCGTTCTGGGCAAGATGGGTCGCGTGCTGCGCGCTTTGGGCGGTGACGGTGGCGCGCATCTCCTCCACTCTGATTCGATCCAGAGCGAACCACACAATCGCGGCGAGCAGGAGCACTGATGCGACGGCAATCACCGCACCGGCGACGCCATCGCCGCCCTTCTCGCGAGAGCCCTCTGCAAGATCTTTTGCGCTGTCACTCATAGAAACCCCCTTTTTCACGGGTGTGAAACGACGGTCGGGACCGCTTGTTCCACGACAAACATGACAAAGGGGACGCGCTGATGACACAATATGACTGGGGCGGGCTCCGCAGAATCGAAGCGTTCCGAGAGGTCGCAAGGCGCGGAATCGCGGATTCCCTGCCGGCCTATACGCCGCGCAGCCCGTCGCGACGGTGCATCGGGCGTCCCGGAACGGCGCTAGAATCGATGAATCGAGATCTTCGCACGGCGAGCCGAGGATAAATGGTGCGCGCGTCATTAGGCGATTCAGCGTATCATGATGCGATCCTCCCTCTTGGCGAGGGGAACGGCGAAAGTGACCATGCGGGAACGAATTGATCCGGCGCCATCGCGCCGCAGTTTCGTGAAGACCGGGGCAGCCATCGGCGCTGCGGCAGCATTGACATCGATCCTGCCGGCTGCTGCGGCGGCGATGGAGCCGCCATCGACTTATTTCGCGTCGCCGGATGTGGTTCGGCCTGCCCTGTTCCGTGCCGCGATGCAGGCGCTGCATTTCCATGGCAGCCGGTTCACCTATCGCGATCGTATCGCGATCGCCGATTTCAACCAGCCCTCTTCGAGTGCGCGTTTCTACTTCGTCGACTTGCTGAATGGCGCGACCGTTTCGATGCCTGTCACCCACGGGCGTGGCTCGGATCCCGAACATACCGGCTGGCTGCAGAGCTTCTCGAACGAGCCGGGTTCCTTCTCGTCCAGCAATGGCGCGTTCCTCGCGTCCGACTATTATGAAGGCAAGCACGGCCTGTCGCAGCGACTGGTCGGCCTCGATCCCACCAACAGCAATGCGCTCGATCGCGCGATCGTGATCCACCCGGCATGGTATGCAAGCCACGAAGTGCTGCGCACCAATGGCCAGCTTGGGCGGAGCGAAGGCTGTTTTGCCGTCGATCAGGGCGATCTCCAGCAGGCCTTCGCCCTGCTCGGGCCGGGCCGGATGCTTTATTCGGCCAAAGTCTGACGAACGGACGCCCGGCCTCTTGCGAGACCGTTCCGGGCATGAAACATCGGTGAGGCTGCCGGATTCGCGCAGCCCCAGCAGGAGCGTTTCATGAGCATCTTTCCGGCCGACATCTTCACTGAGCCAGCCGATGTCGATCCCGACACACTGGCCAATCTCGGTCCGTTGCGCCGGCTTGCGGGGACCTGGGAGGCGGAGAAGGGCGTCGATCTGAACCCCAAGGCCGAGGGGCCGGAGCGTCGCGTGTTCCGCGAGCATATCGTGATGGAGCCCATCGATCCGCAGGCGAACGGTCCACAGCTTTTCTATGGCCTGCGTTACCACATCCATATCAACACGCCCGAGGAGGACATCACTTTCCACGACCAGGTCGGATACTGGCTGTGGGAGCCGGCGACGGGCCTGGTGCTGCAAACCGTGGCGATCCCGCGCGGGCAGGTCCTGATCGCTTCGGGCCAGGCGACGCCCGACGCCGACACGCTGGTGCTGACCGCGACGCGCGGGCAGACCGAGTACGGGATCTGCTCCACCGCCTTTCTCGAATATGCCTTCCGGACTGACGCGTATCGGATCGAGATATCGTTCCAGCCGGATGGTGGCTGGAGCTATGTGACCGACACCACGCTCACCGTACATGGTCAGCCCGCGCCGTTTGCGCATCAGGACCGCAATACTCTCGCCAAGGTGGCGGAGCCCGAGCCCAATCCGCTGGCCCGGATTCTCGGGGCCAAGGCGGGGTGAGGCATTGCCCGTGACGCCGGCGCTCCGGGCCGTCGGGGTGGGGGCGCAGCCCTTAGAAGCTGCCGCCCCATTTCGTGCGCGTCACCAGGCCGGTGATGATCTTCGATCCGAATGCCTTGCGGATCACGGCGGCATCGTCGCCATTCATCAGTACGACGCGCGTACCGCCGGAAATCAGCGTCTCGATCGCACTGATCGTGGCGTTATGCTTGGCGCAGCGCGCGATCACTTCGGCCTGATCGGCATCGACATTCATGGCGCGTGACATGGATCTATCCTTCAAGGGCATCGCACCGGGCAGGGCCCGGGCGATCCCGTATCGTGGTGGGTTGGAAGGCCGTGTCGTTCGGTCCGGCTCCCGGGCATCAAGCGGGAGCACAAGGTCTCTCAGCCGCGCAGCAATCGATGACCGATCCGTCGCACGATGGACTGGTCCTAGCAGATTGCGGCTGGAAATGGAACCGGCATGAGGGGGGCCACGCCAAAGCAGCCAGCGGTCTTGCGGAAACTTCCCCGACATAGGATCGTTCGATCACGATGACCCTGTCCCGGTGCGAAGACCCCACAGACCTTAAATCCCCGGCCGATGCCGCCCTGCATATGCTGCGCGAATGCTGGCTGCTGGCGTGGAGCATCGTTCCTGCGGGCAAGACGTTGCGGCGGCGGATCGCGAGCCGCGGTGGGCCGCGTATCCTGGTGCTGCCCGGTTTTCTCGCGACCGACGCCTCGATGCGGCCGATGCGTCTGGGCCTGCGCTATGCCGGCTACCGTGCCTATCGCTGGGGCCTGGGGCGCAATCTCGGTGCCTCGGCCGACCTGCTCGACCGGCTCGATCGGCGGTTGGACCAGTTGCAGCGGCGCGATGATCGTCCGGTGATCCTGCTCGGCTGGAGTTTCGGCGGGCTGATCGCGCGGGAATATGCGAAGGTTGCGCCGCGCCGTGTCCGCGCTGTCATCACCCTCGGCAGCCCCTTTTCGGGCGATCTCAGCACCACCCTGCTGGCGCGGGTTTATGAATGGGTCGCCGGGCACCCGGTTTCCGCGCCCCCGATCGAGTGCACCTTGTCCGAAAAGCCGCCCGTGCCGACGGTGGCGATCTGGTCGCGCTGCGACGGGGTGATTCCGGCATCGGCGGCGCGCGGGGCGGCGGGGGAGGCGGACCACCGGATCGAGGTAAGCTGCGCGCATCTCGCCTATCCGTCGGATCCCGGGGTGCTCGCCGCCGTGCTCGAGGCGGTCGATCGTTGTTGCCCGGAAACCGGGATGGCCGCGCCCGCCAGATCAGCATTCCGGCTGGGCGCACGCGAACTTCCCGCCTGATTCAGTCGTGGCGGGGCGAATGCTCGACCGCCACGATGCGCCCGTCCAGCATCGAGATCCGAACATCCGATGCTGCGGCGATACCGAGATCATGCGTGACGCACACGACCGCGCGGCCCTGTTCATGGGCAAGCGCCTTGAAGGTCTCGACGACGCGGGCGCTGTTGTGACTGTCGAGATTGCCGGTGGGCTCGTCGCCCAGGATCAGCGCCGGATCGTTGGCCAGCGCCCGCGCAATGGCAACGCGCTGCCGTTCGCCGCCCGACAGGCGATCGGGCGTCTCGTCTTCCTTGCCTTCCAGCCCTTGCGCCGCGAGCAGTTGCAGCGCGCGCGTGCGGGCTGCCGCATCATCGAGCCGGCCAAGGCGGCGGATCGGCAGCATGACATTTTCGAACGCGGTGAATTCCGGCAGGAGGAAGTGGAACTGAAAGACGAAGCCGAACCGTTCGAGGCGAAGTCGCGCCCGGGCATCGCCATCGAGCGCGCCGACATCCTCGCCGTCGAGCAGCAAGGTGCCGCCGGTGGGGTGGTCGATCAGGCCGAGCAGGTAGAGCAGGGAGGATTTGCCGCAGCCGGACGGCCCGACAATCGTGGTGAAGGTGCCGGGCTCGATCGCAAGCGTTGCCTCCGCGACAAGGACGATCGGCGGTGTGCCGGGGAGGCTGCGCGCCAGCTGACGCCCTTCGAGCAGCGCGGTCATGCCGCACCCCGCAGGATCTCTACTGGATCGACCCGCGCCGCCTTGCGCGCCGGCAGCCAGGCAGCGACCACGCCCGCCAGCAGCGAGGCGCCGGCCGCGATGGCATATTGCCGCGCACCATGGTCGAGCGGGATCGTCTGGTGCTCACCGGCGATCGGGAAGTCGAGCGAGCCGAGGATCGCCATCAGCCCCGTGCCGAGCAGCCAGCCGAGCAGCACGCCGATCACTGACAGGATGATGCCCTGGGCAATGAAGATCAGCTGCAGGTCGGCTTGCGAGAAGCCGATCGAACGCATGATCGCGATGTCGCGCCTTTTGTCCGAAACGCTGTTCGACACCACGGTATAGATACCAAAGCTGGCGACCAGCAGGATCGCCGAAACCACGCTGTACATGATCACGTCGCGCACCACGATCAGCGAGAGCAGGTCGGAGGACCGCTCCTGCCAGCTTTCGGCCTTGTAGCCGAAGCGCGCCTCCAGTCCGGTCGCGACTGTCTGCGCCATATAGGGGTCGGCCACGCGAATGCCGATGCGGTTAATGATGAAGGGGCGGCCCAGCATCGACTGCGCCTCGCGCAACAGCACATAGCCCGAGGACGAGGCGAGCTGCGACTGGCCGCGCTTGAACAGACCGACGATGCGCAGCGTGCGCGTGGCGCCGGAGGCGGCGGTCGCGGAGACGACATCGCCCATGCCGATGCCCAGCCGCCGCGCCAGTTCCTCGCCGATGATGATCCCGCCTTGCACCGTCTCCAGGTCGTGCAGCCGGCCCATGCGCAGATTGGTTTCGATCGTGCTGATCCGCTTCTCGATCTCGGGATCGATGCCGACGATCCCGATCGCTTCCTCATGTCCCCCGAGGCGAAGGGTGACGCCCCCGGTCAGGCTGGGCGAGGCGATCGCCCCGGGCAGTGCGTCCGCGGCGGCGAGTATCGCGGGCCAGTCCTTCAGGCCGCGCACTTCGTTGCGCACCTTGTAGCCGTGGAGCGCCACCGCGCCGCCGGGAAAGGCGCGGACGCCGGGTTGCGGTGGCGGACTGCGCAGCTCGTCGGAAATGATGATGTGCGGCGCGGCATCGATCAGCCGGCTGATGAAATCGTTCTGGCTACCGATCATCATTGCCGACACGGCGAGGAAAAAGCCGACCCCGACCGCGACGCCGCTGACCGCGACCAGCGTCTGGCGGCGGCGGCGCGACAGGTGCTTGATGGCGATGCCGAGCAGGAGCGGCAGCCGGCCACTCACCGCGCGGCAGACCGCGCCTTGACGCGGTCGCCCTCACGCAGATCGGCAGGCGGAGTGTCGATCACCAGTTCGCCCGCGCGGAGGCCCGCGAGGATCTCGGCCTTGTCCGCGCCGATGATGCCGCTGCGCACCGTGCGGCGATGCGCCCGGCCCCCTTCGACCACCCAGACCTGCCCGCCGGCGAGGGTCGAGGCCGGCACCAGCAGGGCCTGCGTGACGCGGCGCGTCTCGATGTTCACCTCAAGCGTCATGCCGGGGGGCAGGGTGGGGCCATCGTCGAGCTTGAGCCGGGCGCGAAAGGCGCGCTGGTTGGGGTCGCCGCCGGGGGTCAGTTCGCGGACATGGCCGTGCAGCACGCGCCCCGGCCAGGCGTCGCTCGACAGCAGGGCGGGCTGGCCAACACGGATGCGGGCGACATCGCGCTCGTCGACGGTCGCGGTCACCCGCATATGTGCCGGATCGCCGAGCAGCATCAATACGCGCGTCGGGGTGGCGAGGTCACCCGTCTCGACGTCGCGCTTCAGCACGATGCCGTCGATTCCGGCTCGCACCACCGCCTGCCCGACATGGGCGCGCGCCGAAGCTTCAGCGGCGCGGGCGGCGTCGGCATTCGCGACGGCAGCGTCGCGGGCGGCGCGCGTCACCCAGCCCTGGCTGAACAGCGCCAGCGCGCGGCGCTCCGCCAGCGCTGCGCCGAGCCGTTGCGCAGCTGCCTGAGCGAGCAGCGCGCGCTGATCCTCGTCGTCGAGCAGCACCAGGGCCTGGCCGCGCTTCACCCGATCCCCTTCGGCCACCAGCACCTGCGTCACCGGTGCGGTCAGCCGCGCGGCAACGGATACCGGCTGGTCGGCTTCGACGAAGCCGGTGGCATAGACGAGATCCGCCGCCGGGCCGGTGCGGACAGCCGCAATGGTGACTGGTGTCGGGACCGACCGCCACAGGACATAGCCACCAGCCGTCGCTGCCACGATACATGCCACGACCAACCAGAAGCGCATTCTTCGCATGACCCGGAAATAACCACGATCGACCGCAAGTGCGCTTGGGGATGCTACGTACGGCGGAAGCGAGCCTCAGGCCGGGAAGGGAACCCGATCCTCCCGGCAGATCGCCTGCACCGCGGCGCGCCCGGTCATCAGCCCGCCGGGCAGGCCGCCGCCGGGCTGGACCCACTGGCCCGCCCGCACGAGCCGATGCAGGCCCGGCAGGGTCATGGGCAGCCCGCCAAATCCCGTTTCGGGCGTCATCAGCCAGCCTTCCATGCTCCCCTTCCAGTTGCCCGTGAGGCGCATCACCGTCGCGGGAGTCGAGACGTCGGTCACTTCGATCGCACTCGCGACACCCGGCACGCGGCGGTCGAGAATGGCGATGACGGCCCGGGCCACGCGCTCCTTTTCCGCACGATATTGCTCGTCGTCCTTCTCGCGCAGCCCTGCCCAATAAGCAAAGTTCTGCGTCGGCAGGAAGCAGGTGACCGCCGTCTTGCCTGCCGGTGCGCAGGTCGGATCGTAATGGAACAGACGGAAGGAAAGCTGCTCGAGGCTGGTGGCGGGATCGAGGACGAGCGGCGCATCGAGCACGATCGTCAGATAGCCCGGCTCTGCCGACAGATCGCGTGCCACGCCGAGCGATACCTGGAGATAGGAGGGGAAGGTCTCGAAAGTCTCGAACACCTGATCGACGCTCTCGTCGGTATAGGCGCCGCCGAGCAGGTCGTAGACCGTGGCGTGCCCATCGGCGGCCGAGATCACCCAGTCCGCGGCGATCGTCTCGCCCCCCGCCAGCCGGACGCCGACCGCTGCGTCGTCCTCGACCAGAATCCGGTCGACCAGGGCACCGCAGCGCAGAGTGCCGCCCAGGCTTGCAAACCGGTCCGCGACCAGGTCGACCACCGCCCGCGATCCGCCGATCGGATAACCCGCATTGCGGGCGCTCATCCACGCGAGCGAGAAGATCAAGGCGAGCACCGACATCCGCGCCGACCCTCCCTCGCCGAAGAAGCGCCGGACCAGCGGATTGGTGAAGCGCTTGCCATAGTCCTCGGCCGAAACGTGCGACAGCCGCCACAGCAGCGGCATTTCAGGCAGCATCCGCAGCATCGCCAGGCCCCTTTCAGGCCAGCCCGCACTCGGATCCGGAATCGGCAGGTCGATCAGGTGGCGGATCGCGCGGGTGAAATTGCCGATCTCCTCGGCATCCTCGGGTGCGATCGTCAGCAGTTCGGCTTCGAGCCAGTCGACGTCCGAAAACACATGCAGCGCCTTCCCGTCCTGGCTTTCCACCCGAACGAATTCCTCATGGTAGAGGAATTTCAGCGAATCGATATCGCATACCTCGCGCCACTCGTCGTGCAGCGCGCCTTCGGGATCGGAACCGAGCAGCCAGTGCAGGCAGGTTTCGAAGACATAGTCGCCGCGCTGCCAGCGTGTCGCGAGCCCGCCCGGGCTCTCGTGCCGTTCGAGCAGTATGACCTCATAGCCGGCCTTGCGCGCATAGACCGCCGCGCACAGCCCGGCGATTCCGCCGCCGATGATAACGATCCTGCGTGCCTGCTGCGTCATGATGCCCTCATGCGATATGTGCGGAGAAAGGGCGAAGTGGACTGCCGGCCCGGCGCCCACAATTGGGCACATTGCGTATGGAACGACGGAAGGCGCGGCCCCTCGGCCACGCCGCCTCGGCAACCTTTGTCCCGGACGGGGGTTGAACGTTTCAGGAGCGAACCGACGGTTGGGACCAGCTTGCCATATCGATCAGTTTTGGAGCGGGAGGCGCAGCCGCCCGGCGGCGCTATGGACTATTTCCATGTTAAGGCGTCCGATGACGGCCTCCTCTAGGATGCAGCCTTGCCATCCGTCGCGCTTATCTCTGGCGCCCCCAACAATGGAGCCATGATGAACACGTCGAGCGAGAAAGCCGCAACGGGCGTTGCCGGCCTGGATGATATCACGGCCGGGGGGTTCACCCGCGGGCGCCTCTATCTCGTCGAGGGTAGCCCCGGCACCGGGAAGACGACGATCGCGAGCCAGTTCCTGATGGCCGGCGCGGCGGCCGGCGAACGTTGCCTGTATATCACGCTCTCCGAAACCGAGGACGAACTGCGCGAGAGTGCGCGGTCGCATCATTGGGAGCTGGACGACAACATCGACATCTTCGAACTCGTTCCGCCCGAAAGCCTGCTCGACGAGGATCAGCAGCAGAGCCTGCTCTATTCGTCCGACCTAGAGCTCGGCGAGACGACCAAGCGCATCTTCGAGGCGTTCGAGCAGACGAGGCCCGATCGCGTGGTACTCGACAGCCTTTCGGAAATCCGCCTGCTGGCGCAGAGCTCGCTGCGCTACCGGCGGCAGATTCTTTCGCTGAAGCATTATTTTTCGCGCCGCGGGTCGACGGTGCTGATGCTCGACGATCTGACGACGGACGTGCTCGACAAGACCGTCCACAGCGTCGCGCACGGGGTGGTCCGGCTGGAGGAATTGTCGCCCAATTACGGTGCGGAGCGCCGGCGGCTGCGCGTGATCAAATATCGCGGGCAACGCTATCGCGGCGGCTATCACGACTTCGTGATCGAAACCGGTGGGGTGCGTGTCTTCCCCCGGCTGGTGTCCGCCGAACACAGGAACGCCTTCAGGCGCGATCTCGTGCCGACTGAACGGGCTGAACTCAATGCGCTGCTGGGCGGCGGCTTCGAGCGCGGTTCGAGCACGCTGATCATCGGCCCCGCCGGCACCGGCAAGTCGTTGCTCGCGCTGACCTTCGTCCTGGACGCTGTCGCCCGCGGCGAGCATGCCGCGATGTTCGTCTTCGACGAAGAACTCGGCCTGCTTATCGCGCGCGCCAAGACGCTCGGCATCGACCTCGATTCGATGGTCCGGAGCGGCTCGCTGACGCTGGAACAGGTTGACGCGGCTGAACTGACCCCGGGCGAGTTTTCCGAACGCGTGCGCACCTGCGTCGAGGCGCACGGCGCGCGCACCGTCGTGATCGACAGCGTCAACGGCTATCAGGCGGCGATGCCCGAGGAACAGGCGCTGATTCTGCACATGCACGAACTGCTGCAATATTTGAATCGACAGGGCGCGACGACGTTCCTGACGGTGGCGCAGCACGGCCTGGTGGGGGACATGAAGGCTCCGGTCGACGTGACCTATCTTGCCGACACCGTCATCCTGCTGCGTTATTTCGAAGCGGCCGGGCGCGTCCGTCGCGCGATCTCCGTCGTCAAGAAGCGGACTGGTCCGCACGAAGATACGATCCGCGAGTTTCGGATCGGCGGCGAGGGCATCACCCTCGGCGAGCCGTTGATCGAATTCCAGGGTATCCTGCGCGGCGTGCCCTCCCTGATCGGTCGCGCGGCCGCCGAATCGCTCGAATCCGCTGCTTATCCTGCGGAATGATGTGCCCGTGAACCGCAGCTCCGCCCGGCGTGCGATCATTCTAGCGCCGCATGGTCGCGACGCGGCCATCGCGGCGGACATGGTGCGCGAAGCCGGGATGGACGCGACCGTCGCGCGCGACCTGCCCGCACTGGTGGCGGAGCTCGGCGCGGGCGCCGGTTTCGCGCTCGTCACCGAAGAGGCATTGCGCGGCGCCGATCTTCATCCGCTCGATGCCTTTCTCAGGGGGCAGGAGGAATGGTCGGATTTTCCCTTCATCCTGCTGACCCAGCGCGGCGGTGGGCTGGAGCGCAATCCCGGCGCGGTACGCCTGTTGGAAACGCTCGGGAACGTCACCTTCCTCGAGCGCCCCTTTCACCCGACGACGCTGGTCAGCCTCGCCAAATCCGCGCTGCGCGCGCGACTCCGCCAATATGAGGCGCGCGCACGGCTGGAAACGATCAACGCGAGCGAAGCGCAGTTTCGCACCTTCGCCGAAGCGATGGCCAACCATGTCTGGACCTCGCCGCCAGACGGCAAGCTCGACTGGTTCAACCGGCGGGTGCTCGATTACAGCGGCATGAGCCAGGCTGATCTGGCAGGCGATGGCTGGGTGGCGATCGTCCACCCCGATGATGCGCAGGACGCGGCTGCCTTGTGGAGGGCGTCGATCGCGTCCGGCGCCGATTACGAAACCGAGTTCCGCATCCGCCGCGCCGATGGCGAATATCGCTGGCATCTGGTCCGCGCGTTGCCGATCCGGTCGGACAATGGGACGCCGCTGCGCTGGATCGGTACCAACACTGATATTCACGAGCAGAAATTGTCGGAGGCGGAGAGCCTTCGCGATCGCGATCGCCTGTGGATGTTGTCGCAGGACCTGATGATGGTCTGCGATTTCGATGGCGTGGTGACAGCGGTCAATCCGTCCGGCGCCAGGCTGCTCGGCTGGAGCGAGGCGGAGATGGTCGGGCAGAACGTCGCCAGGTTTCTCCATCCGGATGATATTGCCACCGCCCGGGCCGAACTCGCGAAACTGGCCACGGGCGTAGCGACGCTGGCGTTCGAAAACCGCTATCTTCGCAAGGATGGCGGATACCGGCTGCTCGACTGGACGGCCGTGCCGGACGCGGGCCGGATCCATGCCGTCGGGCGTGACATTACCGAGGAACGCAATCTCGCGCGCGACCGGGAGCGGATCTGGACGCTGTCACCGGTGGTCAAGATCGTCGCCTCGATGGGGGGCGAGATCAGTGCGGTCAACCCATCCTGGACCAGGCTGCTCGGCTGGAGCGCCGAGGAGACCGTCGGCCGTAACGTTCAGGAGTTCGTTGCGCCGGAAGAGCGGCAGCACAGCCGGGCGGCAATGCGGGATTTGGCCTCGGGCGTCGATATCCTCGAGACGAGGCGGGTTTTCGTCACCCGGGACGGCGAGCGCCGCCGCATTGAGTGGACCACGGTGCCGGAGGGCGGCACCTTCTACAGCTTCGGTCGCGACGTCACTGCGGAAGCCGAGGCGGCGGAGGCGCTGGCCTCCACCGAGGCGGCGCTGCGCCAGTCGCAGAAGATGGAGGCGGTCGGCCAGTTGACCGGCGGCATCGCGCATGATTTCAACAACCTGTTGCAGGGCATCACGGGCAGCCTGGAGATCATCCAGCGACGGTTGGAGGCGGGGCGGCTCGACGGGATCGATCGCTTCCTTGCCGGCGCCACCAATGCCGCGAACCGCGCTGCCGCCCTCACTCACCGGCTGCTCGCCTTCTCCCGCCGCCAGCCGCTCGATCCCCGCCCGGTGGGCGCCAATCCGTTGATCGCTTCGATGGAAGATCTGCTTCGCCGCACCATCGGCGAACATATCGATCTCGAACTGATGCTGGCCGAAGATCTGTGGTGGACGCTGTGCGACCATAACCAGCTCGAGAATGCGATCCTCAATCTCGTGATCAACGCGCGCGACGCAATGCCCGATGGCGGCCGGCTTACGATCGAGACCTCCAATGTTGCGGTGGACGCTGCCGATGCCGCCGCCCATCGCGATCTGGAAGCGGGTGACTATGTCTCGATCCGGGTAACCGACACCGGCACCGGGATGGATGAGGATACGATTGCCCGCGCCTTCGAGCCCTTTTTCACGACCAAGCCGCTAGGCCAGGGCACGGGGCTGGGCTTGTCGATGATCTATGGTTTTGCGCGCCAGTCCGAAGGTCAGGCCATCATCGAGAGCGAATGTGGCAGGGGCACTACCTTCCGGCTGCTGTTGCCGCGTTATGTCGGTGCAATCGAGCCCGAGGAGGTGGCGCCCGAGGCCGACCGCGCTGCGCCGGCGAACGGGGCGGAGATCGTGCTGGTCGTCGAGGACGAGCCAGTGGTGCGCGGGCTCATCGTCGAGGTGCTGACCGAACTCGGCTATCGTGTAATCGAGGCGAGCGACGGGCCGGAGGGGCTGGAAGTGTTGCGCTCGCGCCGGCGGATTGACCTGTTGATCACCGATATCGGCCTGCCCGGCCTCAATGGCCGGCAAGTGGCCGATGCCGGGCGCGCGCTGCGCCCTGGCCTCAAGACCCTGTTCATGACGGGCTATGCCGAGAATGCGGCGCTGGCGCCCGGATTTCTCCAACCGGGCACCGCGATCATCACCAAGCCGTTCACCATCGAGGCGCTGGCGGCGCGGGTTAACGCGATCATCGAAGCGCCAGCGGAGGCACCGGCCGAATCGACGTTGGAGGACTGACCCTAGCTCGCGGTGCAGGGCCCCGTCTGCATTGAGGCGGAACCGCGATGAAACCGCCGGCTGGCATCCTGCATCAGAACGGTATCATGATAGCAGGCCTCCGCCGTCCCGTCCGCTGGATTGAAGAAGAAGGTCCAGTCGCGGCCCGCGCAGTCGTCAGGATCGCATCCCGCGGCGCCAATCAGACCACCGCGTGCGAAGATCGGCTTCTCCGTGCTGCGCGTTTCGCGGAAATGGCTGCGCATCGTGGCATCGGGCACCGTCTCGACCAGCGCGTTGGCCACATCGGTTCGGTCGAAGAACATCACGCCGTCGACCGGATCGTGGGGAAACTTCCCGACATAAGCCGTGATCGGGGTACTGGGCGTCTGGCCCGGCAGCGGCTTGGCCGCAACCACCCGGGGCGGCACGAACGCAGCGGCGGCTGCGTTGGCTGGGGCATCGGCATCCGCGCCTGCGCGGTGGCACCCCGCGATCAGCAGGGCGACGGCGAGAAGCGGGAGCGTTGGGGCGAAGGCGACGCGGATAGACATGATGGACTTTCTCTTGGCCCCCGCTCTTTCATGCCAACGCGCGGTCGGGCCGGTGGGTCCGTCCGAACGCTACATCTGCCGGAAAGGGGACGGGCGGAAGGCGCCGGCAGTGCGAGGTGCATCGCGGCTATCGTGGATCCCTAGAGCCATGCTGTCGAAAGTCCAGCTGTGAGTGGGGACGTGGCAGGGCAGCATCAGACGGCGCGGGCTCCGCCGGCAAGCCAGCGCGCGCAATCCGGACCGAGCTCCGCGACGCTGCGGGTCTCATAGTCGGTCACTTCGCGCAGCGTCAGCGTATCGCGCCAGCGACCATTGATGCCCTTGTTGATGAAGGTCTCCGCGCCGCCGTCCCAGAAGATGCCTCCGAGCGGGGCGGCCCTGGCCGCGTTTGCCTTCATCCAGGCGAAGCTGCAATGTTCGACCATTCGGGGAAAATGCGCCGGATCGAGGCGGATGTCGAGAAAGTCCGCAATGCGTCGCATTTCGCCGGCCAGGTCCCGCTTCAGGTCCTCGAAATGGACGAGCATCACATTCGGCTGGCTCTTGATCGCCCACCAGCTGCGCACATTCTCCCAAAATGGCCAGAAGGGCGCACCATCCTGGTCCAGCCAGGTGCGGAAGTAGCGGTGCAGATCCGGATCGGCCGGCGGCACGGGCGGACCGACCCGGCCGGGCGTATCGTTGAGCGCCGCGAACCATGCCGCGTTCGCATTGGCATGGTGGTTGTGCATGCTCCAGATCACGTCGCGCCCGTCGCGTGCGACATAGAGGTATTTCGCCCGCTGATCGAACACGAGCGCGTCGACCGGCAGATGTGTCTTCAGGAAGCGGCGATGGGTCTGCGCCTCGATCGCCGGCAGCTTCACTTCCTTGGACGGAACGCGCAGGTCCATCCAGGGCGAGAGCTCGGCGACATTCACCTCCGGATCGCCGTCGAAGATCAGCTGACCCACGATCTGTTGCATCCAGGTGGTACCTGATTTGCCATAGGTGGCGATGATCACGTCATCGTCGCGGAAGACGAAATCGTTCCAGACCGTCGAATCGAAATGGTGATTGTGCAGCTCGCGGGCTTTCACGGGCGCGCGGGGCGCAAGCTGGGTTGCCATCGGTTACTCCCTGGCGGCTCGCGGCCGTCACGCTGTGCATTGGTATAGCAAAGCAGCGCGAGGACCCGATCAGGGCGGCGCTGCAGACGTGATCGGGAGTGCGGGAGCGGGGGGCGCAGGGCAACGCGGGTGCGCCGAAGAGTCGACCGGGCGACAAAAATGCCCGGGGCATACAAGGGGGGGCGGCACCCGCCGCACCCCCTCTCTGGTTCAGGTCACCGGTTCGCGTGCCGACCGGATCCGGGCGAGCAGCAGCGCCTTGCTGCCAATGTCGCTGGCCTCGATCCCGCGCGCGGCGGCGTGGCGCTTCAGCTCGGTGATCGTCATCGCCTCGAGCTTCGCGTCGCCAACGTCACGGGGCGCCGGTGCACTGCAGCGTTGCCACGCCGCGCCGCGCGGTTCGCTCGTGGTGAAGGGTTGGCCGGGGCGATAGAGTACGCCGCCGGTATAGACGTCGTGCGGTGCGGTATAGCTGCTGGGTTGCGTCATGGCGTGGCCCTCCTTCGGATCACGGGTTGGTCTGGTTGCCCGCGGTTACGCCGGCGGTGATCTTGCCGGTGGTCGGCGCGGTGCCGGCAATGGTGTATTTCAGCCGCACGTAACGCTCGTCGGTGCCGACCGGCAGTTCGTCGGGGAGCAACAGCTTGGCACCCGTCGCGAGATCCGCCAGCGCGTAGGCGGGGGAGGTCCACACCGTCCTGGTCGAAGCGAAGCCGCTATTGTCGTCGGTCTCGATGCTGATCGTCAGCGAGGTGAGGTTGTTGAAGCTCTCGACCACACTGGCGCGCAGCGAAGCCTCGCGGCCCTTGCCCACGTCGCGGGCAAGGGCTGCGGCTCCACCGAACACGGTGCCGGTCGCGCCGAGATCGATGATGTTGGTCGAGGCGGTCGTGGCGGTGATCGCCTGGGCGTTCGAGAAAAGGGTGGTCACATCGAAGATCATGATGGTTCTCCTGGGATATTGGGCGCCGCGCGACGGCATTGGCGGCAAGGGCGATCCGGCCGCCCGGCCGGCCCGGAACCAGTCCAGCGGCGGGTCGGGAGGGGATTGCTTAGCTGACCACGCTTTCCGCGTTGATCAGCGCATCGGTCTCGCGGATCGGCATGCCGCGGTACGACAGGACTTCCTCGCCCTGCAGTTCCATCGGCTTGAGCTGCAGCGCGCCGTTCGCCGAATTGGTGCCGAGCGCATCGAGCGCCTGCAGCATGTCGCGGTTCATGTAGATGACGGTGCGGCCCTGCGCCGCGACGTTCGCCGCCATCTTGGCCGCGCGCCGCCCCTGCAGCTTGTAGCAGGCCTGGCGCATGAAGCCGTAGAGATCGACCGAGCCGGCCAGCACGTTCGACACGTCGATATTGGCGATCCGCGCATTGTAGCGCCAGTCGCGCACCGCCACGCCGATATGCTGGCGGAACAGCTCCTCCTTCACATAATAGATATTGCCATTGGCGTCGGTGGTGCGCTGTTCGCCCTTGTCCTCGCGCGTCACGCCCGCCTTGGTGCCCTTGGGGTGGATCAGCGTGGTATAGTCGTCCCCCCAGGTGACGAACCAGATCGAGGTATTGTCGGAACCGACGCCGCCGGCATTGATGATCTGGTTGCCGGCACCGCCTCCGCCAAGCGCTGAATAGCGCGCCGCCAGCCCCTTGAACTTCTCCGGCGTGGTCGTGGTGTTGTGGTAGAAGAAGCCGCGCGACACCTCCTGCGCCATTGCCTCGAGATAGGCACGTCCCTCGGACAGGCGCACGCCGCCCGGATTGTCGGAGATCTCGAGCAGCCGCGTGTCGACCGTGGACAGGCCCTCGACGAAGCCGGTGGTGTCGTCGACTTGCTGGGTGGTCGACTTGCTCTGGGGAATGCCCTGGTAGAGGCGGCCCCAGGCGACATCGGGCAGGCCGGTGCGGATCGTGTGGCGATGCACCGTGCCCATGTTGCACGGCGCGGTCACTGCGTCCTCCATCACGGGGTTGAGCTGCCGCAGCACCTCGACGACTTCGCCGAGCTGCCCGTCGGCGCCGCCTGCGCCCTTGTAGAGATCGATGAGATTGATGAACGAATTGCCGATGGTCGCCATGTCTTACCCTCCTTTGGGTTTGTCTTCGGGGTAGAGCGTCTCCGCCCTGTCTCGCTTCGCATGATGGATGCCGGACGAGCGCTCGAACGCGTCCTCGCCGATCGCTTTGCCGACCCGCTGAAAGGCGCGGATCATCTCGGGGTGGTTGCCGAGCCCGCTCTCGTCGAGCAGCACGCGGAACGGGCTGCCCTTGGTGAGGCCGAGCGCATCGAGCGCCCGGGCTGCGGTGCCGATCGTCGTGGCCCAGTGCCGGCCGCCGATCTCCGGGTCGGCCTGGGCGGCATCGAGCCATGCCTTGCGGTCGGCCTGGACCTGGCCGAGGATCTGG
>CAISGR010000282.1 GCA_903884945.1 uncultured bacterium
GCTGCTGCGGCAGGAGCCGGCCCGAACCGTCGATGCCCTTGTCGAGCGCATCGGTAACCTGCTCGACCGCTTCCATCCCGCCGAATGCGCCAACTTCTTCCACGCCGCCGGATATCAACGGTCAATATGAAAATGCTCTAGAGCGGCGGAATGCCGTAGCCCGCCGCGTCCAGGATCGCCCTGCCCCGCCCGAGCACCTCGGCCGACCAGTCGAGGAACGCGCCGGCAAAGCGCGCGCCGGCCGCATCAGTGACGAGATAGCGGCGCAATTCCTCGTCACCCGCCTCCATCCGCGGCACGTTGCGCGCGAGCAGGTACACCGCCTGGGCGCGCAGCCGATCCGGCGTCCCGGGCGCATCGTGCACCGCCACGTCGAGCCGGGTCACGTGCATGAACGAATATTGCGCATGCAGCACCGCCGTCATCGGCCGCAGCCGCCCGACGATGATCGGGCTGCGATAGCGATCGGCCGGATCGTTCGCGACCAGCCGGCGCGCCCGCTCGATCGACACCCCCAGCGCCCGCAGCTTGTGATGCGCCATTTCGTGGACCAGCGCCTGGGCAGTGCCGAACGGGCTGTCGATCGTCACCATCACGGTGCCGAACTCCTCCTCGATCGAATGGCTGGACGATCCCGGCCGCAGCGCCGTGACCGCTGCCGTCTGGGTCGTATCGCTCCACACCTGGACCGTATCGACCAGCTCGGGAAACTGCGTCGCGACCTCGGGCCAGGCCGAAAGGATCGCCTCGGCTTCGGCAAGGTGCGGATGGTCGGGCGGCGCCGGCAGGAACTGGGGCGGTGCGAAGCCGGCAAAGTCCCGGTTGCGCACCGCGACCCGCCCGCCGAACAAAGTCGGCGCACCGCCGGCATCGCGTCGCCGCCAGGGATCGCGTCGCTGCGCCACGAGATCAAGGATCGCCCTGGTGTCATAGCCGTCGGCCTGGGGTCGCGCCATCCGCGCCCAGTCCGGCTCGATCGCGACCGCGACGTTCATGCCGCCCTCGGGGCCGAGAGGCGCGGCGCGGCGAAGGGAAAGCCAAGCCCCCGCGCCGCGCCTTCGGGCATCGCGGCGCCTTCGCGCCGCACGGCCAATACGCCCGGCGTCGGCGGCGTCGTGCGGATGAAGCGGAACACCGGCGTCTTCACCTCGGCGATGCCGTGGAGCGCGCTCCAGGCGACCGGCCAGGACAGCGCGGCGCGCAGCCAGCCGATTGCTTCCTCCCGCCCATGCCGTCCTGCCGCCGCGACCAGGGCCGCACCGCGCGCCGCCGCGTCCGGGCAATCGAAGCCGCTGGGCCAGAGCGGCTGGACGACAAGGCCAACCGGCGCGAGCAACGGATTGGCCGCCCAGTCGCCCGCGACCGACACGGTCGCCGCGCCCGCCACCGCCCCGGCCAGCCGCCAGACCGGGTCGACCTCCGCCCGGTCCTCGATCGGATCGGGAATAGGCAACGCCGTGTCGCCGATCGCGACCAGCAGCCGCCCGAGCCGACCCGCCGCCACGGCATGCGCGTTCGCCGGCGCGGCGTCGAGCGAGCGCAGCGCCACCCCATGATCGGCGGCTAGCCGGGTGACCCGCGCCAGCGACGCCGGCCGGATCACCGCGACCCGCCCGCCCGCGCCCTCCGCGACCTGCAGCACGGCCAGGTCCTCGCACGCGGTGCGTGCTGCCCTGAAACGCGGCTCCCACAGCGCCCGGGCCGACTCGCTCGCCCAGGACGAACGGCAAAAGGCCGGCGGCGTCCAGGCGGCCATCATCCGACCTCCAGTGAGGCGGTCGCCGCCCAGCGCGCCACCGCGGCCGCCTCGCGCTCGCCGCGCAACGGATCGATCGACAGCGGAGTCGCGCCGTCGCGGAGCAACTGGTTCTCCAGCACCGCGAAGAGGTGCATCCAGATGTCGCACTGCTCGGAGCGATTGCGCCAGTCGCCATCGATCGCCGTCCCCGGGCACTGGCCCTTGCACATCAGGAAGAAGCGGCAGCCGCCACAGCCGCCCTCGGCCTGCGGCGTGTGCCACAGCGCGACCGTGCGCTCATGGCCATGGCGGTCGGCCTGGACGTAATCGACCCCGTCCTTGTTGGTGCGCCCGCAATTGCTCGACTGGCCATTGCCCTCGATCCCGCGCACCGCCCGGGTCGCATAGGGATCGCAGGCGTTCCATACACAGGTCGTCTGGCGGTCGTTGCCGAGCAGCAGCTTCTTCATCTCGTCGACCAGATCGAAGCGCAGCTGAGTCAGGCCGCCCTGCAGCTCGGCGAAGGCGAGGATCGCCGCGACATTCTCGCGCGCGCTCAGCGCAAGCTCGGCCCCGACCGCCGGATCGTCGACCTCGAGCACGTGCAGCCGCACGCTCCTGATGCCGAGCGTATCGAGCGAGCGCATCCACGCCATCATCGTCGGCAGGTGCGCGGCCGCCGCGTTGCCGCGGTGGAGCGTCACGATCAGCCCCGGCGGCTGGTGCTCGCGGCACAGCCGCGCGATATTCGCCTCGGCCGCTGCCGTGCTCGCCCGGGTCTTGCTCGCCTTGCGGTCCAGCCGCGCATCGTTGAGCGCGCCGGGTCCGTCGATCGAGACGCCCACATTCACCCGGTAGCGCCGGAAGAGGTCGATATGCGCGTCAGTGATCAGCACGCCATTGGTCTGCACGCTGCTGCCGCCATGGCGGGCATGGCCATAGGCGAACAATTCTTCCAGGTCGGCAACCCGCATCAGCAGCGGCTCCCCGCCGAACAGGGTGAAGGGCTCGCCTGCCTTGTCGAGCGCTGCCTTCATCCGCGTCATGTCGTGCTGCTGGCGCAGATTCCCGGCCTCGCGCATCGGGTTCTGGTAGCAATAGCGGCACGACAGGTTGCAGGCGACGCCGAACGGACGGAGCTCGACGCCCATCAGCCGGTCACGTCGATATGCGGGCTGGTATCGCCGTGCGGCGGGACCTGGGTATCGGCATGTTGCGTGGTGTCGACATGCGGCGGCGTCGCCGTGTCCGCGTGCGGGCCGGACGGCGTGTCGACATGGGGGCTCGAATCGATGTGCGGCGAACTGTCGGCATGCACGCCCCATTTACCCGCATCGACATGCGGGCCGCTGGTATCGACATGCGTGCTCGCATCGCCGTGCGGCGGAACCGCCGTGTCGGTGTGCGGCCCCGCCGGCGTATCGAGATGCGGGCTGGTATCGGCATGCGGCCCGCCCGGCGTGTCGATATGGACACTGGTATCGGCATGGGTGTTGGTGAAGGCGTTCTTGATCGCATTGGCGATGTCGTTCGCGGCATAGCCCGCGTCCGCCAGGGCATCGGCCGCCGCATTCGCGGTGACGTTCGCCGCGGCCAGCGCGACCGCCGCTGCATCGGCCGAATAGCCGAGCACGTCGTCGACCGCATTGGCGATCTGGTCGGCGCTCTGGTGGAAGGTAGCGCCGAGCACCTGCCCGACCAGCTGCGCATCCTGCGCGACGTTCGGGATGATGTTGCCCTTGACCCAGTTCAGCCAGACGGTCGGATCGAGATTGGCGAGCAGATAGGTCTTGATCGCCCCGGCGATCGCCGACGCGATCGAATCGGCGAGATTCGCGAGGCTCGCGCTGGTCACGTCGAGCGAGACCTGCCCGGTCGAGAAATTCTGCCCTTCGAACGAGAAGCTTCCCGAGAAGCCGGCGCTCGCGTTCGAGCCGGTCAGCGTGACGAGGATCGCGCCCGCGACCGACACGTTCAGCGGCAGGTTGCCGAGCATGCCCAGATCGACGGTCTGGTTGAAGCCGAGCGTCGCCGACCCGTTCGCGACGAAGCCGCTGCCGTTGAGCGTCACGTCGATCGAATAGCCATAGACCGGGTTGGTCGAGGACAGCTGGAAAGTGCCGCCGCTCGGCGAGATGTCGATCGAGATGCTGGTGCCGACCAGCCCGAGCAGCGTGACGGTGCCCGATGCGGTCGCGTGCGGCGGGGTGCTGCCCTGGGTATAGCTCGACAGCGACAGATAGGCGCCCTTGGTCGAGTCGCCGTCCGCCGTGATGGTCAGCAGCTGGCCGTTGAACAACTGCAGCGGGGACAGATAGGCCTCGACCGACAGGCCGACGGTCGGCTGGAAATCGATGTCGACAATGCCGACCAAGCCGAACACCGAGAGGGTGCCCGACATCGCATAGCCGGCCTGGACCGGCGGCAGATTGCCCAGCTGAGTCGCCTGCGGAACGACCTTGACCTGCGCTTCCTTCTCGACCGTGATCGTCGTGCCCGCCGACGCCAGGTGGTAGTGGCTCAGGGTCGACAGGTCAGTGACCGCCCAGGCGCCCGACGAGGAGCCGCCGAGGATCGAGATATTGGCCGGGTTGGAATTGAGCGTGATCCCGGCCGTGGCAAAGGCGGCGATCACCGGCGCTGCGTCGCGCGCGTCCAGCGCGGTCGAGAGACTGGCCGGCACCGATACGGTCAGCGTGCCCTGCAGCGAGAATTGCTCGAGCAGATCCGTCACCGGCTGCGGCACCGACCCGGCGGCCAGGCCGACGATCGGGCCCAGTACTTCGTCCAGCGTCACGTCGCTGATCGCGCCGGCGAACAGGCTTTGCGAGGGCACCGCGCTGTTGAAGAAGATCGCGATCGACGAATCGAAGGTCTTCACCTGGATCGTCGCCGCCACCCCGATGCTCGGCACCCCCGCTGCATCGACGCCCAGCTCGATCGCCAGCCCGCCGAGCTGGACCGGGCCGAAATCGATCGTGTCGGGCGTGCTGCCTGAAACGAACACGCCGTTGGTCTCGAAATCCACCGCGATCGAGAAGGTCACGGGACTGCCGGCGATCGTCGTCGGGATCGTCCCGATCAGCGACAGCACGGGCAGTCCGCCGACCAGCTTGGCGACGAACGCCCCGCTCAGCGTCATGTTCGAATTGACCGGGCCGGAGACGATCGCCGCGAGTTGCGTGCCGGTGGTCGGATCCGCCGGGACGGTCACCACGGCAGCGACCTGGCCGGTAAAGCCGACCAGCTTGCACAGCCAGCCGAATGCCGCGCTGTTGGCCGGATCGAGCATCGCGTAGATGTTGAGGCCCGGCACCAGCGTGCCGTTCCACGCCGGCGAGGCGATGGCCGGCGCCGTGATCTTCGGATTGTCGAAATCGGACAGTTTCGGAAAGGCGAAGGTCGATTCGGCCAGCGTGCCGAACACGACCGCGATCTCCTCCAGCCCGAAGATCGAATCGAACGCCGCCAGCAGGCCGAGGCCCGGCAGCGATCCCAGCTTGGTCGTGTCGAGCAGCAGGCCGAAGGCGAAGCCCCAGCCGCTCGCATTCTGCACCACCAGCGACGCGCTGCCATAGGCATCGAGCTGGGTGCCGAAGTTGAAAGTGAAATTGCCCGAATCCTCGGTGATCAGGATGGTCGAATCGGTGAGGGTGAAATCGAACGAGGGCGGGGCGGCGCCGAAGGAACTGCACAGCGCGCCGACCAGCGCGCTGAGCGAGATCGACGGGACCTGCGCGAACAGCTTGAAGCCGCCCGGGACGGCATAGGTGAGTGCGAAGCTGTTGGTCTTGTCGAGCAGCAAGGTACCCGTCACCGTGCCGCTCGGGGTGCCGGCGGTGTCGGCCAGCGCGATCGAGGCGCCGGAGATCGACAGGCCGAACGCGCCCAGGTTCAGTGTCCAGTCAGTCGAGAAGCCCGCCGTCAGGCTGTAGGTCGACTTGGACGGATCAAGCGCCAGGTCGAGGCTCGAGACGGTGATTGCGGGCAACCCGAAATCACCCGCGAGATAGGTAACCAGATCGGAGACATTGGGCTTGGCGCCATGGGGATCGAGCGTTGCCGAGAAGCTCCCGTCGGGCAGCGCCGCGCTCGCGTCGAGCGTGCAGACCGATCCGCCGGGCCCGATCTGCAGATCGCCCGAGATGGTGCCCGATGCGGAGACGCCGCCGGTGGTCGCAACGACCAGTTCCATGGCGACATCGGTCACCGCGAACTGCGATCCAATCGTCCAGGGCTTGGTCGAGCCGAGCGAGAAGGTCACGCCGGTCAGCGCGGGCGTGGTCGGCACCACGGCGAAATCGATCGTCTGCAGCGCGATCGCACCGGTCGGGTCATATTGGCTCACCGGCGGCAGCAGCGCATCGAGCGCGCCGCCCAGCGCGAGCGGCACGAGATCGGCGATCGCGACGCTCGCGCCGCCGGGCGCAGTCACGATCAGGTGAAGCGTCGGATCCCCGTTGAAGACGATCGCGGCCGGCAGGTTGGTCGCGCTGCCGTTCACCGTCACCGCCACGGTGGTGACGATCGCCACCGCCGGCGTCTTGGACGCATCGAGATTGGCGGTGAGCGCCAGGCTGACGAGCGGCCCGAGCGTGAAGGGCTGGGCGATCGGCGCGACCAGCGTGAAGACCGGCGCGTCCGCAGCCATGATGATCGGCCCGGCAAAGGCGAGGCTCGGCACCGATCCGACGAACTTCGCCGCCTGCAGCAGTGCGCCCCCGACCGATACATCGCCCATGAAGCCGAGGCCGGCCGGATGCTGGCTGCTGGTGATGGTGGTGAGGATCAGCGAGGCGCCGGCGAGCACGGTCAGGTCGGCGAGCACGCTGCCGGCGAGGCTCGGATAGGCAGCGGCGAAGGCCCAGTCGCCGTCGCCCGCGCTGGTGCCGGTCGCGACCAGCGCGACGTCGCTGCCGGACGGGGTGAAGGTCGCCGTCACCTGCATCCCGGCGAACGGCCCCTGCCCGGTGCCGCTGATCACCACGTCGGTGGCGGTTTCGGTCAGCGTGCCGTCGATGACCAGCTGCGCCCCGGGCAACGCGGTGTCGAAGACGCTCTTCAGCGTCGCCGATCCGAAGAGCGTGTCCGGCCCGGTGAAGACAGTGCCCGAGAAACAGGGCTGCAAGGCTTGCTTGATCTCGTCGAGTGTCATGATCCGGCCCCCGCCGGCCGCCACGGATGGTACCGCGCCGGCGCCGGTATCCCCACCGATCGGGCCGTGCGGATGCCGTCACGCGGCGCGCTGCCCTGGCCTCGACGCTACGTCCGCCCCGGTGGGCGCGCAAACCGAGATGGCGCCGGATTTGCACCTATAGTCAGGTGCATGGGGCGTTCACCATGGCGTCGCTTCGACGCCGCCCCGCCGTCAGTTGGTCGGCCGCACCGTCAGCGGGCGGGCACGCGACTTGATGTCGAAATAATGCGTGCCGACAAAGGTGCGCCGGTGATGGATCGCCTCGCCGACCCTGGGCGGCTGGCCGATCGCGGTCATATGCCACACGCTGCCATTGGCGAGGCCGAGCGCGTAGAACCCGTTGGACAGCCGCGATACCGAAACGATGCTGCTGTTGAAGTCGCGATTCGGATCGATCTGGACCGCGGCCGGCGCCGCAGCCGGTGATCCCGGGGTCGGGGCCAGCGCCGACGGGCCGGTGGCGGGGCGCCGGTATGGTTCGGGCTCGGCGCGATCGGCTGCCTCGGCGCTGGGATAGGTTCCGGCCTGCCGATCGTAACAGGCCAGCCGTGCGGTCGGGTCGGCGATCGCCCGGCAATCCGCTGCCTGCGGTGCCGCCATGGCGCTCCCGCCCAGAAACAGCGCCGCCGAAACGGCCGTCGCCCGATATGCCCAAATCGTCATCGCTTCAGCGCTCCCAGGATCCTATCTGATCTCCTATCTGATCTGTAGCGTGGGCGCGTCGCGCGCGCCATAGCCGCGAACTTCGCTTCGCCGTGATCGGTCAGCCGATCCTGATCGGCCGCGCCCTGCTCAGCCCGAACAGGAACAGCGCGGCGACCAGCACGGACAGCGCCCCGATCCCGAAGAACCATGCCGCGGGGATCACGCCCCAATAGGCGCCCATCGCCCCGGCGAGCAGGCTGCCGAGGAACTTGGCGATATACCAGGCGCCCATCGCCATCGCCGCGACCTGCACCGGGGAAAGCGCGCCGACCAGCGTCAGGCCGACCGGGATCACCAGCAGCTCGCCGATCGTCAGCAGGATGAAATAGGTCGTCACCCATCCGGCCCCGACCGGCTGGCCGCTCGCTGCATGCACCATGGCCGCGACGACCATCACGACCATCGACAGGCTCGCGATCAGGCACCCCAGGCTCATCCGCGCGAGCAGATTGGCCGGGCCGCGCCGGGCCGCGCGCCGCGCCCAGAAGCGCATCAGCAGCGGCGTCAGCAGGATGATCAGCAACGGGTTGATCGACTGGAACCAGGTCGCGGGAACCTCGAGACGGGAGCCGAGGATCGCAATGTGCCGGTCGGTCTGGTGCTCGACCCAGAGCGCGATGACGTTGCCGCTCTGCTCGTAGCCGACCCGGAACATCACCACGACGGCGATGATCGCGACCAGCAGGCGCAGGTTGCGCCAGTCCGGCGCGCTCAGGCCGATGCGCGCGCCCGGCCGGGTCTGCGACCGGCTCGGCGGATCCTTCGGCAGCAGGTGCCGGAAGCGGAGGTACACCGCCAGCCCGGCGAGCATCCCGAAGCCCGCCGCGGCGAAGCCCCAATGCCAGCCATAGAGCTCGCCGAGCGTGCCGCACACCAGCGGCGCGAGCAGGCCGCCTAGGTTGATGCCCATATAATAGGCGCTGAATGCCTGGGCCTGGCGCGGATCGCTGTCGGCGTAGAGGTCGCCGACCTGCACCGCCAGCGGCGGGATGAACAGCCCGTTGCCGATCGCAACCAGCGCCAGCGCCGGGAACAGCAGGGCCTCGAACGCCATCGCGAAATGGCCGCACATCATCAGCAGCCCGCCGATCACGACGCTGCGGGTGCGGCCCAGCCAGCGATCGGCGACGATCCCGCCGAAGAACGGGCTGAAGAAGGCCGCCGCCCCATAGGCGCCGTAGATCAGCGACGATTTGGCCTGACCGAATCCGAGATGCTGCGTCATGTAATAGACGAGCAGCGCCTGCAGCCCGAAATAGGAGAACTCCGCCCACATCTGGGTCATGAACAGCACGGTCAGGCCGGGCGGGTGGCCGAACAGCGTCCGCGCCTGCCGCACCGGCGATTCCGTCCGTACGGCAGGCGTGCCGGATGTCATGCCGGTCAGAAGTTCAGGCTGAGCGTCAGCGTGCGCATGTCGATCATCACCCAGACGAGGAACAGCGCGGAAAGGGCGATGATCGCCGCCCAGGCCGTCGCGAGACGCCGCCGCTCGGGGCCCGTCGCGACCACGCGGACATTCCAGACCGCCAGCACGGTGCCGACAATGGCGGCAAGCGACAGCAATTGCAGCACGCGCATCCAGATATCGAGCCGCCCGTCGAAATTGGCGACATCGGCGCTCAGCGCCGCGATCATGCCCATCCAGCCGGCGGCCACGATCAGCATCAGCCAGGCGGTAAGGCGGGTCGCACGGTACAGCAGCAGCGGCCGCCCGGCGATCGCCGGGCGATATTTGTAGAGGCGGCGGGTCAGCGCCACCACCGGCCAGCCCAGTGCCGCCACCAGCATCACCGCCAGCGCCGCCAGCAGGACGGGCATGATCCAGCCCGCGTTCATGCCGGTCGAGGCGGGCACGAACAGGATGATCGGGGCAAAGCCGCGCGGCGCGAAGGCCGTTACCTTGCCGTCCTTCACCATGGCGCCGAGGCGATCCTCACCCCCGACTTCCTGCCATTGCCACGGCGCCGTCTCGCGCCAGCGCTTGGGCACGCCGGCGGCGTTGGTCAGGGCGGAAACGGTGATCGTGCCGTCGTCATTCACCGTCACATCGGCCTGGCCGATCAGATTGACGATCCGCAGCCAGTTGGTGGTCGAGCCGCGGCTGCTGACATAATGGCCGGCCATCGCACGGCCATGTTCCGCCGCGGTGGCAAGCGTCGGGAGCGGAGACGGATTTTGCGGGAAATAGCGATCGGTGAAGCTGTCGAACATGCGCTCGCGCAGGATGTGCGCCGCACCATCCTTGCCCGCGCTGTTGAACGACAGGTACAGCCCGACGCCCTTGTCGAGATAGAGGTGCAGGTCCGAATGGAACCAGTCGGTATCCCCGCCATGGCCGATGATGTTCAGGCCGTTGCGGTCCTCATGATAGAAGCCGAGCGCCATGCCGGGCATGCCGGGGATCGGGGTATTGGCGGTCGCATACATCAGGGCCGCCGTCTTGTGGTCCAGCAGCGGATTGTTCGCGGAGAGATGCGCGATCATGAACTTCGCCATGTCGTCGCCGGTCGCCGACAAGGCCCCGGCGGGTGACATCGGGATGATCTCATAGGCCTGGGGGTCGCCCGAAGCGACGATATAGCCCTTGGACAGCTTCGGCGCGAGCGCCGCCGGCAGGGGCTGCACGAAGCTCGACTGCGCCATGCCGAGCGGTGCGAAGATGTGGCGCTGGACATAGGCCTCGAACGGCTCGCCCGACACACGCTGGACGATATAGCCGGCAAGCGATGCGCCATAGTTGGAATAGGACGCCGTGCTGCCCGGCGCATAGATGCGGGTCGGCACCGAGCGCTTGAGCGACGCCTCGAGCGATTTCATCTGTGCCGGATCGGTGGCGATCAGATATTTCGCCGTCTCCTCGAACCCGCCGGTATGCGTCATGAGGTTGCGCAGCGTGATCGGCTTGCCGAAGGCGGGCGGAATCCTGAAATCGAGATAGTCGTTGATGTCGCGGTCGAGATCGAGCTTGCCGGCCTGGACCTGCTGCATGACGGCGGTCCAGGTGAAGAGCTTGGAGATCGAGCCCGGCCGAAACAGCGTGTTGTCGGGATCGACCGGCTTGCGCGTCTTCATGTCGGCATAGCCATAGCCGCGCTGGGTCACGACCTTGCCGTCCTTCACCACCACCA
>CAISGR010000283.1 GCA_903884945.1 uncultured bacterium
GATAGGTACCCCGGCGGACATCGCTTCCAGAACGACGCCAGCCGATCCCTCCGCCAGCGACGGGAAGGCTAGAATGTCGGCGCGGAGATATTCGGACCGCATCCGCTCTCTCGATACGTGGCCGAGCAGTTCGATGTTGGATCCGGTAAGCTGCGCTGCCGCCCCGGCTGAGAAGCCGCCGGCAAAAATGAAGCGAACCGATGAATCCATTGCCGCAATCTTCGATGCAGCGAGGGCGAGATACTGCGCACCTTTGCGCAACTGGACCGATCCGGCAAACAGGACACGCTTTGGGATCGGCTCGTTTGGCTCCGGAAAACCCAAGCTTGAGCCGTACCGCACCAAACGGCATTTCGAGCGGGCAGAAGGAAGATAGGTCGCGACGTCGTCGATCACGCTTTGCGAGGGGCAGAAAAGGCCATCGGATCGTTCTATCATGGCCATGCTCACCGCATCGAGTTCCTTTCCCGCTTCAGGTGAGAATGGAACCTCCTGCCAGTCGGGAAATCTCTCAATTTCGCGGTTAACGATGCGATGGGCCGACGGCATAATGAAGACGTCTGACACGAAGCGGGCACCGCCCGCCGTCAACTCCTCGAATTGGCTGCCGCCTGCATAATATTGCGAATAGACCACGTCAGCCTCTCGCAGGTCGCTTGCGAGGAAATTCCAATGTTCCGGTCGATCGGGAGTGCGCGCCTTTGCCAGAAGTGCCGCGGGTGAGAGCCCTCGCACGGCAGAAGACGGAAGGTCGTCGACCACGCGGCGAGAGAGCGACCTGCCTCTGCCGCTGGCAAGTGCGGCCTTCAGCAATTGATGCTTGAGCGACCCACGAGCGGCCGCGAAATCGGTATAGAGTCGCTGTAGCGCGCCCGCTTCATGCAGAAAGCGCGCAAGAGCATATCCGTGACGAGCGCCTGGCTGAATCAAAATTGCCCGCACCGTCAATCGACCCCAATGAACCCATCGAGCATCAGCACCAGGCGTTCGCGCACCGGGCTTACGACCCTGTCTGTGGCGTCAAAGGCTGAAACAAGCGCTTGCTCTCGGCTGGCGTGATCCGGGAGTAGCGGAACGGTAGCCAGACAACGAGCCAGAGAAAAGGCAGCGAAGCCGCAAACTCGGCAAAAGAGTGGGTGATGGCATGCAGGCCAGTCCCGAGCATCGAAACATAAAGATACTGTCCTCTGAGGCCGCCAGCCAGCGCCATGTTCAATGTCCATCCGTAAAAAAAGCCGAGGAACATGAACGCGAACACGCCGAAGTACCAGAAGTCGAGGAAAGTATCCGAGAAGCCAGTCCGGGTGGCGCCATTCGCGAAATAGCGATTGCGCATCGGATTATCGTCCGCGCCCTTGAACATGAGCCAGTTTTTCGCGTCCCGACCAAAAAGGAAGGCGGGAAAATACCGAGAGACCATACCGTTGGCGATCGACGTGAACGGGTGATAATCACCAATTTCAATGGCAATCGCGATGTCTGTCACGGCGCCATTCACTTCTGGTGCCATCTCCGTCTGTTTACCGGCAGTCTCCTCCGACAACTGGTAGAGATCTTTCGATGTCATAGCGCCGATCAGCGAGGAGTCGTTCGTCTTGACATACCCGCGCAGTGTGCCTGCGTTGTTTACGATGAACGCTCCGATCAGACATCCCGCCACCAGCAGAATGCGTGGCGGCACGATTTTTTTAACAAGAAAGAGACTTCCGAAGATAATGATCGAAAATTCGAAAATAAATTCTCGCTTGATGGCGATGAAGAGGACTGGAGCGAACACGGCAGTTGCTACGCCAAACAAAAAAAGCGCGAACTTGTCTTTTGTCCTCAAGTAAATCAGAAACGTCAAAGCTGCCCCGAAGACGAGGCAGACTGCGAGGGTCGCGTAGACGACGATTACACCGGACCACTGCCCCGTGGTTGTTTCCGCCATGCGAGACATCATGATGTAGGCGGCGGAGCCTATTGCGATCAATACGACGCAGGCCTGCGCCATGCGCTTCTCGCTGTACATTGCCGAGATTTCCGCACGCTTCGACATGATGCTCTGTACGTTCATGCGTCGCCCGAGCGCGTAACCGCAGACGAGAAACACAAGACACATCGTAATATAGTTCCAGGCGAGTGTCGGATCGAAACCGCCGGCGAGTCCCATGCGCTCGACTGCCCATGCCTGTGGAAGAAACCACACGAACAGGAACATGCCGACGACATACGGGTATTCGAACACGGTGCTGGGCTTCAGGAAGGGCACCACACCCAGCGCCATAATGACGCATGTCAGGATGATCAGGGACGTACTCATGAGAGTCTCGCTTGACGTGCCGTAGATCCGGGCCGGGCCAGGAAGGAGAATTCGCCCTCCGCGAGCTCGGACCGGACGGCGATGAAATTCGCCTGAATGAAATTGTCCAGCGCCGGCACATACTCAAAATACTCGACCCTGTCGCGCAACAAGCGGCCGATCCGCATGCCGGGGGTGAGTGCCGCGAAAAAATCGCGCAGGAACGTCCGAGAGAAGATCGACATATAGTTATATTCGAACTGGATCACATCGATTTGCGACGCGTCGAGCATCTTTCGAAAGCCTTCGATGACCTTGAGATCATGGCCTTCGGTGTCGACCTTGAGGAAGCGAATATGGGCAACGCCTCGCTCCGCGCAGATATCGTCACCAGTCCGGCGTTCCACCTCGACTACCTGACTATCCGACTGGACATCCTGACCGACGGTCTCGATCGAAGAGAAATGCGAGTTGCCGGGCGAATAATTGATCTCGACCGTGCCGGTCTGGTCGGACAAAGCGAAGGGAAGAATCTCAGCCTTGCTGCCTGAGAGATTGGCAGTCAGGAGCGCGCGGACCGGTGGAACGGGCTCGAATGCAATCAGCCGGGCCTCGGGCGCGTTGTCGACAACGAGGCGGCTCCAGTCACCGACATTCGCGCCAACGTCCAGGAACACGGCATCTTCGGATGGCGCACGTTTCGCAATGGTTTCGACCAGCCACCGTTCGCCATTGAGGTCAATATCGACCTCCGCGTTGCTCCACGCCATCACATAGCGGCGGCAGAAGGTGTACAGCGCGCCACTGAACGGGGCTCGGGTCGCGGCATGCCATGACATCAGCCTGCGTATCTTTTCAGCGACCAAAGCGAAACTTCCTAACTAATCCAAGGCACTAGCAGTGCCACCCGGTCGTCCCAGCTTTCGAGTTGCGGATGCCGACCGCCCTCGGCCGCTGTCTTAACAGAGCTGATCGTCTGATCAAGCTCGTCGCCGCGGCGGACGACAAAAACCCCGCTCTGCCGCGCGATCTGGTCGCAGGCATCGGTAGCGAGAATCGGCTGGCCGATCGCGAGATGATCCCAGAGCCGCATTGGCGAACAGAAATGGTTGAGCTGGGTCTTTGCATAGGGAATTACCGCGACGTCCATGCCGGCCATCCATGTGTGGATTTCGTCGTGGGATTTTGCTCCCATCCAGTGGACTTTTGGATTCTCACGGAGGCGCTTGATGGCGCCGTCGCCATCCGGGCAATCTTGCAACGGCCCCACCAGCGCGAGCGATCCCACCTCGGGGTGGTTCGCTACCCGTTCCAGGAAGGCAAAGTCGATGCGATCGTTGAAAACGCCGACCGTACCGAAGACCGGGCCGGGCAAGGCCGCGAGTTCGGCGGGCTTGGGCAGAGCCTCGGTGAACCGCTGCTCCGATGCGTTTGGTGCCACGATGCAGGTGGCTGGATCCAGCTCATATTCCGCGATCGCGCGATTCCGTAGAGCAGCGCTCACGAACACCGAGAGAGACGCCATCCGACACAATTCCGCTTCTCGCGCGATAGCCGCATCACCGCCCCATCCGGCATAGCCGCGATAGTCATCCGAGCAATAATAGACGAGCTGCGCTTCACCCCGCATGCTCCTGGCCAGCGGCAGATAGTGAAAGGAAGAGAAGATCGCCATGTCGATGGTGCCGCCGCGGTGTCGGGCGATCGCCCGGGCCCGATGGGCAAGAATTGGCATCGCGAGACTGGAGGTTCGGCTCGCCCATCCTGGCGGGAGTGTCACCGGAACCGCGCCCTCGATCCGATCACCTTTCGGCGCCTGAAGGCCATGCGGTGCGAACAGCAGCGTTTCCGGAAGCCGTCGCTGCAGTGCCTGGCCGAATTTGCGGCGCCAGATCGTGTTGACGTCGAATTGCGCGATCATGATAGCGTCAGGTTCGCGGTCCGTCGTAGGGGGCGATCCGCCTGTGCCCGCAACGAAGTAACTGGCGTACCCTTCCGATCACGCGAAGAGCCCCTGTCGAGGCGATCATTCGACCTTGAGATGACGCCCACCCGTTATCGACTCCTGCTCAACTTCGATTGGCTTCGGTGCCATCAGCGCCAGACCTGCCGCCAGGATCGCAGCGATCGCAGCGGTTCGAGCGGGATAATCCACCAGGCTATGCGCGAGGATGGCTGCGGTTGCCACTACGGCGGCCCGCTCAAGTCGGTCGGGAGAACGGCTAAACCAA